>NZ_LT629751.1:2537777-2838333 GCF_900104805.1 Pseudomonas oryzae | reverse complement strand
GTCGCCGATGTCCTTGAGTCGCGGTTGCAGGTTTTCGAAACGATAGTCGTCGAGCAGACAGCGGATGGCCTGTTGACGGCCTTCGAGAATGGAGCGGTCACGCAGCGGGCGGTTCAGCCAGCGGCACAGCAGGCGGCTGCCCATGGCGGTCATGCTGCGGTCGACCACGCTCTGCAGGGTGTTGTCGCGACCACCGGCGAGATTGGTGTCCAGCTCCAGGTTGCGTCGGCTGGCGGCATCCATGACGACGGCATCGTCGAGACGCTCGTGGCGCAGGCTGCGGATGTGCGGCAGGGCGCTGCGCTGGGTTTCGCGGGCATAGAGCAGCAGACAACCGGCGGCGCCGATGGCGAGGGTCAGGCCCTGGCAGCCGAAGCCGTTGAGGTCCTGGGTGCCGAACTGCTGGCACAGTGCCTTGAGCGCAGTGGCGCGGTCGAAGTCCCAGGGCGCGCGGCGGCGCACGCCGGGGCGCTTTTCTGCCGGCAGATCCTGCGGCCAGTCGTCGGGGATCAGCAGCTCGGCCGGATTGAGCCGCTCGAGTTCGGCCAGCAGTGCTTCCCAACCCTTGATTTCCTGCACGCTGAAACGGCCGCTGGTGATGTCCAGTACCGTCAGGCCGAACAGGCGCTCGTCGCCGAGCAGGGCGGCCAGCAGGTTGTCGCGGCGCTCGTCGAGCAGCGCCTCGTCGCTCACCGTACCGGGGGTGATGATGCGTACCACCTGACGTTCGACCGGGCCCTTGCTGGTCGCCGGATCGCCGATCTGTTCACAGATCGCCACCGACTCGCCGAGCCTGACCAGGCGCGCCAGGTATCCTTCGGCGGAGTGGAACGGGATACCGGCCATCGGGATCGGCTGGCCTGCCGACTGGCCGCGTGCGGTCAGGGTGATATCGAGCAGCTTGGCCGCCTTCTGCGCATCGGCATAGAACAGCTCGTAGAAGTCGCCCATGCGATAGAACAGCAACTGATCGGGATGCTGCTGCTTGATCTTCAGGTACTGCTGCATCATCGGCGTGTGGGCGGAGAAATCGTTGCTCATCGCGGTCCGGCTTCAATTCGCAAAAGCGGCTAGTGTACGGTATCGCCCGGACAGGCTTAACCCCGGAGGCGCAATCATGGATCGCATTACCCACCTGGCCGCACGGCTGGGGGAAGCGCTGCAAGCGCGGCAACTGCAGGTCACCACCGCCGAGTCCTGCACCGGTGGCGGGATTGCCGAAGCCATCACCCGGATTGCCGGCAGTTCGCAGTGGTTCGAGGCCGGCTACGTCACCTATTCCAACCGGCAGAAGAGCCTGCAGCTGGATGTGCCGGAGAGGTTGTTCGCCACGGTCGGCGCGGTCAGCCGCGAGGTGGTCGAGGCGATGGCACATGGCGCCTGCCAGCGCAGCGGGGCGGCGCTGGCGGTGGCGGTCAGCGGCATCGCCGGCCCGGATGGTGGTACGCCGGACAAGCCGGTGGGCACCGTATGGCTGGCCTGGCAGGCGGCGGGGCAAGTGTTCAGTTGCCGTTGTCACTTCCCCGGGGACCGCCAGACGGTGCGCGAGCGCACCGTGGCACGGGCCCTCGAGGGGCTGTTGCGACTGACGGCAGGGGAAAATCCCGCCGAGGGGTAGGCGGGTGTCCTGCCCTGTGGAATAATACTGGCTAATTATACAGTTGATCGTGGCCTGCAGGCCGCTCCGAAACGAGAGGACTTCAATGGACGAGAACAAGAAGCGTGCCCTGGCCGCGGCCCTGGGTCAGATCGAGCGTCAGTTCGGCAAGGGTGCGGTGATGCGCATGGGCGACCACGAGCGCCAGGCGGTACCGGCCATCTCCACCGGCTCGCTGGGCCTGGATATCGCCCTCGGCATCGGCGGCCTGCCCAAGGGGCGTATCGTCGAGATCTACGGTCCGGAATCCTCGGGCAAGACCACCCTTACCCTGTCGGTGATCGCTCAGGCCCAGAAGCAGGGCGCCACCTGCGCCTTCGTCGATGCCGAGCACGCGCTCGACCCCGACTACGCCGCCAAGCTCGGCGTCAATGTCGATGACCTGCTGGTCTCCCAGCCGGACACCGGCGAGCAGGCCCTGGAAATCACCGACATGCTGGTGCGCTCCAACGCGGTCGACGTGGTTATCGTCGACTCGGTGGCGGCCCTGGTGCCCAAAGCGGAAATCGAAGGCGAGATGGGCGACCAGCACGTCGGTCTGCAGGCGCGCCTGATGTCTCAGGCCCTGCGCAAGATCACCGGCAACATCAAGAACGCCAACTGCCTGGTGATCTTCATCAACCAGATCCGCATGAAGATCGGCGTGATGTTCGGCAGTCCGGAAACCACTACCGGCGGCAATGCGCTGAAGTTCTACGCCTCCGTACGTCTGGACATCCGCCGCATCGGCTCGGTCAAGGAAGGCGACGAGGTGATCGGCAACGAGACCCGCGTCAAGGTGGTGAAGAACAAGATGGCCCCGCCGTTCCGCCAGGCCGAGTTCCAGATCCTCTACGGCAAGGGTATCTACCGTACCGGCGAGATCATCGACCTCGGCGTGCAGCTCGGCCTGATCGAGAAGTCCGGCGCCTGGTACAGCTACCAGGGCAGCAAGATCGGCCAGGGCAAAGCCAATGCCGCGCGCTTCCTCGAGGACAATGCGGAAATCTGCCAGACCCTCGACAGCGCGATCCGCTCCCAGCTGCTCGGCCAGAACGCCAACCTCAAGGTGACGGCCGCCAGCGAGGAAGACGCCGACGTGGAAATGGACATCTAAACGTCCATGTCCGCGCAGCTCGACACACCCGCCGCCGTGCGGCGGGCGGCCATGGACCTGCTGGCGCGCCGCGAGCATGGGCGTGTCGAGCTGGGCCGCAAGCTGCTGCGCCGTGGCGCCCAGTCCGATTGCATCGAGTCGGCGCTGGACCTGCTGGAGCAGCAGGGGCTGTTGTCCGAGGACCGCTACCTGTCCAGCTACATCGCCAGCGGCGCGGCCAAGGGCTGGGGGCCGCTGCGCATCCGCGACGAGCTGCAGCAGCGGGGGGTGAAGGCCGAGGCGATTGCCCTGGCGCTGGAGAGCTCCGACATCGACTGGAACCGGTGCCTGCGCGAGACCTGGCAGCGCAAGTTCGGCTGCCTGCCCACTGACGCCCGCGAGCGCGCCCGGCAGGGGCGTTTTTTGGCGTATCGGGGTTTTGCCGTCGGCGCCATCACTCGCTTGCTGCAGGGGCGCATGGATCCCGAGGCCTGAACGGCTCCCCCGGAGCACTCCCGTGGCAGCGGTGGAGCACCATCATCGAACCCCGGACAGTCAGTCTGTCCGGGGTTTTTCTTTTTCGCGCCCCCGTGCCTGGCAATGCGGATTGCCGGTCGGCAGACGCCAACCGTGCATGGGCGTGTCGGGCTGGAGCTGTACGATCGCTGGCCGCAACGACCGATGATCCGCCTCCGCGACAACGGCGGCTCAGCCTTCGTCCATGTCGGGACGGGCGGGCTCGTCCAGGCGGGCACGGATCAGCGGCCCCAGTTCGTCGAACAGCGTGCGCACCGAGCGCAGGGCGCGGCAGTCCGGGCGAGTCAGCAGCCACAGCTGGGTATTGCAGCCGGGCAGGGCATCGCTCAGCGCCTCGGCGTTGGGCAGGTCGTCGGCCATGAAGTCGCTCAGCGCGGCCACGCCCAAGCCGGCGTTGACCAGTTGCGCGACCGCCGACATGTCGCTGCAGCGATAGCGTGACAGCATGCCGGGAAGCTGCTGGCGGCGCCAGACCACCGTCGGGTGATCCGGCAGCACGTCATCCGGGCCGACCCAAGGCACGCTGGCGGGCTGGCTGGCGAACGTCGCGCGGAACGCTGCAACGCCGTAGACCTTGTAGCTTGTGCTGCCCAGACAGCGCCCGACCAAGTGCTCCGGCGGCGTGTTGGTCAGGCGCAAAGCCATGTCGGCATCGCGGCGGCTGAGGTTGGCGAAGCTGCTGGAGGTGACCAGCTCCAGCGACAGAGCCGGATAGCGCGGCATGACCTCGGCGAGGGCGGGCAACAGCAGGTGGTTGAGCACCGCATCGGTACAGGTCAGGCGCACGGTGCCGCTGACCACCTGCTCGCCCTGCTCCAGCACCAGTTGCGCCGTCTCCAGGGCGAGTTCGGCCTGCTCCGCGCGCTCGGCCAGCGCCTGGGCGATGCCGGTGGGCAGGTAGCCGCGCCGGCTCTTGGTGAACAGGGTGCTGCCCAGCTCGGTTTCCAGACGGCGGATGGCGCGGAACACGGTCGACACGTCCACCCGCAGCAGGCTGGCGGCGCGCGCCAGCGAACCGCCGCGCACCAGGGCGAGAACCAGGTTCAGGTCGGCATGGCTGATCTTGTATTGCATCGGTGCAATCTTCGCTTGTCTGAGTGCCAATGTTTGTTGCGTGAAGGCACATCATAGAATCCGGACGAAGGATCGAGCAAACAGCAAGCCGCCGGCCTGGCAAGGCGCAGGCGGTGCTGACGGAAAACCGAGAAGCAGGACCAGGTCCGCTCCGCCTCGCTGATGAGGCCGGCTTGCTTCGAGTTGCTGCCCCAATAAAACCAAAGGATGTAAAGCCATGTCGTCGGTCTCCCCGTGCGTCATAGATTCCTCCGAAGTGAGCGAATTCCTCGTCGCTCACCCTGATCTCCAATACGTCGACCTGCTGATCGCCGACATGAACGGCGTGGTGCGCGGCAAGCGCATCGAACGCGCCAGCCTGCGCAAGGTGTATGAGAAGGGCATCAACCTGCCGGCCTCGCTGTTTGCCCTGGATATCAACGGCTCGACGGTCGAGAGCACCGGCCTGGGCCTGGATATCGGCGACGCGGACCGCGTCTGCTACCCGATTCCCGGCACCCTGGCCAATGAGCCCTGGCAGAAGCGCCCGACCGGCCAGTTGCTGATGAGCATGCACGAGCTGGAGGGTCAGCCGTTCTTCGCCGACCCGCGCGAGGTGCTGCGCCGCGTGGTGGCCAAGTTCGACGCCATGGGCCTGGCGATCTGCGCGGCCTTCGAGCTGGAGTTCTATCTGATCGACCAGGACAACCTCAACGGCCGCCCGCAGCCGCCGCGCTCGCCGATCTCCGGCAAGCGGCCGCAGTCGACCCAGGTGTACCTGATCGACGACCTCGACGAATACGCCGACTGCCTGCAGGACATCCTGGAGGCCGCCAAGGAGCAGGGCATTCCGGCCGACGCCATCGTCAAGGAAAGCGCCCCGGCGCAGTTCGAGGTCAACCTGCATCACGTCGAGGACGCGCTCAAGGCCTGCGACTACGCGGTGCTGCTCAAGCGCCTGATCAAGAACATCGCCTACGACCACGAGATGGACACCACCTTCATGGCCAAGCCCTACCCGGGCCAGGCCGGCAACGGTCTGCACGTGCACATCTCGCTGCTCGACAAGGCCACCGGGCGCAACATCTTCACCAGCGAGGAGCCGGTGGAGAACGACGCGCTGCGCCACGCCATCGGCGGCGTGCTGGAAACCATGCCGGCCTCGATGGCCTTCCTGTGTCCCAACGTCAACTCCTACCGCCGCTTCGGCGCGCAGTTCTACGTGCCCAATGCGCCGTCCTGGGGCCTGGACAACCGCACCGTGGCGGTGCGGGTGCCGACCGGCAGCGCCGACGCCGTGCGCATCGAGCACCGCGTCGCCGGCGCCGATGCCAACCCCTACCTGATGATGGCGGCGATCCTCGCCGGCATTCACCACGGCCTGACCAACCGGATCGAGCCGGGCGCGCCGATCGAGGGCAACTCCTACGAGCAGCTGGAGCAGAGCCTGCCCAACAACCTGCGCGATGCCCTGCGCGCGCTGGACGACAGCGAAGTGCTCAACCAGTACATCAGCCCGGAGTACATCGACGTCTTCGTCGCCTGCAAGGAAAGCGAGCTGGCGGAGTTCGAGGTGTCGATCTCCGACCTGGAATACAACTGGTACCTGCACACGGTATGAGGCCGGGAGGCTCTCGATGACTGCTCTGACCCGCGAATACTGGGAAAACCTGTCCAAGCGCCTGCACCTGGAAGGCCGCGCCTTCATCGGTGGCGAATACCGGGAAGCCGCTTCCGGCGCCACCTTCGAGTGCGTCAGCCCGGTGGATGGCCGCTTCCTGGCCAGCATCGCCAGCTGCGATGCCGCCGACGCCGAGGTCGCCGTACGCGACGCCCGCGCCACCTTCGAGTCCGGGGTCTGGTCGCGCCTGAAGCCGGTCGAGCGCAAGCGGATCATGATCCGCTTCGCCGACCTGCTGGACGCCCATGCCGAGGAGCTGGCGCTGCTGGAAACCCTCGACATGGGCAAGCCGATCCACTACGCGCTGAACGTCGACGTGCCCGGCGCCTCGCGCGCCCTCCGCTGGAGCGGCGAGGCGATCGACAAGATCTACGACGAAGTGGCCGCCACGCCGCACGACGAGCTGGGCCTGGTGACCCGCGAGCCGGTCGGCGTGGTCGCCGCCATCGTGCCGTGGAACTTCCCGATGATCATGACCGCCTGGAAGCTCGGCCCGGCGCTGGCCACCGGCAACTCGGTGATCGTCAAGCCGTCCGAGAAGTCGCCGCTGAGCGCCATCCGCATGGCCCGGCTGGCGCTGGAGGCCGGCATCCCGGCCGGCGTGCTCAACGTGCTGCCCGGCTACGGCCACACCGTCGGCCAGGCGCTGGCCCTGCACATGGACGTCGACACCCTGGTGTTCACCGGATCGACCCGGATCGCCAAGCAACTGATGATCTATGCCGGCGAGTCGAACATGAAGCGGGTCTGGCTGGAGGCCGGCGGCAAGAGCGCCAACATCGTCTGCGAGGACGCGCCCGACCTGCAGGAGGCCGCCGAGGCGGCGGCGATGGCCATCTGCTTCAACCAGGGCGAGATGTGCACCGCCGGTTCGCGCCTGCTGGTGCAGCGCTCGATCAAGGACAAGTTCATGCCGCTGGTGGTCGCCGCGCTCCAGGGCTGGAAGGTCGGCCATGCACTGGACCCGCAGACCCGCGTCGGCGCGCTGGTCGACCAGGGCCACCTGAACAGCGTGCTGTCCTACATCGAGGCGGGCAAGGCGGACAACGCCCGGCTGCTCTGCGGCGGCCGGCAGACCCTGAGCGAAACCGGCGGCGTGTACCTCGAGCCGACCATCTTCGACGAGGCGCACAACCAGATGCGCATCGCCCGCGAGGAGATCTTCGGTCCGGTGCTGACGGTGATTCCGTTCGACACCACCGAAGAGGCCATCGCCATCGCCAACGACAGCATCTATGGCCTGGCCGCGGCGATCTGGACCGGCAACCTGTCCCGGGCGCATCGGGCGGCCAAGGCGCTGCGCGCCGGCAGCGTGTGGGTCAACCAGTACGACGGCGGCGACATGACCGCGCCCTTCGGTGGCTTCAAGCAGTCCGGCAATGGCCGCGACAAGTCGCTGCACGCCTTCGACAAGTACACCGAGCTTAAGGCCACCTGGATCAAGCTGTGAGGCCGCTGCCCGACCGGCAACGGCAAGGAGTCTTACCATGACGCAACATGTCAGCAGTTACTACGCCGCTTCGCGGAACCCGCAGGTCGACTACCCGGTGCTCAAGGGCCGTGTCGAGGCGGACGTCTGCATCATCGGCGCGGGCTATACCGGCCTGTCCAGCGCACTGTTCCTGCTCGAGAGCGGCTTCAGCGTGGTGGTGCTGGAAGCGGCGAAGGTCGGCTTCGGCGCCTCGGGGCGCAATGGCGGGCAGATCGTCAACAGCTACAGCCGCGACATCGACGTGATCGAGCGCGCCGTCGGCATCCGCCACGCCGAGCTGCTCGGCGCCATGGCCTTCGAGGGCGGGCGGATCATTCGCGAGCGCATCGCCCGCTACAACATCCAGTGCGACCTCAAGGACGGCGGCGTGTTCGCCGCGCTGACCGGCAAGCAGGTGCGTCATCTGGAGGCGCAGAAGAAGCTGTGGGAGCGCTACGGTCATCACCAGCTCGAGCTGCTCGACCATGACGGCATCCGTCGCGTGGTGGGCAGCGAGCGCTACGTCGGCGGCATGCTGGACATGAGCGGCGGCCACGTCCACCCGCTCAACCTGGCCCTGGGCGAGGCCGCGGCGGTCGCCTCGCTGGGCGGCGCCATCTACGAGCAGAGCGCGGCGACGCGCATCGAGCATGGTGCGCGGCCGGTGGTGCACACCGCCGCCGGCGAGGTCGCGGCGCGCTTCGTGATAGTCGCGGGCAACGCCTACCTGGGCAACCTGCTGCCGCAACTGGCCGCCAAGTCGATGCCCTGCGGCACCCAGGTGCTCACCACCGAGCCACTGTCCGACGAGCTGGCCGCCAGCCTGTTGCCGCAGGACTACTGCGTCGAGGACTGCAACTACCTGCTCGACTACTTCCGCCTGAGCGCCGACAAGCGCCTGATCTACGGCGGTGGTGTGGTCTACGGGGCGCGCGACCCGGCGGACATCGAGGCGATCATCCGGCCGAAGATGCTCAAGACCTTCCCGCAGCTGAAGAACGTGAAGATCGACTACACCTGGACCGGCAACTTCCTGCTGACCCTGTCGCGCCTGCCGCAGGTCGGGCGGATCGGCGACAACGTCTACTACTCCCAGGGCTGCAGCGGCCACGGCGTGACCTACACCCACCTGGCCGGCAAGCTGCTGGCCGAGGCCCTGCGCGGCCAGGCCGAGCGCTTCGACGCCTTCGCCAGCCTGCCGCACTACCCGTTCCCGGGCGGGCGCCTGTTCCGCGTGCCGTTCACCGCGCTGGGGGCCACCTACTACCAACTGCGCGACCGGCTGAGCATCTGAGCCGGACGCTGCGTTCCGGATCCACAGGACGTCCCTTACCTATGTCATACGCTCCCCTGATCGGCGTGACCGCCTGCCGCCAGCAACTGGGCAAGTACTCCTCGCACACCGTGGGCGACAAGTACGTCGAAGCGGCCGGCTTTGCCGGGATTCCACTGCTGCTGCCGGCGCGCGACGAGGCGATCGACCCGCGCCGCCTGCTTGAGCGGCTGGATGGCGTGCTGTTCACCGGCTCGCCATCCAACGTTGAGCCGCACCACTACGAAGGCCCGGCCAGCGCCGCCGGCACCCTGCACGATGCGCAGCGCGACCGCCTGACCCTGCCGCTGCTGCGCGCCGCGCTGGACCTGGGGGTTCCGGTGCTGTGCATCTGCCGCGGTTTCCAGGAACTCAACGTGGCCCTCGGCGGCAGCCTGCACCAGCGGGTGCACGAGCTGCCGGACCACCTGGACCACCGCGAGCCGCAGGAGGTGGCGGTGGCGGAGCAGTACGCCGCGCAGCACAGCGTCGCGGTGCAGCCCGGCGGGCTGTTCGAGCGCCTGGGCCTGCCGCCGACGTTCGCCGTCAACTCGCTGCACAGCCAGGGCATCGACCGCCTGGCGCCGGGCCTGCGGGTCGAGGCGCTGGCGCCCGATGGCCTGGTCGAGGCGGTTAGCGTGGTCGGCAGTGCCGCCTTCGCCCTCGGCGTGCAGTGGCATCCGGAGTGGCGCTTCGCCGACAACCCGGTGTCCCTGCGCCTGTTCGAGGCGTTCCGCGCGGCCTGCGCGGCACGCCTCGCCGCCCGCCAGGCGGACCCCGCCATCCCGCGCCTGCACACCTCTGCCCGCTAGGGCGCCAGCCTGACAACAACTCCAAGAACGACGGGAACAACTCATGACTGCAACGACTGCATCGCCCCGGCCAGGGGCCGGGGCACGGAAAGGGCTGGCCGGCGGCAGCCTGGGCCTGATCGGCGGCATCGCCCTGGGGATTTCCACCATCGCGCCGGTGTACACCCTGACTGGCGCGCTCGGACCGACGGTGCGCGAGGTCGGCGTGCATCTGCCGGCGATCTTCATCATCGGCTTCCTGCCGATGCTGCTGGTGGCGCTCGGCTATCGCGAGCTGAACGCCGCCGAGCCCGACAGCGGTACCTCGTTCACCTGGTCGACCCGCGCCTTCGGACCGATGATCGGCTGGATCGGCGGCTGGGGCCTGGTGATCGCCACCATCATCGTGCTGTCGAATCTGGCCGGGGTGGCGGTGGACTTCTTCTATCTGCTGCTGGCGCAGCTCACCGGCCGGGAAGAGCTGGCGCAGCTGAGCGGCAACCTGCTGCTCAACGTCGTCACCTGCTGCCTGTTCATCGCCCTCGCGGTGTGGATCTGCTGCCGCGGCATCGGCTCCACCATGAGCTTCCAGTACGCCCTGGTCGGCCTGCAGCTGCTGGTGCTGATCGGCTTCGGCATCGCCGCCCTGAACGGCACGTCGGCGGCGCCGGCCGTCGAGTTCAGCCTGGACTGGTTCAACCCGTTCGGCGTCGACTCCTTCTCGGCGCTGGCGGCGGGTCTGTCGCTGTCGATCTTCATCTTCTGGGGCTGGGACGTCTGCCTGTCGGTCAGCGAGGAGTCGGTCGGCAGCCACCAGACGCCGGGGCTGGCCGCCGCGCTGACCGTCCTGCTGATCCTCGGCCTGTACCTGTTCACCGCCATCGCCACCCTGCAGTTCTCCGGGACCGGCAGCGAGGGCGTCGGCCTGGGCAATCCGTACATCCAGGAGAACGTCTTCGCCCACCTGGCCGGGCCGGTGATGGGGCCGCTGGCGATCCTGATGTCGATCGCGGTGCTGGCCAGCACCGCCGCCTCGCTGCAGTCGACCTTCGTCTCGCCGGCGCGCACCCTGCTGGCCATGGGCCACTTCGGCGCGGTGCCCGAGCGCTTCGCCAGCGTCTGCCCGCGCTCGCGGACGCCGCGCTACGCCACCGTCTGCGCCGGCCTGGCCGCCGCGCTGTTCTACGTGATCATGCGCACCCTCAGCGAGAACGTGCTGACCGACACCATCGCCGCGCTGGGCATGATGATCTGCTTCTACTACTCGCTCACCGCCTTCGCCTGCGTCTGGTATTTCCGCCACAGTCTGTTCGATAGCTGGCGGCACTTCTTCCTGCGCGGGCTGTGCCCGCTGCTGGGCGGGGCAATCCTCACCGTGGTGTTCGCCCAGACCATGCTCGACAGCATCTCGCCGGAGTTCGGCAGCGGCTCGGAGGTGGCGGGCATCGGCCTGGTGTTCGTGATCGCCATGGTCATCTCGCTGCTGGGCATCGGCCTGATGCTGCTGTCGTGGATGCGCGCGCCGGCCTTCTTCCTCGGCGTGACCCTGCAGCGCCATGCACGGGTCAGGGTCATGCCGACCCATCAGGACAGCGACGGGGTGAGCCTCGGCCACTTCAGCGCCCAGCAAGGCTGAGCACGGGCAGCGCTGCCTGCGCCTGAGCGGGTCGCCCATGAAAAAGCCCCCGACCGTTGCCGGTCGGGGGCTTGGCTGGTGCGCTGTTCAGGCCTGGCTGGTGGAGCGCTGCCAGTTCTCCGGCAGGTTGATGAAGTTGATCAGCTCGCGCAGGCGGCCCTGGTCGCGGCCGTTGAACTGGAAGGCGAGGCGAATCAGGTGGCGGAACTCCGGCTCGTCCTGCTCCAGCTCGCAGTAGGGTTGCTGGTGGAAGCCACCCTCCACGCACAGGTCGGCGAACTCGTCGTGCAGGTAGGCCAGGGCATGGGCGTTCAGCGGCCGGTTCATGCGGATGGCGAACAGGCCCTTGAGCCAGCGGCTGGAGTGGTAGTTGCGATAGAAGTGGGTGATCTCCACCACCGCTTCCTCGGCACTGGTCACCAGCTTGAGCAGGTTCATGTCGCTGGGCAGGATGTAGCCGTTCTCCTCCAGCTGCTCGCGGATGAAGTGCAGGGCATCCTTCCAGTAGCGGCCTTCCGGCACGTCGAGCAGCACCACCGGGACGATCGGGCTCTTGCCGGTCTGGATCAGGGTCAGCACCTCCAGCGCCTCGTCCAGGGTGCCGAAGCCGCCGGGGCAGAGCACCAGGGCGTCGGCCTCCTTGACGAAGAACAGCTTGCGCAGGAAGAAGAAGTGGAACGGCAGCAGGTTGCCGGTATCGTGCACCACGTCGTTGGCGCGCTGCTCGAACGGCAGGGTGATGTTGAAGCCCAGGCTGTGCTCGAGACCGGCGCCCTCGTGGGCGGCGGCCATGATCCCGGCGCCGGCGCCGGTGACCGTCATCAGCTCGTGGTGGGCGAGCAGGCGGCCGAGGTCGCGGGCCTGCAGGTACAGCGGATGATCGGGCTTGGTGCGCGCCGAGCCGAACACCGTGACCTTGCGCCGGCGCTTGAACTGCTCGAGCATGCTGAACGCGCTCTCCATCTCGCGCAGGGTCTGCATCATGATCTTGGCGTCCCAGCGATTGCGGTCGGCTTCGGCCATGCGCACCACGGTCATCAGCATCTCGTGGTAGAGGGCGTGGTTGGGACTTCCGGGCGGCACGCTCAGGGCGAGCAGTTCATCGACCTTTTCCCCCAGGTCGATGGCGCTGGTCTGGAAGTGTCTCGACAGATAGTCATCGGACTCGTAAGGCATAACCCACTCCTTGTTGTCTGTCGCTCAGAGTGCGATCTGCTCACCCGGTTCCGGGATGTTGGCAGTCCACTGCAAGCGATCATGTAGTGCCTGTTGCAGCACTTTCATCTTTTCCAGTTCCCCATGTACCAAATATAGCTCCGGGCGGTGATCGAAGTGTTTCACCCAGTCGAGCAGCTGCGATTGCCCGGCGTGCGCGGAGAAGCCGCCGAGGGTGTGCACCTTGGCTTTCACCGCGATGCGCTGGCGCAACACACGCACGGTCGGTGCACCGTCGACGATGGCGCGGCCGAGGGTGCCTTGGGCCTGGTAGCCGGGGAACACTATGTGGCACTCCTTGCGCCACAGGTTGTGCTTGAGGTGGTGGACGATGCGCCCGCCGTTGCACATGCCGCTGCCGGCGATGATGATCGCGCCGCTCTGGATGCGGTTGATCGCCATCGAATCCTCCGCCTTGGGTGTGCAGCGCAGGATCGGCAGCCAGTCCTCGACGCGCGTGACGCCGTTGTTGCGCAGCATCTCGCGATCCTTGGGGTCGAACTGTTCGTGGAAGCGGTGGTAGATTGCGTTGGCCTGGATCGCCATGGGGCTGTCGAGGAACACGGCCTGCTGCGGCAGCCGGCCCTGCTGGTAGAAGCGCCCGAGGTGGAAGATCAGGTCCTGGGTGCGGCCGACGGCGAAGGCCGGGATCAGCACGTTGCCGCCATCGCGGTGGGCCTGCTGCAGGATGTCGACCAGCTCCTCCAGGGTGTCGGCGTCGCAGCGGTGGTCGCGGTCGCCGTAGGTCGACTCCATCAGCACCACGTCGGCCTCGCTCAGCGGCGTCGGGTCGCGCATCAGCGGCGTGCAGGAGTTGCCCAGATCGCCGGAGAACACCACGCGGCGGGTCAGGCCGTGGTCGTGTACGTCCAGCTCGACGATCGCCGAGCCGAGGATGTGCCCGGCGTCATGGAAGGTCACGCCGATGCCGCGCGCCACCTCCACCCGCTGGCCGTACTCCACCGGCCGGCGCAGCTTGAGCGCGGCCTCGGCGTCGAGGGTGGTGTACAGCGGCACCACCGGCGCGCGGCCCATGCGCGCGCGCCACTTGTTCTCCCACTCGGCGTCCTTTTCCTGGATCTGCGCGGCATCCAGCAGCATCAGCTGCATCAGCTCGCAGGTGGCGGTGGTGGCGTACACCGGCCCGCGGTAGCCCTCGGCCGCGAGACGCGGAAGCAGGCCGCTGTGGTCGATGTGCGCATGGGAGATGACCACCGCATCCAGCTGGCGGGGATCGAAGGCGAAGGGGGCGCTGTTGTGCGCCTCGTCCTCGCGCCGGCCCTGGCACATGCCGCACTCCAGCAGCACCCGGGCGCCGTCGCGCGTCTCGATCAGGTAGCGAGAGCCGGTGACCTGCTGGATGGCTCCCATGAAGGTGAGAAGCGCCATAAGAACTCCTTGTCGCGAGTGACGCGGCTGCCTGCCAGGCATGCGGCAGGGGCTTGATGCAAATCAGCCGCGGAGGGTGTCATGGTTCTAGACTACTCCCAGGCCTGCCCCGGAGTCTTGTTCCATGACCCAGCTTTTGCCTTGCGTCGAAGAACTGCAAGCCCACGCCCGCGCCGAGCCGGCGTTCGCCGAGTGGGCCGGGGGCTGCGGTCCGCTGCTGCACACCCCGGCGACCCAGGCGGCGGTGTTCCGCCTTGCCCACCGCCTGGTGCAGTCCGGCCGGCAGCCGGACCTGGCCAGCGTCTACCGTCTGCTGCAGGCGCTCGACCGGCTGACCTGCGCCGGCCTCTGGCTGGTGGCGCACATGACCTACGCCCGCCGCGTGCGCCTCGACGGCGCGCCGCTGCAAGGCGACGACTTCAAGGAGCATCCCGAGGGGCACACCGGCGGCGCGCTGAACCTGGTGCCGGCCTACGCCGGCTACCTGGCGCTCAATGCGCTGACCGGCGAGACCCGCGCCTGGACCCTCGGCCAGGGCCACTGCGTGGCGGCGATCGAGGCGCTCAACGTGCTCACCGGCAACCTGCATGCCGAGCAGGCCGCGCGCTACGGGCGCGACGAGGCCGGCCTCAGTCGCCTGGTGGCGGACTTCTATAGCTATGCCCAGGCGGCCGATGGCCTGCCGGGCGTGCCGCTGGGCAGCCACGTCAGTCCGCATACCGCCGGCGGCATCGCCGAGGGTGGCTACCTGGGCTTCGCCGAACTGCAGTACGCCCATCAGCCGCTGCCCGGCGAGACCCTGGTGGCCTTCCTCTCCGACGGCGCCGCCGAGGAACAGCGCGGCAGCGACTGGATGCCGCGCTGGTGGCGCGCCGATGACTGCGGCGTGGCCCTGCCGGTGCTGATCGCCAATGGCCGGCGCATCGAACAGCGCACCGAGCTGGGCACCCCGCAGGGGCTGGCCGATTTCGTCGAGCACCTGCGACGCTGTGGCTTCGATCCGCTGCGCTGCGACGGCCGCGATCCGGCCGCCTTCGTCTGCGCCCTGCACGAGATGGAGCAGCACCTGACGCACCGGGTCGACGAGCTGGCGCGCGGCATCCTCGACTATCCGCTGCCGATCCCCTTCGCCATCGCCGAGACGGTCAAGGGCTTCGGCTTCTTCGGGGCCGGCGAGAACGCCGCGCACAACCTGCCGCTGCCGGGCAATCCGCGCCACGACGCCGAGGTGCGCCGGCTGTTCAACGACGGCGTGGCCGCCCTGTGGGTGGCGCCGGACGAGCTGGACGCGGCGCTGGCCCGCTTCGCCGCCCTGCGCGGCGGGCGGCCGCTGGAGCGCGATCACCCGCTGGCCGTGCGCCGGCCGCTGTTGCCGCAGATCCCCGCGCTGCACTTCCACGACCAGGCCTGCTCGCCGATGAGCGCCATCGACCGCTTCTTCGTCGAACTGGTGGCCAGCAATCCGCAGCTGCGCCCGCGGGTCGGCAACCCCGACGAGCTGGCCAGCAACCGCCTGGGTGGCGTGCTGCGGGCGCTCAAGCATCGGGTCTGCGCGCCGGAGAACGACAACGAGGCGCTGGACGGCAAGATCATCACCGCGCTCAACGAGGAGGCGGTGGTCGCCGCCTGCCTGGCCAACCAGGGCGGACTCAACCTGGTGGCCAGCTACGAGGCGTTCTGCGTGAAGATGCTCGGCGCGGTGCGTCAGACCCTGACCTTCGCCCGCCAGCAGCGCGAGGTCGGTCGGCCGGCCGGCTGGCTCGGCTGGCCGCTGGTGGCCACCTCGCACACCTGGGAAAACGGCAAGAACCAGCAGTCGCATCAGGATCCGACCTTCTGCGAGGCGCTGCTCGGCGAGATGAGCGATGGCGTGCGGGTGCTGTTTCCCGCCGACCACAACAGCACCCTGGCGCTGCTGCCGCAGATCTATCAGGCGCGCGGCCAGCTGGCCTGCCTGGTGGTGCCCAAGCGCGAGCGGCCCTGCGTGTTCGATGCAGCCCAGGCGCAGCAGCTGGCCCGCGACGGCGCCATCGTGGTGGCGGAAAACCCCGGTCACGAGCCGCTGCTGCTGATCGCCAACGGCAGCTACCAGCTGGCCGAGATGCAGCGGGCAGCCCGGCGCCTGGCGGAGGCCCGGGTCCCCTACCGGCTGGTCTACCTGCAGGAGCCGGGACGCTTCCGCGCGCCGCGCGACCTGCTGGAGCAGCAGGCGGTGGCCGACGAGAGCCTGCGTGAGCGGCTGTTCCCGCAGGCCATGCGCGGCCGCGTGCTGCTCACCCACATGCGCCCGGAGGTGGCGCGCGGTCACCTGTGGCCGATCCTGCCGGATGCCAGCCAGAGCGCGGCGCTGGGCTACCGCAACCGCGGTGGCACGCTCGACGAGGCGGGCATGCTGTTCGCCAACCGTGGCTGCTGGGCCAACGTGCTGGCCGCCTGTGCGCGCCTGCTGGACGTGCCGCGCACCGCGCTGCTGACCGGCGAGGAGGCCGCCGCGGTGGCCGGCAAGGGCGATCCGACCCTGCTGCGCTGACAATGCCGGCCGGTGGCTGGCGGTCTTACTTGCTGACCGCGCAGTCGCTGGCCTGGAAGCGTTCGGTCGCCACCGGGCGATTGCTCTTGTACTCGCTGAAGGCGTAGGTCAGTACCGCGCCCTTGGCCAGCAGCTGGCGGTAGCCGGGGTTGTTGCAGACACTGGCGCGCAGCTGGCTGCGCATGGCGTCCGGGTTGCTGCGCATCTGCTGGGCATGGCTGCTGCGCACGCTGAGGTGGTTGATCAGCTGGTTGCCCTCGACGGTGTAGCCCTGGTCGAGAATGTCCTCGTTGATCGCCCGCGGGGTGCCGACGCTGCTGTTGCGGGCCACGTCCTTGAGCAGCTTGTTGAGTTCGAAATCCTGCAGCGAGGCGGCCTGCACGGAGCAGGTGGCCAGCAGGGTGGCGAGCAGGGGGGCGATGCGGCGCATGACGAGTCTGTCTCCTGGAGATCCGAGGCTTCGACCCGCCGTCGGCTGGCGGGTTCGCGTCGGCGCATGATACGCGCCTCGCCCGGGCATGGCTCTGCTAGACTGCCGCGCCCCGGCGCGGCCGCCCAGCGAGCCGTGCGCCCTTGTCGATCCTTCCTGCCAGGACCTGCCGATGAGCAACAGCGTCGCCCGTCTGCGCGCGGAGCGCCTTGCCCGCAGCGCCAAGCCCTTCGTCGCCCGCGGCTCGCGCATGCCGCGCTGCCCGGACTGCCGGCTGGCGCTCAGCCACTGCCTGTGCGCCTGGCGGCCGCAGGTGGCCGCGCGCTCCGGCGTGTGCCTGCTGATGCACGACATCGAGGCGCTCAAGCCGAGCAACACCGGCTGGCTGATCGCCGACCTGGTGGCCGACAACAGCGCCTTCTGCTGGTCGCGCATCGAGGTGGACGAGCGCCTGCTGGCGCTGCTCGACGATCCGCAGTGGCAGCCTTACATCGTGTTTCCCGCCGAATACGCCGCGCCCGAGCGGGTGGTGCAGACGGTCGCGCCGGCCGGCGGCAAGCGCCCGCTGTTCGTCCTGCTCGACGCCACCTGGACCGAGGCGCGCAAGATGTTTCGCAAGAGTCCCTACCTGGAGCGCTTCCCGGTGCTCAGCCTGAGCCCCGAGCAGCACTCGCGCTATCGCCTGCGCCGCTCGACCCGCGGCGAGCACCTGTGCACCGCCGAGGTGGCGGCGCTGTGCCTGGAGCTGGCCGGCGACCGCCAGGCCGCCGAAGCGCTGGATGCCTACCTCGACGTGTTCAGCGAGCGCTACCTGAGCTTCAAGCGCCAGCTGCCGCTGGACGAGCAGAGCGAGGCGCACCAGCGCCTGCGCCCCTTCGTTCAGCCCTGAGCGGCCACCGTCGCACGGCGCTTGGGCCACAGCTGGGCGGCGAGCATGCCGGCGAACATCAGCACACAGCCCAGGTAGCCGCGCGCCGACAGCGACTCGTCGAGCACCAGGGCGCCGGCGATGGCGGCGAACACTGCCTCCAGCGACAGGATGATCGCCGCGTGCGAGGCGATGGCGTGCTTCTGCGCCACCACCTGCAGGGTGTAGCCGATGCCGACGGCGATCACTCCGCCGTACAGCACCGCCGGGCCGGCGCGCAGGATGGCGTCGAGCTGCAGCTCCTCGAACGCCACGGCCAGCAGCAGGCTGATCGCCGCGCAGGTGGCGAACTGCAGGAAGGCGATGCGCAGCGGGTCGTGGCGGCTGGCCAGGGCGCCGACCAGCAGCACGTGCACGCCCCAGACCACCGCACCGGCCAGCTGCAGCCAGTCGCCGGAGGCGATATGGAAATCCGGGCCGATGCTCAGCAGGGCCATGCCGAATACCGCCAGGCTGGCGCCGACCCAGGTGCCGAGGCCGGCGCGCTGGCCGATCAGCAGGCCGAGCAGCGGCACCATGATCACGTATAGGCCGGTGATGAAGCCGGAGTTGGTCACGCTGGTGAACAGCAGGCCGACCTGCTGCAGGTTGATGCCGACCGTCAGGGCCAGGCCGAGCAGGACGCCGCCGGCCAGCAGGCTGCGGTTCAGCGGCTCGACCACGGCGCCGGCCGGGCGGCGCAGCAGCAGCGGCAGCAGTACCAGCGCGCCGAGGGCGAAACGCAGCCCGGTATAGAGGAACGGGCCGATCTCGTTCATGCCCAGACGCTGGGCGACGAAGGTGGTACCCCAGATCAGGGCGGTGAGCAGCATCAGCAGATCGGCCCGCAGGGATTGGCGGTGCATGGCAGGGGGGACCTCAGAAAAAAGGCGAAAAACGCTGGCGAACGGGTAGAATCAGTGAACTTGTGTAGCGCTGGCGTTGTCGCGCTACCAAGTCCCTAGGGGTTTTCCGGGTATTTATCTTGACCGGGTAGGGTGTGCTCGGCATCCTGAGCGCCGCTCGCGACTCGCCCGTTCAGAACAACAACAGGACTTATCATGGCCGCCTACGAAATACTGATTGCCGACGACCATCCGTTGTTCCGAAGCGCTCTGCAGCAGGCGTTGACCATGGGGCTCGGAGCGGACGCCCATCTGGTGGAGGTGGCCAGTATCGCCGAGCTGGAGGCACGCCTCAACGAGAAGCGCGACTGGGATCTGGTCCTGCTCGACCTCAACATGCCGGGCGCCTACGGCTTCTCCGGCCTGGTCCTGTTGCGTGGCCAGTACCCGCAGATTCCGGTGGTGATGGTCTCTGCCCAGGAAGAGGCGGCCGTGGTGCAGCGCTCGCGCGAGTTCGGCGCCAGCGGCTTCATCCCCAAGTCCAGTCCGCTGGAAACCATCCAGGATGCGGTGCGCGCGGTGCTCGACGGCGATGCCTGGTGGCCGCCGCAGCTCGAGGAGGCCGCCGCCATGTCCGATGAGGTGCGCGCCGCCAGCGAGGGACTGGCCAGCCTGACCCCGCAGCAGTTCCGCGTGCTGACCATGGTCTGCGAGGGCCTGCTGAACAAGCAGATCGCCTACGAGCTGAACGTCTCCGAGGCCACGGTCAAGGCCCACGTCACCGCCATCTTCCGCAAGCTCGGCGTGCGTACCCGCACCCAGGCCGCGCTGCTGCTGCAGCAGATGGAGTCGATGCCGGCCGCCTGACCGCTGCCGCGCGCAGAGGCGCTTAACGTTCTCTTCAGCACGCCTGCGGCAGACTGCCGTCTCTGCAATCGAATGGACGCCTGTTCATGCTTTCTCCCTTCAAGGGCCGTACCGGCCTCAAGCGCATCGTCAATGCCGCCGGCTATTCCTGGGACGGCCTGCGTACCGCCTTTGCCGGCGAGGCCGCCTTCCGCCAGCTGGTGCTGCTCAACGCGGCACTGGTGCCGCTGGCCTTCTGGCTCGACGTCAGCCGCGGCGAGCGCGCGATCCTGGTCGCCGTGTGTCTGCTGGCGCTGATCGTCGAGCTGCTCAACTCGGCGGTGGAGGCGGCCATCGACCGCATCTCCCTGGAGCGCCATCCGCTGTCGAAGAACGCCAAGGACATGGGCAGCGCCGCCCAGTCGGTGGTGCTGGCGATGATCGCCCTGGTGTGGGGCATCATCCTGCTCGGCTGAGCCGGGCCTTCTCCTGGCTCAGGGAATCTCCTGCAGGCGGATCTCGTCGCTGCGCTGGGCGCCGGCGGTGAAGCTGCGGCACAGCTCGACGAACTCGCGCATGGCGCTGCTCTGGTACTTCTGCTTGTGCCAGATGAAGCTGAACTGGCGGCGCAGGTCCAGCTCCGGCGTTTCCACCGCCACCAGGCTGCCGCGGCGGAAGGCGTCGCGCAGGGCCAGGCGCGAGATGCAGCCGATGCCCAGGCCCGACTCCACCGCGCGCTTGATCGCCTCGGTGTGTTCGAGCTCCAGGCGGATGTTCAGCGGCATCGGGTGATGGCGCATGCCCTGGTCGAAGGTCAGCCGCGTGCCGGAGCCCTGTTCGCGGAGGATCCAGGCTTCCTGCACCAGCTCGTCGAGGCTCGCCGTGCCCTGGCGCGCCAGCGGGTGCTGCGGCGCGCAGAACACCACCAGCTCGTCCTCCACCCACGGCTGCACCTCGACATCGGGGTGCTGGCAGTCGCCCTCGATCAGGCCGAGGTCCAGGCCATGCTGGGCCACGCCCTGCACCACGTGGCTGGTGTTCTGTACATGCAGGCGCACCCGGCATTCGGGATGCGCCTGCATGAAGCGGCCGATCAGCAGGGTGGCCAGGTAGTTGCCGATGGTCAGGGTCGCGCCCAGCTGCAGCGAGCCGAAGCCGCTCTTGCCCTGCAGCAGCTGCTCGATCTCCTCGGCGCGGTCGAGCAGGGCCACCGCCTTGGGCAGCAGCTGGTTGCCCAGGGCGCTGAGGCTCAGGCGCTTGCCGATGCGGTCGAACAGCGGGCTGTCGTAGTGGCGCTCCAGCTCGGCCAGCGAGGTGCTGGCGGCCGACTGCGACAGCGCCAGCGATTCGGCGGCGCGCGAGACGCTTTCCAGCCGGGCCACTGCGACGAAGACCTGCAATTGTCTGAGGGTAAATCGCATATCTATATAACTGATAGACTATATTTTAAATATAAATTTCACGGATATTCTGCGCCTGCCTAGAATGATGCGCAACGGTGCCGGCCGGTACCTTCATCCTGCAAGGAGTCACGTCATGAGCAACCTGGTGAGCGAGCGCGTCGTCAGCGTCCACCACTGGAACGATACCCTGTTCAGCTTCAAGACCACCCGCAATCAGGGACTGCGCTTCGAGAATGGCCAGTTCGTGATGATCGGTCTGGAAGTGGACGGTCGCCCGCTCATGCGTGCCTACAGCATCGCCAGTCCGAACTACGAAGAGCATCTGGAGTTCTTCAGCATCAAGGTGCCGAACGGCCCGCTCACCTCGCGCCTGCAGCACCTGCAGCCGGGCGACGAGCTGATGGTCAGCCGCAAGCCCACCGGCACCCTGATCCTCAGCGACCTGCTGCCGGGCAAGCACCTGTACCTGCTCGGCACCGGCACCGGCCTCGCGCCGTTCATGAGCGTGATCCAGGATCCGGAAACCTACGAGCGCTTCGACAAGGTGATCCTGGTCCACGGCGTGCGCTGGGTCAGCGAGCTGGCCTATGCCGACTTCATCACCAACGAGCTGCCGCAGCACGAGTACTTCGGCGAGATGGTCCGCGAGAAACTGATCTACTACCCGACCGTGACCCGCGAGCCGTTCCGCAACCAGGGCCGCATGACCGACCTGATGCGCAGCGGCAAGCTGTTCGCCGACATCGGCCTGCCGCCGATCAACCCGCAGGACGACCGCGCCATGCTCTGCGGCAGCCCGAGCATGCTCGACGAGACCAGCCAGGTGCTGGACAGCTTCGGCCTCAAGGTCTCGCCGCGCATGGGCGATCCGGGCGACTACCTGATCGAGCGCGCCTTCGTCGAAAAATAAGACGCACCGCGCAACGGAAAACGGCGGAGTCCCATGCGGGGCTCCGCCGTTTTTCGTTGGCGTCGCCGCCGCGCAGCCGGAGTAGGGGGAGGGCCGCCCTGTGGAAAACCCGCGCAGCGATGTTCCGCCCGATCGGGGCTGGCTGGTGGGAAAGGCCTGCGGCCGTTTCCCACCCTACGCCGGCTCGCGCACCACCTCCAGCACGCGGATGCGATCCGGCTGCGGATAGTGCCAGCGCACCTGCAGGTCCCAGAAGCGCACCCCGTAGCGCCGCTCCGGCGCCGGTATCTGATAGGCCGGACGCGGGTCCTGTGCCAGGCACTGCTCGATCAGCTCGACCACCGGCTGGCCCAGGCGCAGCGCCTGCTCGCCGGCCTGGGCCAGCGCCGCATCCTCCCAGTCGACCGCGATGGGCGCTGGCGGCGCGTCGGCGATGGCGTTGTGCGCTTCGCCGACGATATCCGCGTAGGGCACGTAGGGCTTGATGTCCAGCACCGGGGTGCCGTCGAGCAGGTCGATGCCGGACAGGTGCAGGCGCCCGGCCTCCACCTTGTCCAGCTTCACCACCGACTGGCCGATGCCGTTGGGGCGGTGGGTGGCGCGGGTGGCGAACACGCCGAGGGAGCGGTTGCCGCCCAGCCGCGGCGGGCGCACCTTGAGACGCGGAGTGTCCTCCAGCGCCTGGTGGAACAGGAACAGCAGCCAGACGTGGCTGACCTGCTCCAGCCCGGCCACCGCCTCGCCGCTGTCGAACGGCGGCAGCAGCTCCAGCACGCCGCGCGCGGCCGGGGCCAGCTGCGGCTGGCGCGGGATGGCGAACTTCTCCTTGAAGCAGGAGCGCAGGTAACCGACGGGGCTGACGCTGTGGTGCATGGCGGGAGTCTGAACGGAGAGCGGGCGGGGCGGGCATGATACGCCCATGCACGCCCCTGTGCCTTACAGGCCGAGCAGCTTGGCCACGTAGTCGGCGTCCTTGTCGCCGCGCCCGGACAGGTTGACCAAGATGTGCGCATCCTGCGGCAGGCTCGGCGCCACGCGCATCGCCCAGGCCACCGCGTGGGCGCTCTCCAGCGCCGGGATGATGCCCTCGACCCGCGACAGGGTCATGAAGGCGTCCAGGCACTCCTGGTCGCTGGCGGTTTCATAGTTCACCCGGCCGAGGTCCTTCAGGTAGCTGTGCTGCGGGCCGACGCCCGGGTAGTCGAGGCCCGAGGCGATCGAGTGCACCGGCGCCGGGTTGCCCTCGGCGTCCTCCAGCACGTAGCAGGCCATGCCGTGCAGCTCGCCCGGCTTGCCCTTGGACAGGGTGGCCGAGTGGCGGCCGTCCTTGTCCAGGCCTTCGCCGGCCGGCTCGACGCCGACCAGGTTGACGCTCTCGTCGTCGAGGAAGGCGGTGAACATGCCCATGGCGTTGGAGCCGCCGCCGACGCAGGCGGCGACGTGGTCGGGCAGGCGGCCGTGCCTGGCGAGGAACTGCGCGCGTGCCTCGTTGCCGATGATCGACTGGAAGTCGCGGACCATCTTCGGGAACGGATGCGGGCCGACCACCGAGCCGATGGCGTAGATGAAGTCGTGCGGATCCTTGAGGTATTCCTCGAAGGCGCTGTCCACCGCCTCCTTGAGGGTCGCCGCGCCGCGGGTCACCGGCACCAGCTTGCAGCCGAGGATCTTCATCTTGGTGACGTTGGGGTGTTCCTTCTCGATGTCCACCTGGCCCATGTGGATCTCGCAGGGGATGCCCACCAGCGCGCAGGCGGTGGCCAGGGCCACGCCGTGCTGGCCGGCGCCGGTTTCGGCGATCACCTTGGTCTTGCCCATGAACTTGGCCAGCAGCGCCTCGCCCAGGCAGTGGTTGATCTTGTGCGCGCCGGTGTGGTTGAGGTCCTCGCGCTTGAGGTGGATCTGCGCGCCGCCGAGCTTCTCGGACAGGCGGCGGCAGTGGAAGATCGGGCTGGGGCGGCCGACGTAGTCGGCGAACAGGCTGGCCAGCTCCTGCTGGAAGTCCTCGCGCTGGCGGATCTCCTCGTAGGCGGCGTCGATCTCGTCCATCACCTGCTTGAGTTCCGGCGGTACCAGTTGGCCGCCGTAGGGGCCGAAGTAGCCGTTGGCATCGGGCATGGGGGCGAAACGGGAGGCAGAACTCATCGTGGGGTACTCATCCTGAAGTGAGCGCGCCGCGGCGCGGGCCGGGGCGGTGGCCCCGGAATCGTGATGATCTTAACGAGTCGGCGGGTCGGGCGGAACGCCGCTGCGGTTCAGCGGCAGTCGCCCGGGGCGGCCGCCTGCAGTTCGAGGATCTGCTCCACCTGCAGGCGCGGCGGGCAGCCGGTGCATTCCGCGGCCAGCTGCCGGCCTCGCAGGCGCAGGAAGACCTCCTCGTGGGGTTCGCCGACCAGGTCCAGGTATTCCGCCTGCAGGCGCTCACCGACGGCGGGGGCGGCGACCACCTGCAGCGGCTGGCTGGCGCCGCAGGGCAGGAAGGCCTCGCCATACGGGCCGAGCGCCAGGTGGCCGTGCAGCAGTGCAGCTCCGGCCTGCGGCGCCGGGGCGGGGCCGCTGCACGCGGTCAGCAGGGCGAGGCCGGAAGCGAGCAGCAGGTGCCTGCTGACGAGGTGGCGTTGGGCCGGTTGGTGGCTGGGCATGATCGAGTCTTCTCGCGAAATGGCGGGCCGAGGGCCTTCGGCAAGCATGGCGGGTGATGGTCGCCCTGTCATCCCGGCAAAGGTCGCAGGGCTCAGGCGCCCAGCGACTGGCCGATCATCCCGAGCAGGAAGCCGGCGACCGCGCCCAGCGGCGGCGCCCAGTGCCGTTGCAGGCGCACCTGTGGCGCGATGTCCTGGAACACCGAATAGAGGATGCCGCCGGAGGCGCACAGCATGATCGCGCTGACCACCTCGGGGTGCGGGGCCAGCCACAGGTAGCCGCAGATCCCGGCCAGTGGGCCGAGTAGGGCGATCAGGGTGAACAGGCCGAGGACGCGGCCGGTGCCGAAGCGGGCATCGCGGTGCATCTCGCGATAGGCGTTGAAGCCTTCGGGCAGGTTCTGCAGGGCCATCAGTCCGGCCAGTAGCAGGCCGGCGTGGCTGCCGAGGGCGACGGCGGCACCGAGGGCGAGGGTTTCCGGAATGTAGTCCAGCAGCATGTCGACCGCCTGGCTGGCCGAGGTGCGATGGGCGGCGAGCAGGCGGTCGATCAGCATGAAGAGGGCGCCGCCGCCGGCGAAGCACAGTGCGGTGAGCCAGATCGGCAGCCCGCGCATGCCTTCCGGCACCAGCACCAGGGCGACCGCGGCGAGCAGGGCGCCGGCGCCGAAGGCCAGCACCGCATGGCGCAGCTCGGTTTCCAGCCAGCGCGGGTGGATGTGCTCGCGCGAGGCGAGCAGGCCGCCGAGCGGCATGGCCAGACCGGGCAGCAGGGTCAGGCCGAGGATATGCAGCCAGGGATTCATGGGCGCCTCCGTGCACAGGACGAGGCACCATTACAGCGCATTTGCCGGGCCCGGCCCAGAGACGACGAGCCCGGCGCTGGGCCGGGCTCGTCGGAGGGCGGGGCGGGGAAGTCTCAGATGACTTCGGCCCACAGGTCGTACTCGTCGGCGTCGGTGACGCGCACCCACACCTTGTCGCCCGGCGTGAGCTGGTCGCTGTCGACGTAGACGTTGCCGTCGATCTCCGGCGCGTCGGCGGCGGAGCGGCCGATGGCGCCCTGCTCGTCGACCTCGTCGATCAGCACCTCGATCTCCTGGCCGATCTTCAGCTGCAGGCGCGCGGCGCTGATCGCCTGCTGGTGGGCCATGAAGCGCTCCCAGCGTTCCTGCTTGACCTCGTCCGGCACGGCTTCGAGGCCGAGCTCCTCGGCCGGGGCGCCCTCGACCGGCGAGTACTGGAAGCAGCCGACGCGATCGAGCTGCGCCTCGGTCAGCCAGTCGAGCAGGTACTGGAAGTCTTCCTCGGTCTCGCCGGGGAAGCCGACGATGAAGGTCGAGCGGATGGTCAGCTGCGGGCAGATCTCGCGCCACTTCTTGATCCGCGCCAGGGTCTGGTCCTCGAAGGCCGGACGCTTCATGGCCTTGAGCACCTTCGGGCTGGCGTGCTGGAAGGGGATGTCCAGGTAGGGCAGGAGCTTGCCCTCGGCCATCAGCGGGATCACGTCGTCGACGTTGGGATAGGGATAGACGTAGTGCAGGCGCACCCACACGCCCATGCCGGACAGCGCCTCGCACAGCTCGAGCATGCGGGTCTTCACCGGCTGGCCGTTCCAGAAGTCCAGCTTGTACTTGAGGTCGACGCCGTAGGCGCTGGTGTCCTGGCTGATCACCAGCAGCTCCTTGACCCCGGCCTTGACCAGGCGCTCGGCCTCGGACAGCACCTCGCCGACCGGGCGGCTGACCAGCTTGCCGCGCATCGACGGAATGATGCAGAACGAGCAGCTGTGGTTGCAGCCCTCGGAAATCTTCAGGTAGGCGTAGTGGCGTGGGGTCAGCTTGATGCCCTGCGGCGGCACCAGGTCGACGAACGGGTCGTGGTCGACCTTCGGCGGCACCACCTCGTGCACCGCGTTGACCACCTGCTCGTACTGCTGCGGGCCGGTGACCGCCAGCACGCTGGGGTGCACGTTGCGGATGCTGTCCTCGGACACGCCCATGCAGCCGGTGACGATCACCTTGCCGTTCTCCGCCAGCGCCTCGCCGATGGCGTCCAGCGACTCGGCCTTGGCGCTGTCGATGAAGCCGCAGGTGTTGACCACCACCACGTCGGCATCCTCATAGGAGGGGACGATCTGGTAGCCCTCCATGCGCAGCTGGGTGAGGATGCGTTCGGAGTCGACGGTCGCCTTCGGGCAACCGAGGGAAACGAAACCGACTTTGGGCGTGGCGGTGGACATGCAGACTAACCTCGGAGAGCGCCCGGCAGGCGCCTTGATCAAAAAGTGCGCAATTCTAGCGGTGCCCGGCGCGCTTGGCCAGTGCCGCGCGGGTAAACGAAAAGCCCCGCGCGCGAAGCGGGCGGGGCTGGATGGGCAGGCCGGGATTCAGCCGCGGCCGGGCAGCATGCGCGCCAGGGTGTTGTCGCGCACCACGTAGTGGTGGAACAGGCCGGCGAGGGCGTGCAGGCCGATCAGGAAGTAGCCGGCCTGGCCGCCGAACTCGTGCAGTTCCTCGAGGGTTTCCGCCAGGCCGTGATCCTTCTGCACCAGCAGCGGCAGTTCCAGGCCGAAGAACGGCGCCGGCTTGCCTTCGGCGTTGAGGATCAGCCAGCCGACCAGCGGCATGCCGATCATCAGGGCATACAGGGCCAGGTGCATCAGGTGGGCGAGGCCGGTCTGCCAGGCCGGCGGCTTGGGCAGGATCGCCGGGGCCTTGCCCAGCAGGCGGCCGAGCAGGCGCAGCCAGACCAGGGCGAAGATGCTCAGGCCGAGGACGAAGTGCCAGTACTTGAGGCCTTCACGGATGTCGCTGCCCTTGGGGAAGTTGCCCTTGAGTTCGATGCAGGCGTAGACCGCGGCGATCAGCAGCAGCATCAGCCAGTGCAGGGCGATATTGAGGGGGCTGTAGCGGGAAGCGGTGGTGGCCATCGAGTGCTCCTTGGCATCCGTTGAAAGTCGATGCGCTGGAGTCTAGACGGGCAAGCTTAAGCCAAGCTGAGGACAGCCGGCGCGGTTGCGGCGGCGCAAATGAAAAAGGCCATTCCGGAGAATGGCCTTTTCGAATATGGTTGCGGGGGCAGGATTTGAACCTACGACCTTCGGGTTATGAGCCCGACGAGCTACCAGACTGCTCCACCCCGCGTCTGATGGCGGCCATTCTACTCGCAAATGGCTGGTAGTCAACCAATAGTTTTTCTGAATCAATGACTTGCCGCGAAAATGCCGGCGGCGGAAACGAAAAAGGCCATTCCGGAGAATGGCCTTTTCGAATGTGGTTGCGGGGGCAGGATTTGAACCTACGACCTTCGGGTTATGAGCCCGACGAGCTACCAGACTGCTCCACCCCGCGTCTGTGGGCGGCGATTCTACGGGAAAACGCCGGGCTGTCAAGCGGGGTTCTGAAAAAACTGACGCCGGATCAAGCAGTTATGTGCTCGGCTCCGGCTGCGGATGCCCCTGCAGAGCCCGTCCGGCGGGGCTTGCAGGGGGATTGCAGCATTTGCCCCTGCGGCGGCGTTACACTGACCGCCTGCCCGTCATTTCCAGAGTCCGGCCCCGCCGCCTGCCTGTGCGCAAGATCATCCACATCGACTGCGACTGCTTCTTCGCCGCCATCGAGATGCGCGACGACCCGCGCCTGGCCGGGCGGCCGATGGCGGTCGGCGGTGCCCCCGACCGCCGCGGGGTGATCGCCACCTGCAACTACGAGGCGCGTGCCTTCGGTGTGCGCTCGGCGATGGCCTCGCGGCAGGCGCTGGCGCTGTGCCCGCAGCTGCTCATCGTGCGGCCGCGCTTCGAGGCGTACAAGGCCGCCTCGCAGCAGATCCATGCCATCCTGCAGGACTACACCGAGCTGATCGAGCCGCTGTCGCTGGACGAGGCCTATCTGGACGTCTCGGAGGCGGCGCACTTTGCCGGCAGCGCCACGCGCATCGCCCAGGACATCCGCCGGCGGGTGCGCGAACAGCTGGACATCACGGTGTCGGCCGGGGTGGCGCCGAACAAGTTCCTCGCCAAGATCGCCAGCGACTGGCACAAGCCGGACGGCCTGTGCGTGATCACCCCTGGCGAGGTGGAGGCGTTCGTCGCCGCGCTGCCGGTGGCGCGTCTGCACGGAGTGGGCAAGGTCACCGCCGAGCGTCTGGCGCGCCTGGGCATCCAGCGCTGCCGCGACCTGCGCGAGTGGCCGCGGCTGGCGCTGCTGCGCGAGTTCGGCAGCTTCGGCGAGCGCCTCTGGCAGCTGGCGCACGGCATCGACGAGCGCCCGGTGCAGGTGGAGCGGCGCCGGCAGACCGTCAGCGTCGAGCACACCTTCGATCATGACCTGCCGGACCTGGCCGCCTGCCAGGTCGAGCTGCCGGCGCTGCTGGAGCAGCTGGAGCGGCGCCTGGCGCGGCTGGACAGCGGCTACCGGGCGGACAAGCCGCTGGTCAAGCTGAAGTTCCACGACTTCACTCACACCACCCTGGAACAGGCCGGCGCCGGTCGCGACGCCGACAGCTACCAGCGCCTGCTGGCGGCCGCCTTCGCGCGTGGCGGCAAGCCGGTGCGGCTGATCGGCGTGGGGGTGCGCCTGCTCGACCTGAGCGAAGGCGGCGAGCAGCTGGCGCTGTTCTGAGCGGGCGAGGAGGGCGGGCCAGGTCAGCCCTCGGGCTGCAGGCGCAACGGCTTGCCCTGCTCGGGCCACAGGCGCAGCTCGCCGAGCGGCGAGAGGTCCCAGCGGCGCACCTGGCGCAGGCTGTCGAAGAAGCGCTGCTCCTGCTCCATCAGCTCCGGGGAGCACAGGCGGCGGGTGCTGCCGACCCGGCTGAAGCGCAGGATCTCGCCCTCGATGCCGTAGCCGGCGAACCAGTGGTTGCAACCGCCGGTGCCGTAGGCGCGGTCGTCGGCGCCGAAGGTGATGGTCACATAGCTGCGCTCCACCCGTGGCAGGGCGCCGAGCCATTCGACGCGGTAGGTGCGCTCCTGCTCGAGGGCCGGCGGTGCGCTGGCGCAGCCGCTCAGGGCGAGGGCGGCGCAGGCGCCGGCGAGGATGCTGCGGCTCATCAGGCCTCCTTGGCGTTGCAGCCCGGGCAGAGATGGCGGCCGGCGCGGTTGTGCCAGCCCAGTTCGGCGAGGCGTGCCTCGGCCGCCGGCGCACGCGCCTTGTCGCCCAGCGCGCCGTCGACGGCGAACTCGAGATCGAGCTGCGCGCCGCAGCCATCGCAGGCCACCTGCCAGGTGTGGATGTTCAGCTCGCGGAATGCCGGCCCGCGGGCCACCGCCAGCCACTGGCCGGGCGGGTTGATCAGGTGGCGCACCTTCTCCACGGTCAGGCGCATGCACAGGTCGCGGCTGCCCTTGAGGGTGACCAGCAGGCTGTCGCCGCTCAGGATCGAGCCGCCGTTGCCGGTGACCTGATAGTGGCCGGGGGCCAGGGCGCGGCACTCGGTGAGGGTGTGTTGCGGGTTGAGCAGGTTGTAGCGGAAATCGTGTTCGGTCATGGAGCCTCCGGGCAGTGCGCTCATGCTAGCACGCTGCCCGCGAGGCTTCAGCGCAGCACGCGGTTGCTGGGCTGCCCGGCCTGCCAGGCGGCGACGTTGTCCAGGGTGGTGGTGGCGATCGCGGCCAGCGCCTCATGGGTGAGGAAGGCCTGGTGGGCGGTGATGATCACGTTGGGGAAGGTCAGCAGACGGGCGAGCACGTCGTCCTGCAGCGGCTGGTCGGAGCGGTCCTCGAAGAACAGGTCGGCCTCCTCCTCGTAGACGTCCAGGCCCAGGTAGCCGAGCTGGCCGCTCTTCAGCGCGTCGATCAGCGCCGGGGTGTCGACCAGCGCGCCGCGGCCGGTGTTGATCAGCATGGCGCCGGGTTTCATGCGCGCCAGGCTCTCCTGGTCGATCAGGTGGTGGGTGGCGGGCGTCAGCGGGCAGTGCAGGCTGAGGATGTCGCTGGTGGCGAGCAGCTCGTCGACGCCGGCGTAGCGCGCGCCGAGCGCCTCGAGCGCGGCGTCGGGGTGCGGATCGTGGAGCAGCACGTCGCAGCCGAAGCCGAGCATGATGCGCGCGAACACCGCGCCGATCTGGCCGCTGCCGATCACTCCGACGGTCTTGCCGCAGAGGTCGAAGCCGGTCAGGCCGTGCAGGGAGAAGTCGCCTTCGCGGGTGCGGTTGAAGGCGCGGTGGACGCGCCGGTTGAGGGCCAGCACCAGTGCCACGGCGTGCTCGGCCACCGCATGCGGCGAATAGGCCGGCACCCGTACCACCGGCAGGTCGAGAGCCTGGGCGGCGGCCAGGTCGACGTGGTTGTAGCCGGCCGAGCGCAGGGCGATCAGGCGGGTGCCACCGGCCTTGAGCTGCTCCAGCACGGGGGCGGACAGGTCGTCGTTGACGAAGGCGCAGATCACCTCGCTGCCGCTGGCCAGCGCCGCCGTGTCGGTATCCAGGCGCGCCTCGAGGAAGTGCAGCTCGAAGCCGTGCGCCTGGTTGGCGGCGGCGAAGCTGTCGCGGTCGTAGGGTTTGCTGCTGAACAGGGTCAGGCGCACGGGGAACTCCGGGTCAGGACGCCGTTTCCGGCGTGGTTCGGCTCGCCTGCTCGGCCAGACGGCTGATGGCGGCGTCCAGCTCGTCGAGGGCGACGGTGGCCGGGGCGTTCTGCTTGAGCAGGCTTTCGCTGCGCTGGCAGGCGGCGCGCAACTGCGGTACGCCGCAGTAGCGGGTGGCGCCGTGCAGGCGGTGGATGTGCTCGATCAGCGCGCTGCGGTCGTTGCTGGCGCGCGCCTCGCGGATCGCGGCCTGATCGGCGCCCAGCGAGTCGAGCAGCATGTTGAGCATGTCGGCAGCCAGGTCGGGCTTGCCGGCTGCCAGGCGCAGGCCCTCGGCCGGATCGAGCACCAGCAGCTCGGTTGTCGCGCTGCCGCGCTCGGGCAGCTGCGCCTCGATCGGATCGCCATTGTGCAGCGACAGCCCGGTCCACTTCAGCACCACCTGGGCCAGCTGACGCTCGCTGATCGGCTTGGTCAGGTAGTCGTCCATGCCGCACTGCAGCAGGGCGCGTTTCTCGTTGGCCATGGCGTGGGCGGTCAGCGCCACGATCGGCAGCGGCGTCTGCTTCTGCTCGGCCTCCCACAGGCGGATCGCCTCGGTGGCCTCGCGGCCGTTCATGCCGGGCATCTGCACATCCATGAACACCAGGTCGAAGCTGTCCTGCTTGACCGCGCGCAGGGCGTCGTAGCCGTTGTCCACGGCGGTGACCTGGGCGCCCATGTCGCCGAGCAGGGTCTTGACCAGCATCAGGTTGGCGGGGTTGTCGTCGACGCACAGCAGGCGCGGCGCACGGCTGGCCGTGGCGTGGGGGGCGGAGCTGGCGCCGGCGGCCTCGACCCGCTGCACGCGCGGGCTGAGCATGTCGATCAGAGTGCGCTGCAGCTTGCGCGTGCACACCGGCTTGGACTGCAGCTGGCCGTGGCTTTCCGGCACGCTGGCGTGGTACAGCGCCTGTTCGGTGGTCGGGCACAGCAGCAGCGCCTGGCAGCCCTGCTGGTTGAGCTCCCACAGCTGGCGGGTCAGCCGTTCCGGCGGGTGCTCGCGGGTGTTGACGCCGACCAGGGCGATGCCCAGTGGCGCGTTGCCGTGCTGACGCAGCGAGGCTTCCTCGATCAGCGCGTCGAGGCTGCCGAACTCGATCACCTGCATGCCGCAGTCCTCGAGCTGATGGCGCAGCGACTGGCGGGTCAGTTCGTGGCTTTCCAGCAGCGCGGCGCAGCGCCCGCCGAGCAGGGCGCGCGGCAGCTCGTCGCCGTCGTCGGCGGCCTTGGGCAGGTTGATCACCAGCCAGAACTCGGCGCCTTCGCCGCTCTCGCTGGTCACGCCGATCTCGCCGCCCATCTGCTCGATCAGGCGCTTGGAAATGACCAGGCCGAGGCCGGTGCCGCCGGCATGGCGGGCGCCGGTGTGTTCGCCCTGGTTGAAGGCCTGGAACAGGTTGCGCTGATCGGCCTCGGAGAGGCCGATGCCGCTGTCCTGCACGCTGATGCGCAGCTGGGCATGGTCGCCGCGGTCCTCCTCGAGCATGGCGCGCACCACGATGCTGCCCTGACGGGTGAACTTGATGGCGTTGCTGACCAGATTGGTGAGCACCTGCTTGAGGCGCAGCGGGTCGCCGACCAGCGCTTGCGGGGTGTCGCGGTAGATCAGGCTGACCAGCTCGAGGTGCTTCTCGTGGGCCGAGGGCGCGAGGATGGTCAGGGTGTCCTGGATCAGGTCGCGCAGGTTGAACGGCACGTGCTCGAGGACCAGCTTGCCGGCCTCGATCTTCGAGAAGTCGAGGATCTCGTTGATGATCGCCAGCAGGTTGTCGGCGGACTTCTCGATGGTGTGCAGGTAGTCGAGCTGGCGGCTGTTGAGGCCGGTCTTCTGCAGCAGGTTGGTGAAGCCGAGGATGCCGTTGAGCGGGGTGCGGATCTCGTGGCTCATGTTGGCGAGGAACTCGGACTTGATCCGGCTGGCCTCCAGGGCCTCCTTGCGCGCCATGTTGAGCTCGATGTTCTGCTCCTCGATGGTTTCCATGGTGCTGCGCAGGTCCTCGGTGGCCTGCTCGACGTTGTGCTGCAGCTCCTCGCGGGCGTTCTCCAGCGACTCGGCCATGCGGTTGATGCCGTTGGCCAGCTCGTCCAGCTCGTGGCTGCCGAAGCCCGGCAGGCGGGTGTCGAGCTTGCCGTCGCGGATCTGGGCGACGCCCTGGTTGATCTGCTGCAGCGGCTGGTTGATCGCCCGGCTCATGCGCAGGGCCAGCACGGCGCTGATCAGCAGCGCGACCAGGGTCACCAGCAGACTGGTCAGCAGGCTCTGGTAGCCCTGCAGCAGGGTGCCCTGGTGCGACAGCTCCAGCTCGATCCAGCCGAGCAGCCGGTCGTCCTCGTCGGACGGCGCGTGGCCGCCGATCTGCCGGTGCGCGCCGTACACCGGCAGCAGGAAGCGGGTGGCGCTGGCGCTGCTGGTCTGGCTGAGCGCGTTGGCCAGGCGTTCGGGGGGCGCGGTGCGCATGCGCGGGCCGGCGTGGGCGAGCAGGTCGCCCTGCGGGGTGAGCAGCGCCACGGCGCGCACGTCGGTCTGCTCGAGGGTCTGGGTGGCCAGGCGCTCGAGCAGCGGTGCGTCGCCGGCGGCCAGCAGGCGCGCGCTGAGCGGCGCCAGGTGTTCGATCAGCAGCTGGCCGCGCTCGCTGAGCTGCTGGTGCATGTTGGACAGCTGGACATAGACGAAGTAGCCGCCGAGGAACAGCGCCAGCAGACTGGCCGGCAGCAGGGTCAGCAGGAGAACGCGGCCCTTGATGCCCAGTTTGTCGAACACGTCCATGCTCCCGAGGGGTGAAGGTCGCCGCAGTGTAGCGTCTGCCCGGCGACGGACAAAAGCGTCGCAGCCGGAACAGGCGAAACGCCCTGCGCAGAGCGGTTTACTTATTGCGGTAAGGAATAAGCTACTACCGTCCCGTGTTATCGACCGGCGCCGTTTGTCGTTATCATAGGCCTCCCTTGCCTTGCGATGACCCGAGCGCGCCATGACCGTGCAGTTTCCCACCATTGCCGATTGCATCGGCAACACCCCGCTGGTACGCCTGCAGCGTCTGCCGGGACAAACCTCGAACACCCTTCTGGTCAAGCTGGAAGGCAACAACCCGGCCGGCTCGGTGAAGGATCGCCCGGCGCTGTCGATGATCAACCGTGCCGAGCTGCGGGGCGACATCCAGCCCGGTGACACCCTGATCGAGGCCACCTCCGGCAACACCGGCATCGCCCTGGCCATGGCCGCGGCGATCAAGGGCTACCGGATGATCCTGATCATGCCGGACAACATGAGCGCCGAGCGCAAGGCGGCGATGACCGCCTACGGCGCCGAGCTGGTGCTGGTCAGCAAGGCCGAGGGCATGGAGGGGGCCCGCGACCTGGCGCTCAAGATGCAGGCCGAGGGCCGCGGCAAGGTGCTCGACCAGTTCGGCAACCAGGACAACCCGGTGGCCCACTACGAGGGCACCGGCCCGGAAATCTGGCGGCAGACCCAGGGCACCATCACCCACTTCATCAGTTCGATGGGCACCACCGGCACCATCATGGGCACCTCGCGCTACCTCAAGGAGCAGAATCCGGCGGTGCAGATCGTCGGCCTGCAGCCGCAGGAAGGCTCGGCCATCCCCGGCATCCGCCGCTGGCCGCAGGAGTACCTGCCGAAGATCTTCGACGCCAGCCGGGTCGACCGGGTGATCGACATGGCGCAGGACGAGGCCGAAACGGTGATGCGCCGTCTGGCCCGCGAGGAGGGCATCTTCTGCGGCGTCTCCTCGGGCGGCGCGGTGGCGGCCATGCTGCGCCTGTCGCGCGAGGTGGAGAACGCGGTGATGGTGGCGATCATCTGCGATCGCGGCGACCGCTACCTGTCCACCGGGGTCTACGACGCGCCCCAGGCCTGAAGCGGCCGCTCACTCCGTTTTCCACTCGGTGCGCGTGGCGCACCCTACACTGATTCTGCAGGTCGCCTGATGGCCAAACGCACTACAGGGCTGCGCTTCCAGCCGAGCGGCGGTTCGCGCGCCGCGCAACTGCCGGTCGGCAAGAAGCAGCGCCTCACCATCGAACGCCTGGCGCACGACGGCCGGGGCATCGCCCATGAAGGCGGACGCACCTGGTTCGTCGTCGGTGCCCTGGCCGGCGAGGAGGTCGAGGCCCGCGTGCTGGCGGCGCGCAGCCAGGTGGTGGACGCGCGTGTCGAGCGCGTGCTGGTCGCCAGTGCGCTGCGCCGCGAGCCGCACTGCGCGCTGGCCGGGCGCTGTGGCGGCTGCACCCTGCAGCACCTGCCGCACGCCGAGCAGCTCGCCCTGAAACAGCGCACGCTGGCCGAGCAGCTGCACCGGGTGGCGGCACTGGAGCCCGCCGAGTGGGCGCCGCCGCTGGTCGGGCCGGAGTTCGGCTATCGGCGGCGCGCCCGCATCGCGGTGCGCTGGAGCTCCAAAAGCGGGCAGCTGGAAGTCGGTTTCCGCGCGGCGGCAAGTCAGGCGATAGTCGATCTGGACCACTGCCCGGTGCTGGTACAGGCTTTGCAACCGCTGCTCGCCGCGCTGCCCGAGGTCTTGCGCGGACTGCGCAAGCCGCAGGCGATCGGCCATGCCGAGCTGTTCCACGGCACCGCCAATGCCCTGCTGGTGCGCCTGATCCAGCCGCTGGCAGAGGAGGACCGCGCCGCACTGCGCGCCTTCTGCGCGGCGCAGGGGGCGCAGCTGTGGTGGCAGGCGGAAGGAGAGCCGCAGGCCGACGATCCGGCGCAGCCGCTGGGTTACCGGCTTGAGGCCGACGATCTGACCCTGGCCTGGCGGCCCGGCGATTTCGTCCAGGTCAATGCGTCGGTCAACGAGGCGATGCTCGCCCAGGCGCTCGACTGGCTGGCGCCGCAAGCCGACGAGCGGGTGCTCGACCTGTTCTGCGGTCTCGGCAACTTCGCCCTGCCGCTAGCCCGGCGGGCGGCCGAGGTGGTCGGCGTGGAAGGCGTGCAGGCGATGGTCGAGCGGGCGGCGGCCAATGCCGCCGCCAACGGGCAGGGCAATGCGCACTTTTACCGTGCCGACCTGTCTCAGCCGCTGGGGCAGGCGAGCTGGGCGCGTGGCGGTTTCGCCGCGGTGCTGCTCGATCCACCGCGCGACGGCGCGGCGGCGGTGGTCGCGCAGCTGCGCGGTCTGGGGGCCCGGCGCATACTCTACGTGTCGTGCAACCCGGCCACGCTGGCGCGCGACGCGGCACTGCTGGCGCAACAGGGCTATCGCCTGAAGCGCGCCGGCATCCTCGACATGTTCCCGCAGACGGCGCATGTCGAGGCGATGGCGTTGTTCGAGGCGGACGCGGAGCGTCCGTAGCGGGTCGTGGTCACGTTGACGGCGCAGCAGCCGGCATCGTTCGACGACCTGCCAAAGCGGACCGACCCATAGAAGGTCGGCATGATCAGGGCCAGGCTTGGCCCTGGACCAGGTGCGCCATGACGCACCGTGGCAGACAAGGTGACAAACGATGGTACAGGTAAGAGCGCAACAGCCGGTCAACACCGATGGCAGCATCAACCTCGAGGCCTGGCTGGATCACATCCTCGATGTCGATCCGGCTCTCGACCGGGACAGTCTGCGCAAGGCCTGCGAGTTCGCTCGCGAGGCCGAGCAGCAGGCCATCGCCGCGAAGCACATCTGGGCCGAGGGCATGTCCAGCTTCCGCACCGGCCTGGAGATCGCCGAGATCCTCGCCGATCTCAAGCTCGACCAGGAGTCGCTGGTGGCTGCCGTGCTCTACCGCGCGGTGCGCGAGGACAAGGCCGAGCTCGAAGAGGTGGCACGGCGTTTCGGCCCGCAGGTGGCCAAGCTGGTCGAAGGCGTGCTGCGCATGGCGGCGATCAGCGCCAGCCTCAACCCGCGCGAGTCGCTGGTGCTCGGCAGCCAGGCGCAGGTGGAGAACCTGCGCAAGATGCTGGTGGCGATGATCGACGACGTGCGCGTGGCGCTGATCAAGCTGGCCGAGCGTACCTGTGCCATCCGCGCGGTGAAGAACGCCCCCGACGAGAAGCGCTACCGGGTGGCCCGCGAGGTGTTCGACATCTACGCGCCGCTGGCCCATCGCCTGGGTATCGGTCACATCAAGTGGGAGCTGGAGGATCTGTCCTTCCGCTACCTGCAGCCCGAGCAGTACAAGCAGATCGCCAAGCTGCTCCACGAGCGGCGCCTGGACCGCGAGCGCTACATCAACGAGGTGATGCAGCAGCTGCGCGACGAACTGACCGCCACCGGCATCGAGGCCGACATCAGCGGCCGGGCCAAGCACATCTATTCGATCTGGCGGAAGATGCAGCGCAAGGGCCTGGAATTCAGCCAGATCTACGACGTGCGCGCGGTGCGCGTGCTGGTGCCCGAGGTGCGCGACTGCTACACCGCGCTCGGCATCGTGCACACCCTGTGGCGGCACATTCCCAAGGAATTCGACGACTACATCGCCAACCCCAAGGAAAACGGCTATCGCTCGCTGCACACCGCGGTGATCGGCCCGGAAGGCAAGGTGCTCGAGGTGCAGATCCGCACCCAGGCCATGCACGAGGAAGCCGAACTGGGCGTGTGCGCGCACTGGTTGTACAAGGGCACCGACGTCAAGTCGGGCTCCAGCCACTACGAGGAGAAGATCGCCTGGCTGCGTCAGGTGCTCGAGTGGCACGAGGAACTGGGCGACATCGGCGGCCTGGCCGAGCAGCTGCGCGTCGACATCGAGCCGGACCGGGTCTACGTGTTCACCCCCGACGGCCACGCCATCGACCTGCCCACCGGCGCCACGCCGCTGGACTTCGCCTATCGGGTGCACACCGAGATCGGCCACAACTGCCGCGGCGCCAAGGTCAACGGGCGCATCGTGCCGCTCAACTACAGCCTGCAGACCGGCGAGCAGGTGGAGATCATCACCGGCAAGCACGGTGCGCCAAGCCGCGACTGGCTGAACCCCAACCTCGGCTACGTGACCACCTCGCGGGCGCGGGCGAAGATCATCCACTGGTTCAAGCTGCAGGCGCGCGACCAGAACGTGATCGCCGGCAAGAGCTACCTCGAGCGCGAGCTGAACCGCCTGGCCCTGCAGGGGGTGGACTTCGACAAGCTGGCCGAGAAGTGCAACCTGAAGAACGCCGAGGACCTGTTCGCCGCCCTCGGCGCCGGCGACCTGCGCCTGGCCCACGTGGTCAACGCCGCCCAGCAGCTGCTCGAGCCCGAGCGCGGCTTCGACCAGCTCGAGCTGCTGCCGCGCCGCCCGGCGAGCGCGCGCAGCGGCGGCGCCGACGAGATCCAGATCCTCGGCGTCGGCAACCTGCTCACCCAGATGGCCGGCTGCTGCCAGCCGGTGCCGGGCGATGCGATCGTCGGCTACATCACCCAGGGGCGCGGCGTCAGCATCCACCGCCAGGACTGCCCGGCAGTGCTGCAGCTCGGCGAGCGCGAGCCGCAGCGGATCATCCAGGTCAGCTGGGGCCAGGCGCCGGCGAAGACCTATCCGGTGGACATCCAGATCCGCGCCTACGACCGTTCCGGCCTGCTGCGCGACGTCACCCAGGTGCTGCTCAACGAGAAGATCAACGTGCTGGCGGTCAACACCCAGTCGGACAAGAGCGACAACACCGCCAACATGCGCCTGACCATCGAGATCCCCGGCATGGCCGCCCTCGGCCGGCTGCTGGCGCGCATCGCCCAGTTGCCCAACATCATCGAGGCCAAACGCAGCCGCGCGAGCTGAGCGGCTGCCGACGGCAGGGCGTCGCCGCGGCGCGGGGTGGGGCGGTTGGCCCCTTGCCCGCGCCGTGGCGCGCGCTGCATCACCGAACCCGGAACCTGCCATGTATCAACTGAACGACCTGCTGCACCTGATGGCCCGCCTGCGCGACCCGCAGTACGGCTGCCCCTGGGATCTTGCGCAGGACTACGCCAGCATCGTGCCGCACACCCTGGAGGAGGCCTACGAGGTGGCCGACGCCATCGAGCGCGGCGACTTCGAGCATCTGCCCGGCGAGCTCGGCGACCTGCTGTTCCAGGTGGTCTACTACAGCCAGCTGGGCCGCGAGGAGGGGCGCTTCGACTTCGCCCAGGTGGTCGACGGCATCACCCGCAAGCTGCTGCGCCGCCATCCGCACGTGTTCCCCGACGGCGACCTGTACGGCGCGCCGGATCTGGCTCGCCTGTCGGAGGCGGCGATCAAGCAGCGCTGGGAGGAGATCAAGGCCGAGGAGCGTGCCGAGAAGGCCGGCGCGCCGGAGCAGCTGTCGCTGCTCGACGACATTCCCCAGGCGCTGCCGGCGCTGTCGCGGGCAGCCAAGCTGCAGAAGCGCGCCGCCCAGGTCGGTTTCGACTGGCCGGCGCCGCTGCCGGTGCTGGACAAGCTGCGCGAGGAGCTCGACGAGGTGCTCGAGGCGATGGCCGAGGGCGATCAGCAGCACATCGCCGAGGAAGTCGGCGACCTGCTGTTCGTGGTGGTCAACCTGGCCCGCCATCTCAAAGTCGAGCCGGAGGCGGCGCTGCGCGCGGCCAACGGCAAGTTCGAGCGGCGTTTCCAGTTCATCGAACAGGCCTTGCGCACAGCCGGTCGGCGCATGGAAGATTGTCCCCTCGAAGAGCTGGATGCCCTGTGGGGCGAGGCCAAGCGCCTGGAGCGCGAAGGCCCCGCCTGCGGCTAGGTCCCCAGCTGGATTCTTTCCGGTGCCGCTTCCTGCGGGCGCGGCACCCTGCCGGATTCGTCGGACACAAGGTACGTCATGAGTCTTTCCCTACGCGACCAGCTGCTCAAGGCAGGCCTGGTCAACGAGAAGCAGGCCAAGCAGGCCGTCAAGCAGAAGCAGAAGCAGCAGCGTCTGGAGCACAAGGGCCAGGCGGAGAAGGACGACTCGCAGCGCGAGGCGGCGCTCAAGGCGCAGGCCGAGAAGCAGGCGCGCGACCAGGAGCTGAACCGCCAGCAGCAGGAGAAGGCGCAGAAGAAGGCGCTGGCCGCCCAGGTCAAGCAGCTGATCGAGGGCACCCGCCTGCCGCGCCTGAATGGCGACGACTACTACAACTTCGTCGACGACAAGAAGGTCAAGCGCATCGCGGTCAACCCGCTGCTGCGCGACAAGCTCAGCCGCGGCAGCCTGGCCATCGTGCGCCTGGAAGGCAAGTACGAGCTGGTTCCCCGCGAGGCGGCGCTCAAGGTCCAGGAGCGCGAGCCGCACCGGATCATCCTGCTCAACACCGTGGTCGAGTCGGCTGCGGACGAGGACGATCCGTACAAGGACTTCGTGGTGCCCGACGACCTGATGTGGTGATGGCCGTCCGCCTCAGCTTTTGAACGCCACCCGCCCGAAGCGGGCGCCGGGCGTCAGCGCGGTGATGGCGCGCAGGTGGTCGAGACGCAGCTGGCGTTGCGCGCCGGCTGCCTCCACCAGCAGCATTTCTTCCTTGTTCGGCAGCGTGCGGGTGTCCAGCGCCCGCGCGCTCAGCCAGCTGCCGTCGTCCAGTTCGATGCGCAGGCGATAGCCGTACAGGCAGGCGATTTCCAGATAGTCGTGTAGGTCGCAGGCCAGTGGCCGGTAGGTGCTGCTCATGGCGGGCCCCGCAGTTGTCGCATGGGTGCCTGCTCAGGCTAGCAGGTTTGCGTGTGCGGCAGGTCGATGACGGGAGGCACAAAGCAGACACCCGGCGCGAGGCCGGGTGTCGGTCGAGCGGGGTGGGCCTACTTGCCCTGCACGGCCTGGCCGTTGACCGTGCCCTGCTTGAGCATGATCTGGTATTCCTTGCCGTCCTTCTCCACCTGATGCAGGCGGACCAGCAGGTGGCCCCAGTCCTTGGCGAACCACAGCACGGTCTGGCGGTTGGACTTGGTGGGGTCGCGCACGCGCTCGACCTTGATCGCCTCGACCTGGCCGACCTCGGTCGGTACCTGCTCCACGCCGAGCACGCGGAAGTCGTAGGTCTCGATCTCGTCGCCGTCGAGCACCTGGTAGCTCAGGGTCTTCTTGCCGGTGGCGACGTCTTCCTGCAGCGCCAGCTGGTAGGTGGACTTGTCGAGCAGGCCGCTCTTGAGCACCAGCCGTACCGGATGGTCGCGGTCGATGCCGGTGACCAGCTTGCCCTTCCAGTCGAAGTCGTGGACGACCTTCTTGCTCTTGCCCAGACCGTTGCGCTCGAAGCGGTAGCTGATCGGCACGAAGCGCTGGTTGTCGTAGCGGAAGTGGCTTTCCTCGCTCAGCCCGGCGACCAGCATCGACGCCTGGAACACCAGCTTCCAGCTGCCGTCGGCACTCTGCTCCAGCTGGCGGGAGGCGCTGCCGCTGACCGGCATCTGCTGCCAGTCGGCGGTGTACTGGGCGTTGAACGGCTCCAGTGCCTGGGCTGCGCCGGGCAGGCCGCACAGCGCGAGGGCAAGCATTAGCGCGCGTCGCATGGCGAATCTCCTTGAGTTGCGGGTGCCCGCCACGGCCTCAGCGAGACAGTGGCAGGTCGCGGATCTGCTGGCCGCTGGCCGACAGGGGGGCGCCATCCAGTTCGGCACCCTGTTCGCCGAGGCGCAGGCGCCCTTCGGCGAACCAGCGCACCGCCAGCGGATAGATGTGATGCTCGCCGATCTGCACGCGGCTGGCCAGCGTCTGTGGCGTGTCGTCCGCGTGCACCGGGACCACGGCCTGTACGACCAGGGGGCCGCCGTCGAGTTCCTCGGTGACGAAGTGCACGCTGCAGCCGTGCTCGGCATCCCCCGCCTCCAGCGCGCGCTGGTGGGTGTGCAGGCCCTTGTAGCGGGGCAGCAGCGAGGGGTGGATGTTGAGCAGGCGGCCGGCGTAGTGACGGACGAAGCCGGGGCTGAGGATGCGCATGAAACCGGCCAGCACGACCAGGTCGGGCTGGTAGGCGTCGATCGCCTCGATCAGCGCGCCATCGAAGGCCTCGCGGCCTTCGAACGCCTTGTGATCCAGCACGGCGGTGGCGATGCCGGCGTTCTGCGCACGGACCAGGCCGTAGGCATCGGCGCGGTTGGAGATCACCGCGCGGATGCACGCCGGGTTACCCGCGCCCTGGCTGTCGATCAGCGCCTGCAGGTTGCTGCCGGAGCCAGAGATCAGCACCACCACATTGCAGGTATCGGCCATCAGTGCGCCTTCAGGTTGTTCAGCACCACGCGCTCGGCCTCGTCACCGCAGGTGGCGATGCTGCCGATTACCCACGGGGTTTCGCCTGCGGCGCGCAGGCTGGCCAGGGCGGCGTCGACCTGCTCCTGGGCCACGCAGATGACCATGCCGACGCCGCAGTTGAGCACGCGGTGCATCTCGCGCTCGTCGACGTTGCCGTTCTGCTGCAGCCAGTCGAACACCGCCGGGCGGGTCCAGCTGGCCACGTCGATGATCGCCTGGGTGCCGGCCGGCAGCACGCGCGGGATGTTCTCGGTCAGGCCGCCGCCGGTGATGTGGGCCATGGCCTTGACCGCGCCGGTCTCCTTGATCAGCTTGAGCAACTGCTTGACGTAGATGCGGGTCGGCGCCATCAGCAGGTCGGCCAGCGGCTGGCCGTCCAGCTGCACGCTCTCGATGTCGGCACCGGCGACCTCGATGATCTTGCGGATCAGCGAGTAGCCGTTGGAGTGCGGGCCGGAGGAGGGCAGGGCGATCAGCGCGTCGCCGGCGACCACCTTGGAACCGTCGATGATCTCGCTCTTCTCCACCACGCCGACGCAGAAGCCGGCCAGGTCGTAGTCCTCGCCCTCGTACATGCCCGGCATCTCGGCGGTCTCGCCGCCGACCAGCGAGCAGCCGGCCAGTTCGCAACCGGCGCCGATGCCGGTGACCACGGTGGCGGCCACGTCGACGTTGAGCTTGCCGGTGGCGTAGTAGTCGAGGAAGAACAGCGGCTCGGCGCCGCACACCACCAGGTCGTTGACGCACATGGCGACCAGATCCTGGCCGATGCTGTCGTGCTTGTTGAGGTTCAGCGCCAGGCGCAGCTTGGTGCCGACACCGTCGGTGCCGGAGACCAGCACCGGCTGCTTGTAGCCGGCGGGGATTTCGCACAGGGCGCCGAAGCCGCCCAGACCGCCCATCACTTCAGGGCGCGCGGTGCGCTTGGCCACGCCTTTGATGCGTTCGACCAGTGCTTCACCAGCGTCGATGTCAACACCGGCGTCCTTGTAGCTCAGGGAGGGTTGCTTGCTCATGAATACGGGCCTTTGAGGGAAGTGCAGGAAAGCGCGCGATTCTAGCATTCTCGCGAGATAGCGGCCATCCGGGCGGTTGCCGCGATCCAGACGGCTGTTTAAGGTATAGGCTTTGTTCATGGCGCGCGCCGGATGCGCGCCCTTCCCCTGCCGAGATGCCCGCATGCGCCTGTTCGCCCGACTGTTTGCCTTCTGCCTGTTGTTCGCCACCCTGTCGGCCGGTGCCGCGCAGGTCGAGGGCCTCTACGAGGTACGCGAACCGGTAGCCTCGCAGGATCAGGCCGAGCGCGCCGCGGCGATGAGCCGCGCCCTGCAGACTCTGGTGGTGCGCCTGACCGGCAAGCGCGAGGCGGCCCAGGACAGTCGTCTGCAACCGCTGCTGGCCGATCCGGAGCAACTGGTGCAGCAGTACGTCTACGAGTCCGGTGAGCCTGTCACCCTGTCGGTGGTGTTCGATCCGGTGCTCAGTCAGAACGCCCTGCGCGGCGCCGGGCTGACCCTGCTGAATAGCGAGCGCGCCAGTGTGCTGGCCTGGTGGCTGACCGAGGGCGAGGGTGGCAGCACCCTGCTGGCCGAGGGGCTGGAGGGGGCCGAGGCGCTGCGCGGCGCGGCGAGCAACCGCGGTGTGGCGCTGAGCCTGCCGCTGGGCGATCTCAACGAGCAGCTGCTGGCCAATGCCGAGACTCTGCGCGGCAGCGATGCCCAGGCGCTGCAGGAGGCTTCCGCGCGCTATGCCGCCGACGCCCTGCTCGCCGTGGTGGCGCGTCCCGGCAACGATGGCTGGCAGGGCGACTGGCAGCTGTGGCTGGGCAGCGACAAGGTCGGTGGCAGCAGCCGGGGGGCGACCCAGGCGGCGCTGGCCGATGCGCTGATGCTGGATGTCAGCGAGCAGCTCGCCGCGCGCTTCGGCAAGGGCGGCGCCGCGCAGGCCCTGACTCTCGAGGTGCAGGGCAACGATCTGGCCCGTTACGCCGCCCTGCAGCGTCTGCTCGCGCCTTTCGCCCCGCGCCTGCAGGCTGTGGACGGCGCCACGCTGGTCTACCAGGTGGATGCCAGTCCGGAGCAGCTGCGGGCGCAGCTGCAGCTCGGCCGTCTGCACGAGGTGCCGGCGGCGAGTGTGCCGGTCGACGCCCAAGCGGCGCCGGTGCAGCCCATGCAGGTGCCGGCCGCCGACGCCAAGCGCCTGCGCTTTGCCTGGTAAGCGCACGGCCCGCGGGCCGGTTCGGGGATGCAACGGAGTGTGCCCATGTTGAGCGATTCACGCAGCTGGCTGGGGCTGGTGGCCCTGGTCCTGATCGGCTGGCTGATCCATCAGCTGCAGCCGGTGCTGATGCCGTTCCTGGTCAGCCTGCTGCTGGCCTACCTCGGTGACCCGTTGGTCGACCGTCTGGAGGCGCGCGGCCTGTCGCGTACCTGGGCGGTGGTCGCGGTGTTCAGTCTGTTCAGCCTGATCCTGCTGGCCATGCTGCTGGTGCTGCTGCCGCTGCTCGGCAAGCAGCTGGTGCGCCTCTACGAGCTGGCGCCGCAGATGCTCGACTGGCTGCAGGGCACGGCGCTGCCCTGGCTGCAGCAGCAGCTCGGTCTGCGCGCCGACTTCTGGCGCTTCGACCGCCTCAAGGTCATGTTCGCCGAACACCTCGGCCAGGCCACCGACATCGCCGGCCTGCTGCTCTCCCAGGTCACCGCCTCGAGCCTGGCCCTGCTGGCCTGGCTGGGCAACCTGCTGCTGATCCCGGTGGTGAGCTTCTACCTGCTGCGCGACTGGGATGTGATGCTTGCCCACCTGCGCAACCTGCTGCCGCGCCGCCGCGAGGGACTGGTGGTGCTGCTCGCCGGCGAATGCCACGAGGTGCTCGGCGCCTTCCTGCGCGGCCAGTTGCTGGTGATGCTGACGCTGGCGCTGGTGTACGCCGGCGGCCTGATGGCCGTCGGCCTCGAGCTGGGCCTCTTGATCGGCCTGCTCGCCGGCCTGGCCAGCATCGTGCCGTACATGGGCTTCGTGGTCGGCATCGGTGCGGCGCTGGTGGCGGCGCTGTTCCAGTTCGGTCTCGACTGGTATCCGCTGCTCGGCGTGCTGGTGGTGTTCACCGTCGGTCAGTTGCTCGAGGGCATGTGGCTGACCCCGCTGCTGGTCGGCGATCGCATCGGCCTGCATCCGGTGGCGGTGATCTTCGCCATCCTCGCCGGCGGCCAGCTGTTCGGCTTCACCGGCGTGCTGCTGGCCCTGCCGGTGGCGGCGGTGATCATGGTGCTGCTGCGCCATGTGCACGACTTCTATAAACTGTCGGCACTTTACGGAGAGTCGGGTGGCGGCTCGCAGGAGTCGTCGGAGTCCCCATGAAACCCATCCAGCTGCCCCTCGGTGTGCGTCTGCGCGACGACGCCACCTTCGCCAACTACTACCCCGGCGCCAATGCGGCCGCCCTGGGGTACGTCGAGCGCATGTGCGAAACCGACGCCGACTGGGCGGAGAACCTCATCTACCTGTGGGGGGCGCCCGGCGTCGGCCGCAGTCACCTGCTGCAGGCGGCCTGCCTGCGCATGGAGCAGTTCGGCGGCCGTGCGGTCTACCTGCCGCTGGATGCAGTGGCCATGTACGGCCCGCAGCTGCTCGACAACCTCGAGCAGTGCGACCTGGTGTGCATCGACGAGGTGGACCTGGTGGCCGGTCATCCGACCTGGGAAGAGGCGCTGTTCCACCTGTTCAACCGTTTGCGCGACGCCGGCCGCCGACTGCTGCTGTCGGCCTCGGCACCGCCGCGCGAGGTGCCGATCAAGCTGCCCGACCTCAAGTCGCGGCTGACCCTGGCCCTGGTGTTCCAGCTCCATGGCCTGTCCGACGAGGACAAGCTGCGCGCCCTGCAGCTGCGTGCCTCGCGCCGCGGTCTGCACCTGACCGACGAAGTCGGCCGCTTCATCCTCACCCGCGGCTCGCGCAGCATGAACTCATTGTTCGACCTGCTCGAGCAGCTCGATCACGCCTCGCTGCAGGCGCAGCGCAAGCTGACCATCCCGTTCCTCAAGGAAACCCTCGGCTGGTGAGGCTGGTGCAGGGTGGGTTAGCCGCAGCGCGGCGTAACCCGCCACCGATGCCGTCAGGCATCGTGATGGCCAGCCTGACGGACTAATCCCCCCCTTACGCTCACTCCCCCGCCAGCTTGCGCTGGTACTGGTAGCTCCAGCGCGTGTAGAGCAGGGCGCTGCAGAACAGCAGGGTACTGACCGCCGCCTCAAGGCTGCCGTAGAGCAGCCGCCCCGGCTCGAAGGCGGTCACCACGCCCTGGATGAAGTACAGGTTGAGCACATAGCACGCCCAGGCATGTGCCCGCACGTTGCCGAGCAGGATGCCGGGGGTGACTATCGCCAGCGGCAGCAGATGCACGCCGAGGATCACCCAGGGGCGCGCGCCGTGCAGGTCGACGATCAGCAGGTACCAGACGCCGAGCAGGGCGATCAGGGCGACGAGCAGCGCCAGGCTCAGCCAGCGCGCCAGGCGCATGCGGGGCTCCAGCCAGTCCAGCGCCGGCAGCGGTTTGTTCTTTCTGGCCATCTCAGCTCCCCAGTTTCAGCGCGGTCTGCGCCAGGCGCAGGCCCAGGGCGCGGCACAGTGCGCTCTCGTGCTCGTCGAGCGGGCGTTTGCCATCGGCTCCGGCATGGTGGCTGGCGCCGTAGGGCGTACCGCCGCCACGGGTTTCCAGCAGGGCGCTCTCGCTGTAGGGCAGGCCGCAGACCAGCATGCCGTGGTGCAGCAGCGGCAGCATCATCGACAGCTGGGTGCTTTCCTGGCCGCCGTGCAGGCTGGCGGTGGAGGTGAACACGCCGGCCGGCTTGCCGACCAGTTCGCCGGTCAGCCACAGGCTGCTGGTGCTGTCGAGGAAATGCTTGAGCGGTGCGGCCATGTTGCCGAAGCGGGTCGGGCTGCCGAGGACCAGCCCGGAGCAGTGCTTGAGGTCGTCGAGGCTGGCGTAGATGGCGCCTTCCTCGGGGATTTCCGGGGCCACCGCCGCGCATTCGGGGGAAACCGCCGGCACGCAGCGCAGGCGCGCGGTCAGGCCGCCCTGCTCGACGCCGCGGGCGATCTGCCGGGCCATCTCGGCGGTGGCGCCGTGGCGGCTGTAGTAGAGCACCAGGATATAGGGTTCGCTCACGGCAGCAGCTCCAGCACACGCTCCGGCGGCCGGCCGACCACCGCCTTGTCGCCGGCGACCAGGATCGGCCGCTCGATCAGGCGCGGATGCTCGGCCATCGCGTCGATCAGCGCCGCCTCGTCGAGCGCCGGATCGTCGAGGTTGAGTTCCTTGTACAGCTCCTCGCCACTGCGTAGCAGCTGGCGCGCGCTGTAGCCGAGCTTGCCGAGCAGTGCGCGCAGCTCGCTCGCTGACAGCGGGGTGTCCAGGTAGCGCACCACCTGCGGCTGCAGGCCGCGCGCTTCGAGCAGTTCGAGCGCGCCACGGGATTTCGAGCAGCGCGGGTTGTGGTACAGGATCAGTTCGGTCATGTCGGTTGGCCCGTGGATGGGGGAGGGCGCTATTCTAACCGGGTCGGCCACTACCCCAGAACCATCCGGGTGGTCGTGAGGAGCCAAGGAGAGGGAATGCTCGAACTGTTGCAGGCGATCCGGGGGTTCGTGGTGCATCTGTACCGGAACTTCTTCGCCGATCGCATTCCACAGAGTGCGGCGGCGCTGACCTACACCACCCTGTTCGCGGTGGTGCCGATGATGACGGTGACCTTCGTCATGCTCGCCGCGGTGCCGGCGTTCCGCGATCTGGGCGAGCCGATCCAGGCCTTCATCTTCCGCAACTTCGTGCCCGCGGCCGGCGAGCAGGTACAGCAGTATCTGCGCGAGTTCAGCAGCCAGGCCCGCGAGCTGACCTGGATCGGCGTCGGTGTGCTGCTGGCCACCGCGCTGCTGACCCTGCACACCGTCGAAGGCGCGTTCAACCAGATCTGGCGCGTGCAGCGGGCGCGGCGCGGGCTGTCCAGCTTCCTGCTCTACTGGGCGATCCTCAGTCTCGGTCCGTTGCTGCTCGGCGCCGGTTTCGCCGCCAGTACCTACGTCACCTCGCTGGAGCTGCTTTCCGGCCCGCATGCGTTGCCCGGGGCGGCGACCCTGCTGGCGCGGATGCCGCTGTTCACCGGCATAGCCGCCTTCACCCTGCTCTACGCGGCGGTGCCCAATACCCGTGTGCCGCTTGCCCATGCGCTGCTCGGTGGCTGCTTCACGGCGCTGCTGTTCGAGGCGGCGAAGGCGCTGTTCGCCCTCTATGTCAGTCTGTTTCCCACCTATCAGCTGATCTACGGCGCCTTCTCCGCCGTGCCGCTGTTCCTGCTGTGGATCTACCTGGGCTGGCTGATCGTCCTGCTCGGTGCCGAGCTGGTCTGCCATCTGGGCGATGCGCCCGCCTGGCGCGGCAATTCCCGACCGGCGCTGGTCAACCTGCTGGGGCTGCTGGCGCAGTTGCACGCCCGCCAGTTGAGCGGGCGCGCGCTGTCGCGTGCCGCCCTGACGCGCACCGGCTGGGCATTGAGCGAGGACGAGTGGGGGCGGCTGATCGGCTTTCTCGAGCGCGAGCGCGTGGTCAGCGCCACTGGTGCTGGCGACTGGGTGCTGTGTCGTGATCTGTCGCAGCTGTCGCTGGAGCAGTTGCTGCAGCGCTGGCCGGAGCCGTTGCCGCGCGCGCTGCCGGAGCGTCTGCCGGAGGGCTTGCAGGCCCACTGGTATCCGCGTCTGCGGGACGGCCTGCTGGCGCTGGCGCAGGCCCGGGAGGCGCAGCTGGGGGGCAATCTGGCCGACTGGCTGCGCGAGCCGGCCGCGGGCGAGCCGCTCAGTTCAGCTGCGGATTGATCGGCTGGACGAAGATGTCCTCGACCTTGATGGTCTGCGGGGCGACGGCGCTGCGCAGGCGCAATTCGACGCCTTCGAGTTTCTGCTTGACCGGCAGGCGCGCGACCCCGGAGAGCAGGATGCGCTGCTGTGGATCGATGCGGCCGTGATCGACCGATACTTCGCGTTGCTGGTCGCCGTCGCGGTAGCTGACCAGCAGCGACACCGGCAGATCGCTGAGACCCGGCAGGTGCAGCCAGGCGGCGACTTCCAGTTCGACCATGCGGCCGTCGAGCGCCGTGTTCTGCGGTCGGGCCGCTGCCAGTTGCGGGGGAGTCAGCGCGTGCAGCAGCTGATCCTGGTTGGAGAACATACAAACCTCCGGGGCGTGGATTCGTGACCGGCATTATGGCCAGGCTCGGGCCGGGAAACTGTGCCGCAGGGCCAGGCCGCGGGTGACCGGTTGCGCACTTTGCGTGTCCCGCGATGCCGATGCAGCCTTTGCTGCCGGGACGGGCTTTCGGCTAAGGTCGTGCTGCTGCGCCGCGGCGGGCGCGGGGGGGAGGGGGAGCGGATGATGCGAAAGCTATGGGGGCGGGCACTGGCGTGCGCTGTCGTGTTGCTGCTGGCGGCTTGTGGCGAGCCGGACTGGGGCGTCGACCAGCATGGCCGGCAGGTCGCGGCGGCGCAGCTGGAGGGGCGCTGGCTGGTGGTCAACTATTGGGCCGAGTGGTGCGGCCCCTGCCGCAAGGAGGTGCCGGAGCTCAATCGCTTGGCGGAGGAGATGGCGTCGCGACCGCTCCGGGTGCTTGGCGTGAACTTCGATGCCCTGCAGGGCGATGAGCTGCGCAAGGCCGCCGAGACCCTGGGGATCCGCTACACCAACCTGGCCAGCGATCCCGGGCCGCGGTTGGGGCTGACGGCGAGTCAGGTGTTGCCGGTGACCTGGCTGATCGATCCGCAGGGGCGAGTGCGCGAGCAGCTGACTGGCGAACAGACGGCCGAGGGACTCAGGGCGAGGCTGGCGGCGCTGGGCGCGCCGCTCTGAGGCCGGGGGCGCCTCAGTCGCTGCTGTCGTGATCGCTGGCGATGCGTCCGGCGTCCTTGCGCAGGGCCTGGATCAGCTCCTCCTGCAGCTCTGGATCGTTGCGGGTCAGCTCGATCAGACTCTGCTCCAGCTCGCTGGCTTCCTCTTCCAGGCCCAGCTCGGCCAGGCGCTTGACCCGGTACACCCAGTGCGCCACCTCGGCGTCCTCGAGATCCTCGTAGATCAGTCGGTGGGCTTCGCTCAGCCGGCCGCGCAGGGCCTGGCTGACCAGCAGGGTGACCTCGGCATGGACCTGGTCCTGCGGGTCTTCCACGTGCAGTTCGAGTCTGTCGAGGTGCCGCAGCTCCTGCTCGGCGAAGGGGCCTTCCAGCAGGTTCAGGCTCAGCACGCCGTTGCGGTTGGTGGTCAGCTCGTAGGTCTGCCGGCCGGCGCGCACCTGCACCGGGCGTTCGGCCCAGGGCAGGCTGGAGTACTCCAGGCGCGTCTCGCCCTGCTGCTCGTCCAGGGTGGTCAGGTTCTGCTGGGAGCGGCCGTTGGACTCGACGTTCAGCAGCGGGTTGAGGCCGGCGAAGCCGTAATCGATCCAACCGCGGGTGGCGCTGTCCGGCAGGCTGCCGAGCAGCACGACGTTCAGCGCGTTGGCGCCGACCCCGGCGACCACCGCCAGTGCGCCCAGCGGGATCTCGTAGAGCTCCCGCCACGGCTGGTAGGGGGTGTAGCGCTGATAGCGGCGCGTCACCTCGAAGGGCGTGACCTCGAAGGTCTTCTGGTCCTGGATGCGGATGCGGCGCTGCGGCAGGTCGAGCACCAGCGGGCTGCCGGCGTCGATCTGCAGGCTGTGGTCGAGCAGCTTGCGTTCGACGCGCTCCTCGATGTCGCTGCGCTGCGGCAGCTGGTTGGCACAGCCGGTGAGGAACACGGCGCCGCACAGGGCGGCGCCGGCAAGGCGATGGCAGCGTCTGGGCATGATCTCGGTTAGCGGTTGAGGCGGGCAGCGAGGAACGCCTGGATATCGGCGAGCGGTACGCTCTGCGCTTCGCTGTCGCGGCGGCCCTTGTATTCCAGAACCGACTCGGCCAGGCCGCGTTCGCTGACCACGATGCGGTGCGGGATGCCGAGCAGTTCCATGTCGGCGAATTTGACGCCCGGACTGGTCTTCTTGTCACGGTCGTCGAACAGCACCTCGTAGCCGGCGGCGCTCAGTTCGGCGTACAGCTTGTCGGCGGTTTCCTTGACCGCGGCGTTCTCGTACTTCATCGGCACGATGGCGATCTGGAACGGCGCCAGCGCCTCCGGCCAGAGGATGCCGCGCTCGTCCCAGTTCTGCTCGATGGCGGCTGCCACCACGCGGGATACGCCGATGCCGTAGCAGCCCATGATCAGGGTCACCGGCTTGCCGTTCTCGCCCAGTACCGAGACGTTCAGCGCCTGGCTGTACTTGGTGCCGAGCTGGAATATGTGGCCGACCTCGATGCCGCGCTTGATCACCAGGCTGCCCTGGCCGTCCGGGCTCGGGTCGCCCTCGACCACGTTGCGCAGGTCGGCGACTTCCGGTAGCGGCAGGTCGCGCTCCCAGTTGACGCCGAAGTAGTGCTTGTCGTCGATGTTGGCGCCGATGGCGAAGTCGCTCATCAGGGCCACCGAGCGGTCGACGATGCACGGGATCGGCAGGTTCAGCGGGCCGAGCGAGCCGGCGCCGGCGCCGATGGCGGCGCGCAGTTCGGCCTCGGAGGCGAACACCAGCGGGCTGGCCACCCGTTCGTGATTGGCGGCCTTGATCTCGTTGAGTTCGTGGTCACCGCGCACGATCAGGGCGATCAGCTTGCCTTCCTCGGCGGCATGCACCACCAGGGTCTTGACGGTCTTCTCGATCGGCAGGCCGAACTGCTGGACCAGGTCGTCGATGGTCTTGGCCTTGGGAGTGTCGACCAGACGCATCTCCTCGCTGGCGGCACCGCGCGCCTTCTCGCGCGGGATGGCCTCCGCCTTCTCGATGTTGGCCGCGTAGTCGGAGCTGTCGCTGAAGGCAATGTCGTCTTCACCGGAGTCGGCCAGCACGTGGAACTCGTGGGAGCCGGTGCCGCCGATCGAGCCGGTGTCGGCCTGCACCGGACGGAAGTTCAGGCCCAGGCGGGTGAACACGTTGCAGTACGCCTGGTGCATGCGGTCGTAGGTTTCCTGCAGCGACTCCTGGGTCATGTGGAAGGAGTAGGCATCCTTCATCAGGAACTCGCGGCCGCGCATCAGGCCGAAGCGCGGGCGGATCTCGTCGCGGAACTTGGTCTGGATCTGGTAGAAGTTGATCGGCAGCTGCTTGTAGCTGTTCAGCTCGTTGCGCGCCAGGTCGGTGATCACTTCCTCGTGGGTCGGGCCGACGCAGAAGTCGCGCTGGTGGCGGTCCTTGATGCGCAGCAGCTCGGGGCCGTACTGCTCCCAACGGCCGGACTCCTGCCACAGCTCTGCCGGCTGGATGGCCGGCATCAGCACCTCCAGCGCGCCGGCGGCGTCCATTTCCTCGCGCACGATCCGCTCCACCTTGCGCAGCACGCGCAGGCCCATCGGCAGCCAGGTGTACAGGCCCGAGGCCAGCTTGCGGATCATGCCGGCGCGCAGCAGCAGCTGGTGGCTGATCACCACGGCGTCGGCGGGAGTTTCCTTGAGGGTCGAGATCAGATACTGGCTGGTACGCATGGGCAGGACGATCCGGTTTCGCTGAACGGAAAAATGCCCGCATTGTAAGGGGCTTGGGGGGGCGGCGTACAGGCGAGCGGGCGCAAGTCGCGGGGCTGCTCGGGAACAGGCTGGCGGTCGGGATAGGCAAAAAGAAACCCGGCCGAAGCCGGGTTTCTTTTTGCCGAGGCAGCAGCCGGATTACAGGATATCCAGCGGGTACTCGGTGATCACGCGGATTTCGTCGAGGTCGTTGCCCAGAGCCGCGTTGCCGGCGCTGTTGGCGCGCCAGGTGGAGTGGCGCACGCGGATCGACAGGTCCTTGGCGGCACCTTCCTGGACCACGTACTTGGCTTCCAGGTTGCGCTCCCACTCTTCGCCACCCTTGCCGAAGTAGGTGTAGGCGCCAGTCGGGTCGGCCTTGGTGCCGTCGATGTCGTCGCCGGTCAGGTAGCGGGCCATGAAGGTCAGGCCCGGCACGCCGAAGGAGGCCATGTCCAGATCGTAACGGATCTGCCAGGACTTCTCGTTCGGGGCGTTGAAGTCGGAGTACTGCACCGAGTTGGCCAGCCAGATGGAGTCGCCGGCGTTGCGGCCGTCCATGGAGATGTAGTCCATCGGCTCGTCGCCGTCGACTTGCTGATGGGCCAGGGTCAGCTTGTGCGCGCCGAAGGAGTAGGCGGCGGACAGCGACCAGGCAGTGGTATTGATGTCGCCGGCCTTGGAATCACCGGTGTCGCTGGTGTCGTAGACGTTGGCGTCGAAGGTCAGTGCCTGGTCATCGCTCAGCGGCAGCTTGTAGTTCAGGTTGGCGTAGTACTGGTTCCACACGTCTTCCAGCTGGGCGCCGAACAGGGTGGCGCTGAAGTTGTCGCTGAAAGCGTAGGTGCCGCCCAGGTAGTCGGCGCTGTTGGCGGAGAAGCCGATGCCGTCATAGGCGGTGGTGATTTCGCCGTCGCTGTTGGTTTCGCGGCTGCCGTCGCGGATGGCGGTGAAGTGACCGGCGTCGAGGCTCAGGTTGTCGATCTCGCTGCTCAGCAGCTGGAAGCCGGTAGCGGTGCCCGGGAACAGACGGGCAGTGCCGGTGGCGAACACCGGAGAGGTCGGGATCAGGTTGCCGTACTTCAGCTCGGTGTTGGAGACGCGCACCTTGACTGCACCACCGGCGTAGGAATAGTCGTCCTGAGCGCGGCCGTCCTCGCTGGAGGTGGGCAGCAGGCCGGTGCCGCTGGTGCCACCACCGCTGTCCAGCTTGATGCCCAGAGCGCCATGGGCGTCCACGCCGAAGCCTACGGTGCCCTGGGTGTAGCCGGACTCGAAGGTCGCCAGCACGCCGTGGGCCCACTCTTCGCGGTAGCTCTGGCCACCGGTGTTGTTACGGAAGTCGCGGTTGAAGTAGTAGTTCTTGTTCAGCAGAACCAGGTTGCTGTCTTCGACGAATCCGTTCGACTCGGACTGTGCGCTGGCCATGGCCAGTTGGGAGGAAGCGGCGGCCACGGCCACTGCGATGATGCTCAACTTCTTCAGTTGCATAAGGAATTGCCCCTAGGTTTACGAAGTGCTTTTTCCCTGCCCGTACTGCTGCAGGGCTGTACTTTCTTTTTGTCGGCACGGACTTATAGCATGCCGCTCAAGTTCGACGATAGTTCTAGAGCACCTCATCTTCCAGTCTTCGATCACCGGACGCGCTAAGCAGTACCTTCGAGGCAATCTTCCGCGCTTAAGACTGCGTTAAGCCGGTCCCCCGAGAATCTCCCCAGTACCCTAGAGGGGAGATCTGATTCATGGCACCGCTTCAGGCAGGTCGGGACGACTTTCTGGCGACGATAGGTGCGGGTGGCGAACTCGCGTTGCATCTGGCTATGCAAGAGCCGTGCACAAAACGTCGCAAGCAGCTGGAAAATTTCATCGGCAGCCGTTTTGCCGAGCAGTACGGGGCGCGGGTGCGGCACTTCATGCCTTGCCTGCTGGGCCTCTACGACGACGCGCAGCAGCTGCAGGCCGCGTTGGGCGTGCGCTGCGGGCAGCAGGGCGCACTGTTCCTCGAGCACTATCTGGATGCCCCGGTCGAGCAGTGCATCGCCGAGCTTGCCGGTGGCGCGCAGCCCTCGCGCGGGCGGATCGCCGAGGTGGGTAATCTGGCCGCCATTGGTGCCGGTCACGCCCGGTTGCTGATCGTCGCCCTCACCGATCTGCTGGCGAGCGCCGGTTTCCGCTGGGTGGCGTTCACCGGTACGCCGGTGCTGCTCAACAGCTTTCAGCGTCTGGGCCTGAGTCTCCTGCATCTGGGCGCGGCCGACGGCCGGCGCCTCGGGGATGAGCTGGCTGACTGGGGCAGCTACTACGCTACCCAGCCGCAGGTGATGGTCGGCGATGTGCTGGCCGCGCACCAGCGGCTGCAGGCCCTAGGCATCTACCGGCGCCTGGGCTACCAGGCGCGTCACGCTCTGGACGGGGAGTTCGCCCATGTCGCCTGTGGTTGAGCGCTTCTGGCAGCAGTTGGCCAGCCACGGCGAGCGGATCGCCCTGCATGATGGCGAACGCACCTGGAGCTATACGGATCTGCTCGGCGAAGTGGGCATCCGCGAGCTGCTGCTGCGCCAAAATGGGGCGCGGCGCCTGGCGATTGCCCTGGATAATGGCCCCGAGTGGCTGTTCTGGGACCTCGCGGCGCTGCTGGCCGGCGTGGTCTGCGTGCCCCTGCCCGGTTTCTTCTCGCCGTCGCAGCAGCGTCATGTGCTGGACAGCGCCGGCATCGATACCCTGGTCACCGCCGACCCGCACGGCTTCGTCGCCCTGGAGTTCGTCCAGCAGGGCGAGCTGTGCCGCCGCGAGGTACCGGCAGCGGCGCCGCTGCCGCCGGGCACGGCGAAGATCACCTACACCTCCGGCACCACCGGCCAGCCCAAGGGCGTCTGCCTGTCCGCCGAGGCCATGCTGGGCGTGGCGCAGAGCATCGCCGATGCCACCGCGGGCAGCGGTATCGAGCGACACCTGTGCGTGCTGCCGCTGGCGGTGCTGCTGGAGAACCTGGCCGGCAACTATGCGCCGCTGCTGCTCGGCGCCTGCCTGGAGACTCCTTCGCTGGCCTCGGTCGGCATGCGCGGCGCCAGCCAGTTCGAGCTGCCGGCCTTCCTCGCCACCCTGGCGCGCGTGCGCCCGAGCAGCCTGATCCTGCTGCCGCAGCTGTTGCTGGCACTGGTTGGCGCCGCCGAGCGCGGCGTTGCGCTGCCAGACTCGCTGCACTTCATCGCCGTCGGCGGCGGTCGGGTGGCGCCGCAGCTGCTGGAGCGCGCCGAGGCGCTGGGTCTGCCGGTGTTCGAGGGCTACGGCCTGTCCGAGTGCGCCTCGGTGGTCTGCCTGAATACCCCCGAAGCGCGGCGGATCGGCACGGTTGGCCGCCCGCTGGCGCATCTCGAGGTGTGCCTGGCCGACGATGGCGAGGTGCTGGTGCGCGGCGCGACCTTCCTCGGCTATCTCGGCGACCCCGTGCGGCCGGGCGAATGGCTGGGCACCGGCGACCTGGGCCACTGGGACGACGGCTTCCTGGTCCTGCACGGACGCAAGAAGCACCAGTTCGTCACCTCCTTCGGGCGCAACGTCAACCCCGAGTGGGTGGAGGCCGAGCTGGTGCAGCGCCTGCCGATCGCTCAGGCCTGGCTGCATGGCGAGGCGCTGCCGGCCAACGTCGCGGTGCTGGTGCCTCGCGGCGGTGCCAGCGATGCCGCGCTGCAGGCGGCGGTCGACGAGGTCAACGCCGGCCTGCCGGACTACGCCCGCGTGCACCGCTGGCTGCGTGCCGCCCAGCCCTTCGGCGAGGCCAACGGCCTGGCCACCAGCAACGGTCGGCTGCGTCGTGCCGCCCTGTTCGACCATTACCGCCAAGCCATCGACTGCCTGATGGCCGACTCGAGCGTCTAGAGGATCCGCATCCATGAATTTCTTCGACACCCTGCAGCAACAGACCCAGGCCGAGCGCGACTACCTGCTGGCGGCGCCGATCTTCGCCGAGGTCAAGGCCGGACGGATCACCCTGGAGAGCTACCTGGCCTTCCTCGGCCAGGCCTACCACCACGTCAAGCATACCGTGCCGCTGCTGATGGCCTGCGGTGCGCGCCTGCCGGAGCGCCTGGAATGGCTGCGCGAGGCGATCGCCGAATACATCGAGGAGGAGTACGGCCATCAGGAGTGGGTGCTCAACGACATCCGCGCCTGTGGCGGCGACGCCGAGGCGGTGCGCAACGGTACGCCCAGCCTGCCGACTGAGCTGATGGTCAGCTACGTCTACGACCGCATCGCCCGTTGCAATCCGGTGAGCTTCTTCGGCATGGTCAACGTGCTGGAGGGCACCAGTATCGCCCTGGCCACCGAGGCGGCGGCGATCATCCAGGACCGCCTGCAGCTGCCGGCGCAGGCATTCAGCTACCTGACCTCGCATGGCAGCCTGGACATCAGCCACGTGGCGTTCTTCGAGAAGCTGATGAACCGCCTCGAGGATGCCGACGACCAGGCCGCGGTGATCCACACCGCCAGGGTGGTCTACCGCCTGTACGGCGACATGTTCCGCAGCCTGCCGCTGCAGCAGGAGAGCCAGCATGCAGCTGTCTGAGTGCCGCATCCTGCTCACCGGCGCCACCGGCGGCATCGGTCAGCAGCTGGCCGAGCGGCTGAGTCGCAGCGGCGCGCGCCTGCTGCTGGTGGGGCGCCAGGCCGAGCGTCTGGAGCTCCTGGTCAGGCAGTGTCAGGGGCGGGCCGAGGCGGTCTGCGCCGACATCACCGACGGCGCCGGGCGCGAGGCGGTGCTGCAGGCCGCGCGGCGCATGGGCGGCGTCAACCTGCTGATCAACGCCGCCGGGGTCAACCACTTCAGCCTGCTCGAGCAGCACGACGAGGAGGCCATAGCCGCGCTGGTGCAGCTCAACGTCACCGCCACCCTGCAGCTCACCCACCGGCTGCTGCCGATGCTGCGCCAGCAGGAGCAGGCGATGGTGGTCAACATCGGCTCGACCTTCGGCTCCATCGGCTATCCCGGCTTCGCCGCCTACTGCGCCAGCAAGTTCGCCCTGCGCGGCTTTTCCGAGGCGCTGCGCCGCGAGCTGGCCGACACCCGGGTCAAGGTCCTGTACATCGCGCCGCGCGCCACCCGCACCAGCATGAACGAGCAGAGCGTGGTGGCGATGAACGACGAGCTGAAGGTGGCCATGGACGAGCCGGCCTGGGTGGCCGAGGCGGTGGTCGCCGCCATCGGCCACGAGCGCGAGGAGCTGTATCTCGGCTGGCCGGAAAAGCTCTTCGTGCGTCTCAACAGCCTGTTGCCGCGCGTGGTCGACCAGGCACTGCGCAAGCAGCTGCCGATCATCCAGCGCTTCGCGCGCGGCAAGCCCTGATTCCTTCCCGGAGTGGAGAAGAACATGTCGAAATCCTTCCTGTGCAACCTGGTCCTCGGCGGCGCGCTGCTGCTCAGCCTGCCGAGCTTCGCCCTCACCGCCGGCGGCGAGCAGAATCTCAGGCAGCTGCAGAGCCGCTGGGCCGAGATCAACTACCAGCTGCCGGAGGCGCAGCGCGAGGCGGCCTTCGCCAGGCTGGCCGGCGAGGCCGAGACGATGACCAGGGCCGAGCCGCAGGCAGCCGAGCTGCTGATCTGGCGCGGCATCATCCTCAGCACCTGGGCGGGCGCCAAGGGCGGCCTGGGCGCGCTGGATCTGGTCAAGCAGGCGCGCGGCCAGTTCGAGCAGGCGATCAAGCTCGATCCCAAGGCCCTCGACGGCTCGGCCTACACCAGCCTCGGCTCGCTCTACTACCAGGTGCCGGGCTGGCCGGTCGGCTTCGGTGACGACGAGCGCGCCGAGCAACTGCTGAAGCAGGCGCTGAGCCTCAATCCCGACGGCATCGATCCCAACTACTTCTATGGCGATTTCCTGCTCCGCGAGAAGCGCTATGCCGAGGCCGAGCAGGCGCTGCAGAAGGCCCTCGCCGCGCCGCCGCGCCCGGGGCGCGAAGTGGCCGACGCCGGTCGCCGCCAGGAAGCCCAGGCGCTGCTGGACAAGGCCCGGGCCAAGCTGCACTGATCGCCCGCAGGGACCGAGCGCCGGGCCGGCGAGGGTGCGATACTCTCGCCGGCCCGGCGTTTTGCCGTGGCCGCAGGAGCCGAAGCGAGGAGCGGGAATGCGGATATTGCTGGTAGAGGATGATCAGGCGCTGGGCGAGGGCATTCGTACCGCGCTCAAGCCCGAGGGCTACACCGTGGACTGGTTGCAGGACGGTGCCAGCGCCTGGCATGCCCTCAGCCACGAGAGCTTCGAGCTGTGCGTGCTCGACCTCGGCCTGCCACGCATGGACGGCCTCGAAGTGCTGCGCCGCCTGCGCGGCGCCGGCAATGCGACGCCGGTGCTGGTGCTGACCGCCCGCGATGCCACCAGCGACCGCATCGCCGGGCTGGATGCCGGGGCCGACGACTACCTGGTCAAGCCGTTCGACGTCGCCGAGCTCAAGGCCCGCCTGCGCGCCCTGCTGCGGCGCAGCTTCGGCCGCGCGCAGTCGGTGCTGGAGTACCGTGGCATCCGCCTGGAGCCGGACAGCCAGCAGGTCACCTACCAGGGCGTGCCGGTCAACCTGCCGCGCAAGGAGTTCCTCCTCCTTCACGAACTGCTCGCCCAGCCGGGGCGGGTGCTGACCCGCGACAAGCTGCAGCAGGTGCTCTACGGCTGGGACGAGGAGGTGGAGAGCAACGCCCTCGAGGTCCACGTGCACCACCTGCGCAAGAAGTTCTTCCCCGAGCTGATCCGCACCGTGCGCGGCGTCGGCTATCTGGTGGACAAGGCATGAGGCTGCGCTCGATCCGCACGCGCACCCTGGCGCGGGTGCTCGGCGTGCTCGCCCTGGCGCTGACGCTGATTTCCTGGCGCAGCTACAGCGACGCCCAGCACGAGATCGAGGAGCTGTTCGACGCCCAGCTGGCGCAGAGCGCGCGCCTGCTCGAGGGCATGGTCGGCCGCGATCCCTCCCCGGAGATCCGCGCCGCCATGCAGCAGGCGCTGGATGCCGCGCTGCAGGTCCGCGACGACCCCGAGGGGCCGGCCGCGTTGGCCGAGGGCCACCGCTACGAGACCAAGCTGGCCTTCCAGGTGCTCGACCAGCAGGGCCAGGTGCTTCTGCAGTCGGCCAGCGCGCCGCCGGCGCTGCTGGCCAGCCTGCTGCAGCAGCGGGGCGCGGTGGGCGAGGGCCTCGCCGGCGGCGTCAGCCTGTCCACCCTCGGCGAGCGGCTTTCCGGCTATCACACGGTGGCCCTGGGCGATGCGCACTGGCGGCTGTTCGTGCGCCAGGACCTGGCCGACCGCCACTGGATCCTGGTCGCCGAGCGTGAGGACGTGCGCGGCGAACTGGTCGGCAAGATCACCCTGCGCAGCCTGTTGCCCGATCTGATCGGCCTGCCGCTGCTGGCGCTGCTGGTGTGGTCGGCGATCGGCCTGGGTCTGCGTCCGCTGGAGCAGGTGGTCGGCCTGATCAAGGCGCGCGACGCGGAGAATCTCGCGCCGCTGACCCTGGCACCGCTGCCGCAGGAGCTGGAGCCGATGGTCGCCGCGCTCAATCGCCTGCTGCTGCAGGTCACCAGCCTGCTGGAGCGCGAGAAGCGCTTCCTCGCCGACGCCGCCCACGAACTGCGCACGCCGCTGGCGGTGCTGCGCATCCACGCGCAGAACGCCCTCGAGGCGCCGGAGGCCGCCGACCGCGAGGCGGCCCTGCAGCAACTGGTGGCCGGCGTCGAACGCGCCACCCGGGTGGTCAACCAGCTACTGACCCTGGCGCGCCTGGAGCCGGATGCCCGCCAGCTGGCGATGGTCGAGCTGGACCTGGCGGCCTACCTGCGCCAGGAGCTGGCCGAGCTCATCCCGCTGGCGCTGGAGCGCGAGCAGGAGCTGAGCTTCGACTGTGACGAGGCCGCCGACTGCCGCCTGCGCGGCGATGCGCCGAGCCTCGGCATCCTCCTGCAGAATCTGGTCGGCAACGCCGTGCAGTACACGCCGAGCGGGGGGCGCATCGCCGTCACCCTGCAGGCCGAGGCCGGGCGCCTGTGCCTGCGGGTGGCCGACAGCGGCCCCGGCGTGCCGGCCGAGCAGCGCGAGCGGCTGTTCCGCCGCTTCTACCGCCAGGGCGCGGGGCAGGGCGCCGGGCTCGGACTGTCCATCGTGCAGCGCATCGTCGAGCTGCATCGCGGCGAGATCCTCCTCGGCGAGGCCGAGCTCGGTGGGCTGCTGGTCGAGGTGTGGCTGCCGCGCAATCTGCCGGCGGAGCGCTGAGGGATTCTCGGCGGGCCGCGCCGGGCCAGCTGTGGCACACTGGCGCGCATCGCCATCCCACCTCAAGGAGACGCCGGCATGTTTGCCCTCGACTCGCGCCTGGAGCAGGACACCCTGCACATGGGCGACTTCCCGCTGTGCCGCCTGCTGCTGATGAACGACGCCAGCTACCCCTGGTTCATCCTGGTGCCGCGCCGCGAGGAGGTCAGCGAGCTGTTCCAGCTCGACGCCGCCGACCAGCGCTCGCTGTGGCGCGAGACCACCCTGCTCGCGGAACTGCTCAAGGACATCTTCAAGGCCGACAAGATGAATGTCGCCACCCTCGGCAACGTGGTCAGCCAGCTGCACATGCACGTCATCGTGCGCCGGCGCAGCGACGCCGCCTGGCCGGCGCCGGTGTGGGGGCGCCAGCCGGCGGTGCCCTACAGCGAGGAGCAGGTCAAGGAGGTACGCGCCAAGCTGCGTCTGGTGCTCGACCCCGAGGACTTCCGCTTCGCCCCGGAGGCCCAATGAGCCTGGAAATGCGCGTCACCGAGCTGGAAACCCGCCTGGCCTTCCAGGACGACACCCTGCAGCAGCTCAGCGACGAGCTGCTCGCCCAGGGGCGCCTGATCGAGCGCCTGCAGCGCCAGGTCGAGGCGTTGGCCGCGCGCCAGGCCGAGCTGGTCGGGCAGATCGGCCCGGCCGAGGACGAGGCGCCGCCGCCGCACTACTGAGATCGAGCAGCCGAAAACAAGGAGCCCGCCATATGGCGGGCTCCTTGTTTTCGGCGCGAGGCTACTCAGTCCTCGAGGATCACCACGTCTTCGGCCTGCAGGCCCTTGTCGCGCTGGGCCACGGTGAACTCCACGCGCTGGCCCTCGACCAGCACCCGGTGGCCCTCGCCGCGGATGGCGCGGAAGTGCACGAAGATGTCATCGCCGTCGTCGCGGGAGATGAAACCGAAGCCCTTGGAGGTGTTGAACCACTTGACCGTGCCGCGCGAGCGCGCACCGCTCGGCTCGCCGCGGCTCACCGGCTTGGCAGCGGGCGCCGCGGGGCGGGGCGCCACCGGCGCCTTGGCCGGCGGTACGGCTGCGCTGACCGGGGCAGCGGCAGGGGCCGCCCGGCCGGGCAGCAGCTGGACCACGGCGGCGGCGGCGATGGCCAGCAGGGTCAGCAGCACCACCGGCAGGCCGGCCAGGCTGTCCAGCGGCACCAGCGAGGCCAGGCACTGCAGGCCCACGGCGAGCACCAGCAGGGCGCTGGCCAGACGCTGCAGACGGCGGCCGGCGGCGTCGGCCAGCGGGGCGACCAGCAGGTTGGCCAGGCCGGTGAAGGCCAGGTACAGGGCCTCGGGCTGCTGCAGCCAGGGCTGGGCGTCGGCGCGCAGGCTGGGGACGAAGGACAGCAGCAGGGCCGCCGCGCCCGAGAGAAGATGGACGGTTTTCAGAATGCTCAATTGATTCACCTTGGCAAAATACAGACTGCAGAGAAAGTGGCCGGACATGACAACTGGCGAGAGGAAGGAGGGAAACGCCAATACATGCAGAGGGTGCCGGACGGCGCCGGAGCGAGCCGAAGAGGGTTGCGAAGCGGCTCGGTGAAGACGCGGACGCTATTTAACCGTAAAGGTGGATACGGCTCAATCGGGCCATTTTGCCAGGTGATGCGGATGAGCGGCTGGCCAGCGTGCGCCGGCCAGCCGCGAGCGGTCACAGTGCGGCGGCGATGGCCTGGCCGACTGCCTGGGTCGAGGCGTTGCCGCCCAGGTCGCGGGTCTTCGGCCCGCTGTGGATGACCTTCTCGATGGCGGCGAGGATGCCGTCGTGGGCGGCGCGATAGCGCTCGTCGCCGTTGCCGAGGAAGTCGAGCATCAGCGCGCCGGACCAGATCATGGCGATCGGGTTGGCGATGTTCTGCCCGAAGATGTCCGGCGCCGAGCCATGCACCGGCTCGAACAGCGACGGGAAGCGGCGCTCCGGATCGAGGTTGGCCGAGGGTGCGATGCCGATGGTGCCGGCGCAGGCCGGGCCGAGGTCGGAGAGGATGTCGCCGAACAGGTTGGAGGCGACCACCACGTCGAAGCGCTCCGGCTGCAGCACGAAGCGCGCGCAGAGGATGTCGATGTGCTGCTTGTCCCAGGCGATGTCCGGGTACTGCGCGGCCATCGCGGCGACCCGCTCGTCCCAGTAGGGCATGCTCACCGCCATGCCGTTGGACTTGGTGGCGGCGGTCAGGCGTTTGCGCTCGCGGGTCTGCGCCAGGTCGAAGGCGTACTTGAGGATGCGGTCGACGCCGCGGCGGGTGAACACCGACTCCTGTACCACGAACTCGTGCTCGGTGCCCTCGAACATGCGCCCGCCCAGCGAGGAGTACTCGCCCTCGGTGTTCTCGCGGATCACCACGAAGTCGATGTCGCCCGGCTCGCGGCCGGCCAGCGGGCAGGGCACGCCGGGGAACAGGCGCACCGGGCGGATGTTGACGTACTGGTCGAAGTCGCGGCGGAACTTGAGCAGCGAGCCCCACAGCGAGATGTGGTCGGGCACCTTGTCCGGCCAGCCGACCGCGCCGAAGTACAGGGCGTCGAAGTCCTTGAGCCGCGCGAACCAGTCGTCCGGCATCATCTGGCCGTGTTCCAGGTAGTAGTCGCAGCTGGCCCAGTCGATGGTCTCGAACTCGAGGTCGAGGTTCCACTTGCGCGCCGCGGCCTGCACCACGCGCAGGCCCTCGGGCAGCACTTCCTGGCCGATGCCGTCGCCGGGAATGGCGGCGATTCTGAATGTCTTGCTCATGGTCTGGTCCTCACTGGTTGGACGGGGGAGGTGCCAGGCATGCTATAAGGCATAGATCGATAGATAATCTGCCTATCCGTTGATTCATTGAGCATGATTCGTGAATAGTCTGCCGCCCCTTGAGGACCTGCGCGTCTTCGTCCTGGTCGCCCGGCGCAGCAGCTTCGCCGCCGCCGCGGCCGAGCTGAACGCCTCGCCGGCCTTCGTCAGCAAGCGTGTGCGCCTGCTCGAGGACAACCTCGGCGTGCGCCTGCTGCACCGCACTACCCGACGGGTGGCGATCACCGAGGACGGCGAGCGGGTCTACCACTGGGCACAGCGCATCCTCGACGCCATGCAGCAGATGCAGGAAGAGGTGTCGGCGCTGCACCAGGAGCCGCGCGGCCAGCTGCGCATGGTCAGCAGCTTCGGCTTCGGCCGGCGCTACCTGGCGCCGGCGATCGCACAGCTGTCCGCCCGCTACCCGGAGCTGGACATTCGCTTCGACGTCCATGACCGCCTGGTCGACCTGGTCGGCGAGGGCGTCGACCTGGACATCCGCGTCGGCGACGAGATCGCCCCCGAGCTGATCGCCCGCCAGCTGGCGCCCAACCACCGCATCCTCTGCGCCGCGCCGGCCTACCTGGCCCGCCACGGCGAACCGCGCAGCCTGGCCGAGCTGGCCGGGCACGCCTGCCTGCTGATCAAGGAGCGCGACCACCCGTTCGGCGTCTGGCGCCTGCAGGGCCCGCAGGGCGAGGAGAGCGTCAAGGTCACCGGCAGCCTCTCCTCCAACCACGGCGAGATGGTCCACCAGTGGGGCATCGACGGCTGCGGCATCCTCCTGCGCTCCTGGTGGGACGTGCGCGACAGCCTGCGCAGTGGTCGCCTGGTGCACATCCTCCCCGACTACCGCCAGCCGGCAAACATCTGGGCGGTGTACGCCGCCCCGCTGGCCAGCTCGGCCAAGGTGCGCGTCACCGTGGAGTTCCTGCGCGGCTACTTCGCCCAGCACTACGACGCTGCCGAGTAGGGCGCGCGCCCTGCTTTCCACTATCCCAGGTCTTCGGCTGCCGGCATGCGGTGGCCTGGTCGTGCTCGGGCAGAACTCATGCTTGGCGGATAAAAATAAAAACCCATGTTGCTATTGGTAAAATTTTATGTGAGATTTTTTACAAATAAGAACAAAGACGCCCTCATGGCGTACCCGACCGCCGTCGCGCGCCAGCGCCCGGCAGGAGTCCAGGCATGGCTAGCTATTCCTGTCCCGTTACGTGCGTTTTCCGAAGGCCCGGCCCCGGTCGCCCGGCACTCTCCCTTTTCATGAACCAGCGCCGCACTGGCGCCGGCTCGTCCTGTTGCCCGGCCGCTGGACGGCCGGCGACGTCATCTGGCTCCTGGCGATTCCCTCCCGACTGCCCGCGCAGCGGGGCACGCCAGTGGTCACTTCCGGAGGGTGTATGAGCATTTATCTGATCGGGATACTCGTCAGCGTCGCCATCTACGTCGCGATCGGCAACTACGCCGGCCGCAAGGTCAAGGGCCTCGACGACTACTACGTGGCCGGCCGCAATGCACCGACGCTGCTGATCGTCGGTACGCTGGTGGCCAGCTTCCTGAGTACCAACGCATTCATGGCCGAGACCGGCTTCGCCTACGAGGGCTACGCCTTCCTGATGCTGGCGCTGGTGGCGGTCAACAGCATGGGGTACGTGGTCGGTGCACTGTTCTTCGGCCGCTATGTGCGTCGCAGCCAGGCGCTGACCATCCCCGAATACTTCGGCAAGCGCTTCGCCTCGCGGCGGGTGCAGTGTGCCGCGGGGCTGACCACCATCCTCGGCATCACCGCCTACCTGATCGCGGTTACCCAGGGCGCTGCGCTGCTGATCTCCGAGATCGGCGGCCTTGAATACTGGCAGGCGCTGCTGCTGGTGTGGCTCGGCTACACCCTGTTCACGCTCTATTCGGGGTCGGAAGGGGTGGTGCTCACCGATACCCTGATGTTCCTGGTGTTCACCGTGGTGGCCTTCCTCGGCGTCTGGTACCTGATCGACGCCACCGGCGGCATGCAGCAGACCGTGGCCGCGCTGGCGACCTTCGAACAGCGTCCGGGCATCCTCGCCTGGCACGGCCTCGAGGGCGACAAGGCCTACTGGCCCTCGCACGCCAGCTCGCTGGTGTGGGCGCTGATCCTCGGCGTGGCCTGGGGCGGGGTGGTGGCGGTCAGCCCGTGGCAGACCAGTCGCTACCTGATGGCGCGCAGCGAGCATGTGGTGATCCGCTCGGCCTGCTGGTCCGGGCTGATCCTGATGCTGCTGTACATCGCCCTGATGCTGATGGGTGCGGCGATCAACCTGCTCAACCCGGCCATCGACAATCCGGAGAAGGCGGTGATCTGGGCGGCGATGAACGTCATGCCCGGCTGGCTGGGCACCATTCTGATCGTCGGCATCATGGCTGCGGCGCTGTCGTCCTGCTCCACCTTCCTGTCGCTGATCGGTTTCAGCGCCACCAACGACATCGTCGAGCTCAAGGGCAGCGATGCCGAGAAGCTGCGCTACAGCCGGCTGGTGATGCTGGCGGCCGGCCTGGTCAGTCTGGCGATCGCCTTCATCAAGCCGTCGGCGATCATGTGGATCACCTATTTCGCCGGCACCCTGTTCGCCTCCTCGTGGGGCGCGGTGGCCTTCATGAGCATCTGGAGCAAGCGCATCACTGCCTCTGCCGCTTTCTGGGGCATCGTGGTTGGCTTCGTCGCCAACATCATCGCCAACTTCCTGCGCAAGTTCGGTGTGGTCAGCCTGCCGGTCTACCTGGATCCGTTCATCATCGGCAGCGTGCTCAGCCTGCTGACCATCCTGCTGGTCAGTCGCGCCGGTACGGTCAGCCATACCGAGCGCAGCTTTCTCGCGCGCATCCGCCAGACACCGGTCGAGGAGTGCGATAACGCCGCAGTGGGCGGCACCCTGCTGGTGCCGCGGCTGATGATGGCCAGTGGGGTGCTGATCGCCGCCCTGCTGATCAACTACTACGCGATTCCCTACAGCCAGGCGCTGGGACAATCCTGAGAGAGGTGAACGTCATGCTGGGCGCATATCTGCTGTCGATCGGTTACGGTCTTTCGGTCTTCCTGATGGGGCTGCTGGCGCACGCCGTGGTGCGGCGCGACTATGCGGCGCGGAGGGTGCCGGCGGAGGCGGCAACCGAGTGAGCAAGGCGAAGGCCGCGGGTGAAACCGCGGCCTTCGCGTATCCGGGGTTTGAGGAAGTCCGCTTCAGAAGCTCGGCGGGCTGATCGCCCAGACCACGATGGTTTCGCTGTTGCCCGGGTTGCGGTAGCGATGCGGCTCGCGTGACGAGAAGGCGCAGCTGTCGCCCTCGAACAGGTGAAAGTAGCGCTCGCCGACCCACAGCTCGAGCTGGCCGCTGAGCACGAAGCCCACCTCGTCGCCCTCGTGCGAGTAGCTCTGGGTGCTCTCCGCGCCGGGTGGCATGCGGGTGTAGAGCATCTCCAGCTGCAGGTTCATCTTCGGCGTCAGCAGTTCGTCGACGATGCCCTGGTCGTACTGGATGCGCAGGCGGTTGTTGCGCCGCACCACGTAGTCGCGCTCCTCGCTGGGTACCGGCTCCTCGCCGGCGAAGAACCACTGCACGGTCACGCCCAGGCTGCGAGCGATGTTGACCAGGGCGGCGATCGACGGAAAGGCCAGGTTGCGTTCCACCTGGCTGATGTAGCCCGGCGAGAGGTTGCTGCTTTCGGCGAGCTGCACCAGGGTCATCTTGCGGCGCTTGCGCAGGCCGCGGATGCGTTCGCCGAGAAAGGGGCTGTTGGCCAGGTCGCCGGCGTTCGCCGACACCTCGTTGTCGGTTTGCGTTGGGTGGGTCATGCGCGGGCCTTGCTCTCTGCCCTGCGGGCTGACGGCCAGCAGGGGGACGGGTCGGGTATCGGTGTGTTGGCTGCAACGATACCGCATCTGCCCCGGAGGATGGCGGGAAATGCCCGCAGTGGCATCAGGGCGATGCGCCCCGTGGCGGGGCGCATGGCGGGTCAGGGAAGCTGGCGGCTGAACTCCGGCACCACCTCGAACAGGTCGGCGACCAGGCCGTAGTCGGCGACCTGGAAGATCGGTGCTTCCTCGTCCTTGTTGATTGCCACGATCACCTTGGAATCCTTCATGCCGGCCAGGTGCTGGATGGCACCGGAAATGCCGACGGCGACGTACAGCTGCGGCGCGACTATCTTGCCGGTCTGCCCCACCTGCAGGTCGTTGGGCACGAAGCCGGCGTCGACGGCGGCGCGCGAGGCACCCACCGCGGCGCCGAGCTTGTCGGCCACCGCGTAGAGCAACTGGAAGTTGTCGCCGTTCTGCATGCCGCGCCCGCCGGAGACGACAATCTTCGCGCCGGTCAGTTCGGGGCGCTCGGACTTGGCGATTTCCTCGCCGACGAAGCTGGAGATACCGGCATCGCAGGCGGCGTCGATGACCTCGATGCTCGCGCTGCCGCCCTCGCCCGCCACGGCGTCGAAGCCGGTGCTGCGCACGGTGATGACCTTGACGCTGGCCGAAGACTGCACGGTGGCGATGGCGTTGCCGGCGTAGATCGGCCGCTGGAAGGTGTCGGCGGAAACCACCTTGACGATCTCGGAGATCTGCTCGACGTCGAGCAGCGCGGCGACGCGCGGCAGGTAGTTCTTGCCGTTGGTGGTGGCCGGGGCCAGCACGTGGCTGTAGCCGTTGCGCGCCAGCTCGACGATCAGCGGCGCGAGGTTTTCCGGCAGCTGGTGGGCGTAGGCCGGGGCGTCGGCGCGCAGCACCTTGGCCACGCCGGCGACCTGGGCCGCGGCTTCGGCGACCGCGCCGCAGCCTTGGCCGGCGACCAGCACATGGATGTCGCCACCGATCTGGCTGGCGGCGGCCACGGTATTGAGGGTGGCGGCAGCCAGGGCACTGTTGTTGTGTTCAGCGATTACCAGGATTGCCATCTCAGATCACCTTCGCTTCGTTCTGCAGTTTCTCGACCAGCTCGGCCACCGACTTGACCTTGATCCCGGCGCTGCGCGCGGCCGGGGCCTCGACCTTGAGCACCTTCACCGTCGAGGCGGTGGACACGCCCAGCGCCTCCGGAGTGACGGTCTCCAGCGGCTTCTTCTTGGCCTTCATGATGTTGGGCAGCGAGGCGTAGCGCGGCTCGTTGAGGCGCAGGTCGGTGGTGACGATGGCCGGCAGCTTCAGTGAAACGGTCTGCAGGCCGCCGTCGATCTCGCGGGTCACGTCGACCTTGTCGCCGGCCACCTCGACCTTGGAGGCGAAGGTGCCCTGGGCGAAGCCGGTCAGCGCGGCGAGCATCTGCCCGGTCTGGTTGTTGTCGCTGTCGATGGCCTGCTTGCCGGTGATCACCAGCTTCGGCTGTTCCTTGTCGACCACCGCCTTGAGCAGCTTGGCCACGGCCAGCGAGCCCAGCTCGTCATTGGATTCGACCAGGATGGCGCGGTCGGCGCCGAGGGCCAGCGCGGTGCGCAGCTGCTCCTGGGCGGCATTCGGGCCGACCGAGACCGCCACCACCTCAGAGGCGATACCCTTTTCCTTGAGGCGCACCGCTTCTTCCACGGCGATCTCGCAGAAGGGGTTCATCGCCATCTTGACGTTGGCCAGATCGACGCCGCTGTTGTCCGCCTTGACCCGGACCTTGACGTTGTAGTCGATCACGCGTTTCACACAAACCAGCACCCTCATGTTGTTTTCTCCTTTGGGCGTGCGGGAACGGGCTGCGCCATGGCGCAGGCTGCCGAGGCATCCTAGTGGCTGATAGTAAAAAAACAAAAGAATTTTTTACTAAAGGAAAAATTATGGGTAATGTCTGTTGGCGGCCGTCCCGGCCCGAAGACAATCAGGAGAACAACAAATGTCCGAGGTCATCCACTTCCCGCGCTCCGCCCGTACCTTCGAAGCCTACGGCGATGATCCGAGCAAGGCGTCGATCTGCCGACTGGTCGGTCCGGAGCTGAGCCAGAGCATGGGCGCTGGGGTCGCCCGCTTCGACGGCTGCTCGATCGCCTGGACGGTGCTCTACGACGAGCTGATCGTCACCCTGGAGGGCAACTTCCGCCTGCGCGTCGGCGATGCGGTATTCGATACGTCGCCGGGTGACGTGCTGTGGATTCCGGCCAATACCCCGCTGGTCTACGAGGGTGAGGGCGCCACGGTGTTCTATGCCCTGCATCCGGCCGACTGGAAAACCCGCCAGATCGGCGGCTGAACCTGCCGTATCCCTGCGCGGCGGGCCCCCGTCCCGCCGCCCTGCCCGGAGAACTCGCCCGATGAGCGCCCAGCTGTTTCCCCACCTGTTCGCGCCGCTGCAGATTCGCGGCGCGCGCCTGAAGAACCGCATCATGTCCACCGGTCACGACACCACCCTGCCCACCGATGGGCGGGTCAACGACGCGCTGGTGGCCTACCACGAGGCCCGCGCCCGCGGCGGTGCCGGCCTGATCGTCACCCAGGTGGCCGGCGTGCACGAGACGGCCCGCTACACCTCGCACATGCTGATGGCCACCGAGGATGACTGCATCGACGGCTACCGGCGCCTGGCCGAGGCCTGCCACGCCCACGGCTGTACGGTGTTCTCCCAGCTTTTCCACCCGGGGCGGGAGATCATGGAAAGCGCCGACGGCCTGCTGGCGGTGGCCTGGGCGCCGTCGGTGTCGCCCAACGAGCGTTTCCACGTGATGCCGCGCGCCCTCGACCACGCGCTGATCCGCGAGATCGTCGCCGGCTATGGCCAGGCGGCGCGGCGCATGCGCGCTGCCGGGCTGGACGGGGTGGAGCTGGTGGCCAGCCACGGCTACCTGCCGGCGCAGTTCCTCAACCCGCGGGTCAATCGCCGCGAGGACGAGTACGGCGGCGAGCTGGACGGCCGGCTGCGCTTCCTGCGCGAGGTGCTTGCCGAGATGCGCGCCTGCACCGACGAGGACTTCGTCATCGGCATGCGCATCAGCGGTGGCGGCGAGCGCGACGAGGAGGGGCTGACCGCCGCCGAGACGCTGGAAGCCTGCGTGCGCCTCGAACCGCTGCTCGACTACGTCAACGTCATCGCCGGCACCTCCGCCTCGCTGGGCGGCGCGGTGCACATCGTGCCGCCGATGGCGGTGGTCAACGCCTACCTGGCCGCCGGCGCCGGGGCGTTCCGCCGCGCGCTGGGCATCCCGGTGTTCGTCGCCGGGCGGATCAACCAGCCGCACGAGGCCGAGGCCGTGCTGGCCGCCGGCCAGGCCGACGTGTGCGGCATGACCCGCGCGCTGATCTGCGACCCGCAGATGCCGGCCAAGGCCGAGCAGGGCCGGCCGGACGACATCCGCGCCTGCATCGCCTGCAACCAGGCGTGCATCGGCCATTTCCACCGCGGCTACCCGATCTCCTGCATCCAGCACCCGGAAACCGGTCGCGAGCTGGTCTACGGCACGCTGCGGCTGGCGGCGCGGCGCAAGCGAGTGATGGTTGTCGGCGGCGGCCCGGGCGGCATGAAGGCGGCCATCACCGCGGCGCAACGCGGCCATGCGGTGACCCTCTACGAGGCGAGTTCCCAGCTCGGCGGCCAGGCGCTGCTGGCCCAGCAACTGCCGCGCCGCGCCGAGTTCGGCGGCATCGTCACCAACCTGGCGCGCGAGCTGGCACTGGCCGGCGTCGAGGTGGTGAAGAACACCCGCGTCGACCGCAATCTGGTGACGGCCGAGCGACCGGACGCTGTGGTACTGGCCAGCGGCGCGCGACCCTATGTGCCCGATCTGGTGCTCGACGGCGGTATCCAGGTGGTCGACGCCTGGCAGGTGCTGCGCCGCGAGGTGCAGGTCGGCGCCCGCGTGCTGGTGGCCGACTGGCGCTGCGACTGGATCGGCCCGGGGATCGCCGAGCTGCTGGCGCGCGAGGGCAGCCACGTGCAGCTGGCGGTCAACGGCACCCACGCCGGCGAGACTCTGCCGCTGTACGTGCGCGACAACCTGGCCGCCGAGCTGCATCGCCTGCAGATCGCCGTCACCCCCTACGCGCGGCTGTACGGCGGCGACGGCGACACCGTGTACATGCAGCACACCACCAGCGGCGAGCCGCTGCTGTTCGAGGGCATCGACACCTTGGTGCTGTGTCTGGGCCACGCGCCGCAGGACGAGCTGGCCGCCGACCTGCGCGAGCTGGTCGACGAAGTACACCTGGTCGGCGACTGCCTGACCCCGCGCACCGCCGAGGAGGCGGTGTACGAGGGGCTGCGCGTCGGCTGGCAGCTGTAAGCGCGCGGGAACCGCAGCAGACCGCCATTCGTCGGCTGCTGCGCGGCGCCGGCGCCACGGCAGGGGATGGCAGCGCCGCGCGAGCGGCCGCGTGCCGGGCGTTTTCACGATCTGTGCGCCATGCACGCGGGGCGAACGAAGGGTTTGATGCAGATCAAGGCGACTGTTGCGCTTTGTGAAAGCGCATGCCCATAATGTTAACCGTCAGTGAATGTTAACTGACGGTTTCTTTTTGGTCGGCAAACCAAGATCCTTTCATCGGGTAAGCGCCCGCGACCCACTCAGGAGGTGTATTCCAACAACCAGCCAAGCGTTGCCTGAAGGTAAATAACAACAAGTAGACCAGATGATGAGTTCCCTGGCTCATCAGTGAGGTGATATGCGATGAGTTCCAACAACCTGACGTCCACCCGCAAGGTGATCGAGCCGGCGATCTTCTGGCCCTCGGTCGCCGCGATCCTGCTGACCAGCATCCCGCTGATCCTGTTCCCCGAGGCCGGCAAGGCTATCGTCAATGACCTGTTCGCCTGGGTGACGGGCAGCTTCGGCTGGCTGCTGCTGCTGACCGGCATCACCAGCTTCGTGTTCATGCTCTGGCTGGCCTACGGCCCGCTCGGGCGCATCAAGCTCGGTTCCGCCGACGAGCAGCCGGAGTTCAGCAAGCCGGCCTGGCTGACCATGCTGTTCTGCGCCGGCATCGGCATTTCCATCTGCAACTGGGCCTTCGTCGAGCCGCTGTACATGCTCGACGGTCCGCCGCTGGGCATCGCCAAGGGCACCACCCAGGCCGCCGAGTGGGCGGCGATGTATCCGATGTTCCACTGGGGCGTGGTGCCCTGGGCGATCTACCTGCTGCCGGCGCTGCCGATCGCCTATTTCCTCTATGTGCGCAAGGGCAAGACGCTGCGCCTGTCCGACGCCTGCCGCGGCGTGCTGGGCAACCGTATCGACGGCTGGGTCGGCAAGCTGATCGACGTGATCGTGATGTTCTCGATCATCGGTGCGGTCGGCACCTCGCTGGGGCTGTCGGTGCCGCTGGTGTCCACCCTGTTCCAGGAGATGTTCGGCCTCGAGGATACCTTCCTGCTGCAGATGGGCATCCTGGTGCTGTGGACGGCGATGATCGCCTGGAGCGTGTGGAACGGCCTGAGCAAGGGCATCCAGACCCTGTCCAACGTCAACGCGGTGCTCGCCCTGCTGATGCTGGCGCTGGTGCTGCTGGTCGGTCCGACCGCCTACCTGTTCAAGCTGTGGACCAACAGCATGGGCCTGTTCGCCGACAACTTCTTCCGCATCAACACCTGGACCGACCCGGTGGCCAAGGGCGGCTTCCCGGAGAGCTGGACGGTGTTCTACTGGGCCTGGTGGGTCGCCTATGCGCCGATGATGGGGCTGTTCGTCGCGCGCATCTCGCGCGGGCGCACCATCCGCGAGCTGGTGCTCAACGGTGTGCTGTGGGGCAGCATCGGCTGCTGGGTGTTCTTCGCCATCTGGGGCGGCTATGCCATCCATCTGGAGCTGAACGAGGCCGCCGCCCTGCGCGAGGTGCTCAACTCCAGCGGCATTCCGGCCACCGTGGTGGCCGTGCTGAAGACCCTGCCGCTGTCGGAGGTGATCATCCCGCTGTTCACCCTGCTGTGCTTCGTGTTCCTCGCCACCACCGTCGACTCGGCGGCTTACACCCTGGCTTCGGTGTGCACCCGCGAGCTGTCCGGCTACGAGGAGCCGGCGCGCTACAACCGCGTGCTGTGGGCGGTGCTGCTGGCCTTCGTCGGTGTCGGCCTGCTGTCGGTGGGCGGCCTCAAGGCGGTGCAGATCTCCACCCTGCTGGTGGCCCTGCCGATGCTGCCGGTGCTGCTGATCATGGGCATGTCGCTGGTGCGCTGGGCGCGCGAAGACTTCGGCGACAGCCTGGCGCCCAGCGTGGTCAGCCTGGGCGAGGTGGGGGGCGTGGTGCAGGTGGTACGCCAGCGCACCGCTCCGCTGGTCGCGCCCGAGCCGGATGCGGGCCTGGTGGTGCAGCCGGTGCCGGCCCTGCGCTGAACCGTGCCGCGTTGAAGCACAACGGGAGCCCGAGGGCTCCCGTTGTGCTTGGTGGTGTGGCTGTCCTTCAGTCCCGCAGCGGGCGCAGCAGGCCGACCAGCTGCCGGCCGTCATCCTGCGGCTCGGCGAGGAACTCGACGCGGCCGGCGCCGTCCTCCAGATGGCAGGCGAGAGCGAAGCCCTTGCCGGCGTCGCGCACCAGGGCTTCCAGCTGCGCGGCGTCCTGTTCCTGCAGCTGCAGCAGCAGGGCGGCCAGGTTGTCCAGCCGGGCGGCGCTGCGCCGGCCGAGCAGGCGGGCGCAGGTGGCATCGCAGTGCAGGCGGCCGCTGTCGCGCTCGAAGCGCCACTCGCCGCTGTCCTCGCTGCGGCACAGGCGCTCCAGCAGGCGCGCGCGGGCCTGCAGGCCCTGGCGCTCGGCGCGCTCGGCGCCGATGTCCTCGATCAGGGCGATCAGCTGTTCGGGGCTGCCGTCCTGGGCGCTGCGCTGCAGCGAGGTCTTCACCCGCACCCACAGGTAGTGGCCGTCGCGGTGGCGCAGGCGCTTGTCCAGTGCGTACATGGCGATCTCGCCGGCCTTGAGGCGCTCGAGCAGCTCGAGGTTGCCGTCCAGATCGTCCGGGTGGGTCAGCGCCTGGATGCTCAGCCCGCCGAGCTCGTCGGCCGAGTAGCCGAGCAGCTGGCACAGGCTCTGGTTGATCTTCAGCCAGCGGCCGTCGAGGCTGACGTAGGCCATGGCGCCGCAGGCCTGCTCGAAGATCGCGCGAAAGCGCTCCTCGCTGGCGCGCAGCCTCTCTTCGGCGCTCTTGCGCGCGCTGTTGTCCATGCTGATGCCGATCATCTTCACCGTGCGCCCGGCGCTGTCCTGCAGCGGCGTAGCGCGCGAGGCGATCCAGCGGATCTCGCCGCTGGGGGTGACGATGCGGAAGTCGGTCTCGTAGGGGGTGCCGGTGGCGATCGAACGCTCGCTGACCGCGCGCAGGTTGGCGGCGTCCTCGGCGATGACGTGCGGCCAGAACTCGTCGTTGCGCGACACGTGCCAGCCGTACACCTGCTCGACGTTGCTCGAGTAGGTCACCTCGTCGGTGATCAGGTTCCACTCCCAGGTGACGATGCGCGCGTTCTCCTGGGCGAGCTTCATGCGCGCCTCGCTCTCCATGATTTCCGCGGTGTACTTGCGCCGCACGTCGGTCATCGGCAGCACCACCGCCTCGGCGTTCTGCGCGTCCTGCTGGGCCTGCTCGCCGTAGCGCAGCCAGATCCAGTTGACCTGCAGGAAGGCGGCCAGGCGGCGCAGGTTGTCGTCGTCGATCTCGCCGCCGCGGGTCCACTTGTGCACGGCGGTACGCGAGATACCGAGCTGGTTGGCGACCGCCTGCAGGGTCAGTTTCTTGTGCTCGAGCAGTTCCTTGAGACGGAAGGCGAAGCTGTTGGCGTCCATCGAACAACCTTGGGCTGGGCGCGCGGCCGGCTGCGGGCGGCGCGGTCATGGTCGGTGCTCCCGGGCGGGCGTCGACACGGCATGGAACGCGGGGTGGGACGGGGAGCCTGTGGGCGGCGATTATACACAGGGCGTCCGGCGGGGAAGGGGGGGCCGCCGGAGCGGCCCCGGGGGGGGACGGGCGACGCCGGACGGCGCCACCCGGGCAGCCTTACAGATCCAGCACCAGGCGCGGCGTGCGGGCGCGCGACACGCAGATCATCAGACTCTTCTGCGCCGCCTTCTCGGCGTCGCTGAGGTACTGGTCGTGGTGCTCGGCCTCGCCCTCGAGGATGGCGGTCTCGCAGGTGCCGCACACACCCTCGCGGCACAGGCACTCGACGCGCGCCGCGTTGGCCTGCTCGATGGCCTTGAGGATGCTGCCGTTCTCCTCGACCTGGAGCTCGACCCCCGAGCGCGCCAGCACCACGGTGAAGGCAGCTCCACTGGCCGGCGCGGCGGCGAACTGTTCCCAGTGCACCCGCGCCTCCTCGACGCCGGCCTGCCGGGCGCTGTCGAGCACCGCCTCGATCAGCGGCCGCGGGCCGCAGACATAGAGGTGGGCGTCGGCGGCCAGGCCGGCGACCAGCGCCGCGAGGTCGAGACGCTGGCCGAGGCTGTCGGCGTAGAAGTGCGCGTGGCCGCCGGCGAGGTCGCACACCTCGCCCTGGAACGCGGTGTGCTCCGGGCTGCGGCAGGCGTAGTGCAGCTCGAAGGAGGCGCCGCTGGCGCGCAGGTCGTGCAGCTGCGACATGAACGGGGTGATGCCGATGCCGCCGGCGATCAGCACGTGATGCCCGGCCGCCGGGTCGAGGGCGAACAGGTTGTTCGGCGTGGAGATGGTCAGCTCGCTGCCCACCTCGACCTGCTCGTGGAGAAACGCCGAACCGCCCTTGGACTGCTCCTCGCGGCGCACGCCGAGCTGGTAGCTGCGGCGGTCGCGCGGGTCGCTCATCAGCGAGTAGGCGTTGCTGTAGGTCTGCTCGCCTTCCTGCATGCGCACGATGACGTGGCTGCCGCCGCTGAAGGCGGGCAGCTCGCTGCCGTCGCAGGCGCTCAGGGTGAAGCGCTTGATCAGCGGGGTGGCCTGTTCGATGGCGGTGACCCGCACCTTGAGCATTTCGTATTTGCTGGACATTGCTGCTACCTCGGCATCTCAGGGGCCCGTCAAACCGCCAGGCACAGGTATTTCATCTCGAGGTAATCCTCGATGCCGTACTTCGATCCCTCGCGGCCAAGCCCGGATTCCTTGACCCCGCCGAACGGGGCGACCTCGTTGGAGATCAGGCCGGTGTTGACGCCGACCATGCCGTACTCGAGCTGCTCGGCGATGCGCCAGACGCGGCCGACGTCGCGGCTGTAGAAGTAGGCGGCCAGGCCGTACGGCGTGTCGTTGGCCAGACGCACCACTTCCGCGTCGCTGGAGAAGCGCACCACCGGGGTCACCGGGCCGAAGATCTCCTCGTCGAGCAGCTGCATGCCCGGGACGACGTCGGCGAGGATGGTCGGCTGGAAGAACAGCGGGCCGGCGGCGTGCGGCTGGCCGCCCTCGACCAGCCGCGCGCCCTTGGCCAGGGCGTCGCCGATCAGCTCGCGCACCTTGCCGACCGCCTTGTCGCTGATCAGCGGGCCGATCTGCGTGTCGGCAGCGAAGCCGTTGCCGACTCGCAGATCGCGCACGCGGGCGGCGAAGGCGGCGAGGAAGCGCTCGTAGACCCGTTCGTGGACGAACAGGCGGTTGACGCACACGCAGGTCTGTCCGGCGTTGCGGTACTTGGCCACGATGGCGCCTTCCACCGCGGCGTCGAGGTCGGCGTCGTCGAAGACGATGAACGGCGCGTTGCCGCCGAGTTCCAGCGAGACCTTCTTGATCGTCTCGGCGCACTGCGCCATCAGCAGCTTGCCGACCGGGGTGGAGCCGGTGAAGGTCAGCTTGCGCACCTGCGGGTGGCCGGTCAGCTCGGCGCCGATCGCCTGGGCATGGCCGGTGACCACGTTGAGCACGCCGGCGGGCAGGCCGGCGCGCTGCGCCAGTTCGGCCAGCGCCAGCGCCGACAGCGGCGTCTCGTTGGCCGGCTTGACCACCATGGTGCAGCCGGCGGCCAGCGCCGGCGCGGCCTTGCGGGTGATCATCGCCGCCGGGAAGTTCCACGGGGTGATGGCGGCGCACACGCCGATCGGCTGCTTGATCACCAGCAGGCGCTTGTCGGCGCTGGGCGAGGGGATCACGTCGCCGTAGATGCGCTTGCCTTCCTCGGCGAACCACTCGACGAAGGAGGCGGCGTAGCGGATCTCGGCGCGCGCCTCGGCCAGCGGCTTGCCCTGCTCGAGGGTCATCAGCGCGGCGAGGTCGTCCTCGTGCTCGAGCATCAGCTCGAACCAGCGGCGCAGCACGGCGGCGCGCTCCTTGGCGGTCAGCGCGCGCCAGGCCGGCAGGGCCTGGTCGGCGGCCTCGATGGCGCGGCGGGTCTCGGCCGCGCCCATCGCCGGCACCGCGGCGATCTGCGCGCCGGTGGCCGGATCCGTCACCGCGACCAGGCCGCGCGCGTCGGCGTCATGCCAGGCGCCGTCGATCAGGCACTGCTGGCGCAGCAGGCTGGGGTCTTTCAGGTTCATCGCGTATCTCCACTGAATCAGGGGCGGCCGGCGCTGGCCGGCCGCGTCGGGCTCATGCCTGGTGCTGGCGGGCGATCAGGTTGTGGAAGTGCGCGATGCCGTGCTCGCTGATGCCGCTGCGCTGGCTGTCGGTCATGATCCGGCCCTGACCGCGGTAGCCGCGCGACTTGAGGCCCTTCTGCACGCTCTCGACCAGGCGCAGGTCCTCGGGGCGGAACACGTCGCGGTACCAGTCGATCAGCTTGCGCTGCTCCTCGGTCAGCTCCTTGTTGAGGAAATAGATGTCGTAGTGCTGCAGGGTCACTTCGGCGCTGACCGGGAACTCGTAGATCACGGTCATGAAGTTGGCGCCCGGCGGCACGTTGAACATGGTGCACGGCCAGGCCCAGAAGCCGTGGAAGCAGGCGCCGCCCTGTTCCGGGTCGAACTTGAACGACTGCTCGGACGGCTTGGCGTGGCCGAACTGCAGGGTCCAGTTGCCGTGCAGGCTGTGCCAGTACTGGTCGACCATCACCGAGGCGGCGAAGTCCGGGTGGGCCGGGCCGCAGTGGTAGCACTCCAGGTAGTTGTCGACGATCGACTTCCAGTTGGCCGGGGTCTCGGTGACGAAGCGCGCGCCCAGCTGCAGGTCGTCGATCACCGCGCAGGCCTCGCGCAGGCGCTGCTGGAAGCCTGGCAACTGCTCCTCGACGCTGCCGGCGTCGTTGTCCATGTTGATGAAGATGAAGCCGGCGTACTCCTCGACGCGCAGGGACACCAAGCTGGAGTTGTCCTTGTCGAAATTGCTCACCGCCTCGCAGTTGCGCGCGTGGGCCAGCTCGCCGTCGAGCTTGAAGGTCCAGGCGTGGTACGGGCAGGTGATCACGTTCTTGGCCTTGCCCTCGCCGCTGAGCAGCTGGTGGCCGCGGTGCGGGCAGACGTTGTAGAAGGCGCGCAGCACGCCGTCGCGACCGCGCACGACGATGATGCTCTCGCCGATCACCTCGCGGGTGATGTAGGCGTTGTTCTCGGCGACCTCGCTGCGGTGGCCGACGCAGATCCAGCTTTTGGCGAAGATGTTTTCCTTTTCCGCCGCGTAGACCGCCGAGGAGGTGTAGTAGGACGCCGGGAGGGTGTAGGCCTCGTCGGGGTTGGCGCAGAAGTCGGCCGGCAGCTTGGCATAGTCGTTCATCGTTATCTCCTCAGCACAGCGCTGTTATTGTTGGGTTACCACACTGTTAACTAAAGGTTTACATAAACCTATGGTTTACATTGTGCATGAGCGCGCCCTGCTGTGCAACAGCTGCGCCGGCCTGGTCGCCACCGGTGGACGGACGGTGTGCGGGCCGGCGGCAAGCCTGGCAGCGTGGGCCGTCAGCGGCGAGCGGGGCGGCAAGCCGGCGCCGGGACGGGCGCTGCGCCGGGTGGATTTTTCAGGCTATAATCCCGGCCCTTTATCACGGCACGACGTGCGTGCGCCCGCAGCGGGTGGCGCCGTCCGCGGCAGGCCGGCGTGCGGCAAGCACGCGGCGACCGCCGTCAGGATTTCAAGACCGACCTTCGAGAAGCGAACCGACCATGATGCGCAGCCACTATTGCGGCCAACTCAACGAAAGCCTGGACGGCCAGGAAGTCACCCTGTGCGGCTGGGTCCATCGCCGTCGCGACCACGGTGGCGTGATCTTCCTCGACATCCGCGACCGCGAGGGCCTGGCCCAGGTGGTGTTCGATCCGGATCGCGCCGAGACCTTCGCCAAGGCCGACCGCGTGCGCAGCGAGTACGTGGTGAAGATCACCGGCAAGGTGCGCCTGCGTCCGGAAGGCGCCCGCAACCCGAACATGGCGTCCGGCGCCATCGAGGTGCTCGGCTACGAGCTGGAAGTGCTGAACCAGGCCGAAACTCCGCCGTTCCCGCTGGACGAGTACAGTGACGTCGGCGAGGAGACCCGCCTGCGCTACCGCTTCATCGACCTGCGCCGCCCGGAGATGGCCGCCAAGCTGAAGCTGCGCTCGCGCATCACCAGCAGCATCCGCCGCTACCTGGACGACAACGGCTTCCTCGACGTCGAGACGCCGATCCTCACCCGCGCCACCCCGGAAGGCGCGCGCGACTACCTGGTGCCGAGCCGCACCCACGCTGGCAGCTTCTTCGCCCTGCCGCAGTCGCCGCAGCTGTTCAAGCAGCTCTTGATGGTCGCCGGCTTCGACCGCTACTACCAGATCGCCAAGTGCTTCCGCGACGAGGACCTGCGCGCCGACCGTCAGCCGGAATTCACCCAGATCGACATCGAGACCAGCTTCCTCGACGAGCAGGACATCATGGGTCTGACCGAGACCATGATCCGCAACCTGTTCAAGGAAGTGCTGGACGTCGAGTTCGGCGAGCTGCCGCACATGACCCTGGCCGAAGCCATGCGCCGCTACGGCTCGGACAAGCCGGATCTGCGCATCCCGCTGGAACTGGTGGACGTCGAGGACCAGCTCAAGGATGTCGAGTTCAAGGTGTTCGCCGGCCCGGCCAACGATCCCAAGTGCCGCGTCACCGCCCTGCGCGTGCCGGGCGGCGCGAGCATGCCGCGCAAGCAGATCGACGACTACACCAAGTTCGTCGGCATCTACGGCGCCAAGGGCCTGGCCTACATCAAGGTCAACGAGCGCGCCAAGGGCGTCGAGGGGCTGCAGTCGCCGATCGTCAAGAACATCCCGCTGGACAACATCAACGTCATTCTGGATCGCGTCGGCGCGGTCGATGGCGACATCGTGTTCTTCGGCGCCGACAAGGCCAAGATCGTTTCCGAAGCCCTCGGCGCCCTGCGCGTCAAGCTGGGTCACGATCTCAACCTGCTGACCTGCGAATGGGCCCCGCTGTGGGTGGTCGACTTCCCGATGTTCGAGGAGAACGACGACGGCAGCCTGACCGCCATGCACCACCCGTTCACCGCGCCGAAGTGCTCGCCGGAAGAACTGCTCGCCAATCCGGGCGCCGCGCTGTCGCGCGCCTACGACATGGTGCTCAACGGTACCGAGCTGGGCGGTGGCTCGATCCGTATCCACAGCAAGGAAATGCAGCAGGCGGTGTTCCGCGTGCTCGGCATCAGCGAGGAGGAGCAGCAGGAGAAGTTCGGCTTCCTGCTCGACGCCCTGAAGTTCGGTGCGCCGCCGCACGGTGGTCTGGCCTTCGGTCTGGATCGCCTGGTGATGCTGATGACCGGCGCCAGCTCGATCCGCGAAGTGATCGCCTTCCCGAAGACCCAGAGCGCCGCCTGCGTGATGACCCAGGCGCCGGGCGTGGTCGATGCAAAGCAGCTGCGCGAACTGAACATCCGCCTGCGCGAGCAGCCCAAGGCCGAATAAGCCGCCGCCAAGGAGCCTGGTCATGCCAGGCTCTTTCAGTTTCGGCGCGGCAAAAGTACCAGATCCACCAGTAACACGACGGAGAGAGTCATGGCAGGTCATTCCAAATGGGCCAACATCAAGCACCGCAAGGAACGTCAGGACGCCAAGCGCGGCAAGATCTTCACCAAGCTGATCCGCGAACTGACCGTCGCGGCCAAGCACGGTGGCGGCAACCCGGCTGACAACCCGCGCCTGCGTCTGGCGGTGGACAAGGCCCTGACTGCCAACATGTCGCGTGACGTCATCGAGCGCGCCATCGCCCGCGGTGCCGGCACCAACGAAGCCGACAACATGGTCGAGCTGAGCTACGAGGGCTACGCGCCGAGTGGCGTGGCGATCATCATCGAGGCGATGACCGACAACCGCAACCGCACCGCGGCCGAAGTGCGCCATGCCTTCAGCAAGTGCGGCGGCAACCTCGGCACCGACGGCTCGGTGGCCTACATGTTCGACCGCAAGGGCCAGATCAGCTTCGCCCCGGGCGTCGACGAGGACGCCCTGATGGAGGCGGCGCTGGAGGCCGGCGCCGACGACGTGGTCGCCGAGGAGGACGGTTCGGTCGAGGTCTACACCAGCTTCGCCGACTTCCTGTCGGTCAACGAGGCGCTGACCGCCGCCGGCTTCAAGGGCGACGAGGCCGAGGTGGCGATGATCCCGTCGATCACCGCGCCGGTCGCCGATCTGGAGACCGCGCAGAAGGTGCTCAAGCTGATCGACATGCTGGAAGACCTCGACGACGTGCAGAACGTCTACCACAACGCCGAGATCCCCGACGAGATCATGGAACAGCTGGGCTGAGCCCGGCGTTTACCTGTCGTCGACAGCCGGAAGAGGGCGACCTCTTCCGGCTTCGTTTTTTCCGGCGCCGGGTTTTGCGCGCGGCGTCATGCTCCGGCGGCGCCCCGTCCGTCCGCGCGTGACGGGGCGGGGCGCCCGGCCTATACTCGCGGCTGGATAAATAGACAGTGAGGCCGCCGGCCGCGCCGTCGGACACGTTCGGATGAGCCCCGCATGACCCTGATCCTCGGCATCGACCCCGGTTCGCGCATCACCGGCTACGGCGTGGTGCGCGACACCGGGCGCGGCTGCGAGTACGTCGCCTCCGGCTGCATCCGCACCGGTGACGGCCCGCTGCCCGAGCGCCTGCAGAAGGTCTACCGCGGCGTGCGCGAGGTGATCCGCCAGCACGGTCCGGTGATGCTCGGCATCGAGCAGGTGTTCATGGCGCGCAACGCCGACTCGGCGCTGAAGCTCGGCCAGGCGCGCGGCGCGGCGATAGTCGCGGCGGTGGAGGAGGGTCTGAGCGTGGCCGAGTACACCGCCAGCCAGGTCAAGCAGGCCGTGGTCGGCACCGGCAGTGCCGACAAGCAGCAGGTGCAGCTGATGGTCATGCACCTGCTCGGCCTGTTGCAGAAGCCGCAGATCGACGCCTCCGACGCCCTGGCCATCGCCCTCTGTCACGCCCACCACCGCCAGAGCCTGCTGCCCCACGGCCTGGGCAGCGCTCGCCGGCGCGGCGGACGCTTGCGCTTGTAACCTGAGGACTACCAATCTTGATCGGACGTTTGCGCGGTACCCTGGCGGAGAAGCAGCCGCCGCACCTGCTGGTCGATGCCGGCGGGGTCGGCTACGAACTGGAGGTGCCGATGACCACCCTGTATCGTCTGCCCGCCGTCGGCGAGCCGGTGACCCTGCACACCCACCTGGTGGTGCGCGAGGATGCCCACCTGCTCTACGGCTTCGCCGAGAAGCGCGAGCGCGAGCTGTTCCGCGAGCTGATCCGCCTCAATGGTGTCGGTCCCAAGCTGGCCCTGGCGCTGATGTCCGGGCTGGAGGTGGACGAGCTGGTACGCTGCGTGCAGGCCGGCGATACCAAGGCGCTGACCCGGGTGCCGGGGGTCGGCAAGAAGACCGCCGAGCGCCTGCTGGTCGAGCTCAAGGACCGCTTCCAGGTCTGGGAGGCGATGCCGACCATCGCCCCGCTGGTGGTGGAACCTGCGCGCGCGGCAACAGTCTCAAGCGCACAGAGCGATGCGGTCAGCGCCCTGGTGGCGCTGGGCTTCAAGCCGGCGGAAGCCAGTCGCGCCGTCAATCTGGCGGACGAGGACGGTCTGAGCAGCGAAGAACTGATCCGCCGTGCCCTGAAGAGCATGGCCTGAACCCGTGGATGATGCCCGATGATTGAAGCCGACCGCCTGGTCACCGCCAGCCCGCGCGAGCGCGAGGAGCAGCAGGACCGCGCCATCCGCCCGCTCAAGCTGGCCGAGTACATCGGCCAGCCGGTGGTGCGCGAGCAGATGGAACTGTTCATCCAGGCCGCCCGCGGGCGCAGCGAGGCGCTCGACCACACGCTGATCTTCGGCCCGCCCGGTCTCGGCAAGACCACCCTGGCCAACATCATCGCCCAGGAAATGGGCGTGTCGATCAAGAGCACCTCGGGGCCGGTGCTGGAGCGGCCGGGCGATCTGGCCGCGCTGCTGACCAACCTGGAGCCGGGCGACGTGCTGTTCGTCGACGAGATCCACCGTCTGTCGCCGGTGGTCGAGGAGGTGCTCTATCCGGCGATGGAGGACTACCAGCTCGACATCATGATCGGCGAGGGTCCGGCGGCGCGTTCGATCAAGCTCGACCTGCCGCCCTTCACCCTGATCGGCGCCACCACCCGCGCCGGCATGCTGACCAATCCGCTGCGTGACCGCTTCGGTATCGTCCAGCGTCTGGAGTTCTACAGCATTGCCGATCTGGCGACCATCGTCGCTCGCTCGGCGGCCATTCTCGGCCTGCCGATCGACGCCGAGGGTGCCTACGAGATCGCCCGCCGCGCGCGCGGCACGCCGCGCATCGCCAATCGCCTGCTGCGCCGGGTGCGCGACTTCGCCGAGGTGCGCGGCCAGGGCGCGATCAGCCGGGCGATCGCCGACCGGGCGCTGGACATGCTGGACATAGACGCTCACGGCTTCGACCATCAGGATCGCCGCCTGCTGCTGACCATGATCGACAAGTTCGACGGCGGCCCGGTCGGCGTCGACAACCTGTCGGCGGCCATCGGCGAGGAGCGCCATACCATCGAGGACGTGCTGGAGCCCTACCTGATCCAGCAGGGCTACATCATGCGCACGCCGCGCGGACGGGTGGTGACCCGGCATGCCTACCTGCACTTCGGCCTCGACGTGCCGGGGCGGCTGGGCGACACCGCGGCGGCGGGGCTGTCGGGCGCCGATGAATGACGGAAAAATAGTTGCCACGGCCGTTGGCAATTGGGGGAGCCGGGACTAGAGTATGCGCGCGCAAAACAAGAGCCAGCCGTTCACCCACCGCTGTCGGGTCTATTACGAGGACACCGATGCCGGTGGCGTAGTCTATTACGTCAACTACCTCAAGTTCATGGAGCGGGCCCGCACCGAGCGGTTGCGTGCACTGGGCTTCGCCCAGTCGCAACTGGCGGAGGAGGGCCTGCTGTTCGTCGTGCATTCGGCCGAGGCGCGCTATCTGGCGCCGGCGCGGCTCGACGACGAACTGGTGGTCAGCGCCGAAGTCGAGGAGCTCAACCGGGCCAGTCTGGTGTTTCGCCAGCAGGTTCGCCGACTCGAAGACGACGCACCGCTGTGCGAAGGACGGATCACGGTGGCCTGTGTGCGCGCCGACAGTTTCAAACCCCGGGCCATGCCCGAAGCGCTGCGCGCAGCCTTCGCTGGCGCGGGACAAATCCCTGCAGGAGAGTAAGCGTGGAAGCCAACGCCGTTGACCATATGTCCATGTGGAGCCTGATCAGCAATGCCAGTTTCGTGGTGCAACTGGTCATGCTGATTCTGGTCGCCGCTTCGGTCACTTCGTGGATCATGATTTTCCAGCGCAGCAATCTGCTGCGCGCGGCCAAGAAGGGGCTGGATGGCTTCGAGGAGCGCTTCTGGTCGGGCATCGACCTGTCCAAGCTGTACCGCCAGGCCGGCAGCAACCCCGATCCGGATTCCGGCGTCGAGCAGATCTTCCGCGCCGGGTTCAAGGAGTTCTCCCGTCTGCGTCAGCAGCCGGGCGTCGACCCGGATGCGGTGATGGACGGTGTCAACCGCGCCATGCGCGTGGCCATCTCGCGCGAGGAGGAGAAGCTCGAGCAGAGCCTGCCGTTCCTCGCCACCGTCGGCTCGACCAGTCCGTACATCGGCCTGTTCGGCACCGTGTGGGGCATCATGAACTCGTTCCGCGGCCTGGCCCAGGTGCAGCAGGCGACCCTGGCCACCGTGGCGCCGGGCATCGCCGAGGCGCTGATCGCCACCGCCATCGGCCTGTTCGCCGCGATTCCCGCGGTGATCGCCTACAACCGCTTCTCCGCCCGCGGCGAGATGCTGATCGGCCGCTACTACACCTTCGCCGACGAGTTCCAGGCCATCCTGCACCGCAAGGTGCACACCAGCGACGATTGATGCCGTCCCCGGCGGCGCGGCGCCGCCGGACCCGCTTTTCCGACAGGTTCGAATCAAGACATGGCCAGAATTCGCAACAGACGCAAGCCGGTCGCCGAGATGAACGTCGTGCCCTACATCGACGTCATGCTGGTGCTGCTGGTGATCTTCATGGTGACCGCGCCGATGCTCAACCAGGGGGTCAAGGTCGACCTGCCCAAGGTGAGCAGCGAGGCGCTGCCGCAGGACAACAACGCCCAGGTGCTGACCATCTCGATCAAGGCCGACAAGACCTACTACTGGAACATGGGCAGCGAGGTCGACGTCGATACCGTGCAGGACCAGGCGCTGACCCTCGAGGAAATGACCCGCGCGGTCACCGCGATCATGAACCAGGGACGCAGCCAGGGTAAGCAGATCCAGGTGTTCGTGCGCGGCGACAAGGCAGTGGACTACGGCGCCGTGATGGCCGCCATGGGCGGCCTGCAGCAGGCCGGCGTGGGCAACGTCGGGCTGATTACCGAGGCGCCCTGATGCAGCAGCACGAGCGCTCCTCCTCGGAAAGCTATTTCTGGCCGACCATCTGGGCCGTGGCTCTGCACGTCCTGATCTTCGCCACGCTGTTCGTCAGCTTCGCCATGACTCCCGAGTTGCCGCCTTCGCGGCCGATCGTGCAGGCGACCCTCTACCAGCTGAAGTCGCAGAGCCAGGCGACGGTGCAGACCAACCAGCGCATCGCCGGCGAGGCCAAGAAGACCGCCGCTCCGCAGTACGAAACCGAGCAGATGGAGCAGAAGAAGGTCGAGCAGCAGAAGATCGCGGCGGCCAAGGCGGCGGAACAAAAGAAGGCCGAAGAAGCTCGAAAGGCAGAGCAGGCCAAGGCCGCCGAAGCGCAGAAGCAGAAGGAAGCCGCGGCCGCCAAGGCCAAGGCGGAGGCCGAGAAGAAGGCCGCCGAGCAGAAGCAGCAGGCCGACATCGCCAAGAAGAAAGCGGCCGAAGAGGCGGCGAAGAAGAAGGCTGCCGAAGAGGAAGCCAAGAAGAAGGCCGCGGCCGAGGCGGCGAAGAAGAAAGCCGCCGAAGAACTGGCGAAGAAGAAAGCGGCCGAGGAGGCCAAGAAGAAGGCTGCCGCCGAGGAGGCGAAGAAAAAGGCCGCCGCCGATAACGCCCGCAAGGCGCAGGAGGACAAGAAGGCCGCCGCGCTGGCCGAGCTGCTCGCCGACGACGTGCAGCACCAGCAGGCCCTGGCCGATACGGTCGGCGATCAGGTCGCCGGCAACCTCGACGACCTGATCATCAGCCTGGTCAGCCAGCAGTGGCGCCGGCCGCCGTCGGCGCGCAACGGCATGAGCGTCGAGGTGCTGATCCAGATGCTGCCGGACGGCACCATCAGCAACGCCAGCGTCAGCCGCTCCAGCGGCGACCCGGCCTTCGACAATTCGGCGGTAGCCGCGGTGCGCAACGTCGGCCGCATACCGGAAATGCAGCAACTGGACCGAGCGACCTTCGACAAGCTGTACCGTCAGCGTCGCGTGATCTTCAAACCGGAGGACTTGAGCCTGTGAACATCCTGATCCGCGTGGCCCTGCTGGGCCTGGCCCTGCTCGCCGGGGTGGCGAAGGCGGCCGACCCGCTGGTCATCTCCAGCGGCACCGACCGCGCGATCCCGATCGCCGTGGTGCCGTTCGGCTGGCAGGGGGGCGCCGTGCTGCCCGAGGACATGGCCGACATCATCGGCAAGGACCTGCGCAATTCCGGCTACTTCGAGCCGATCCCGCGGCAGAACATGATCAGCCTGCCGAGCCAGGCCAGCGAGGTGATCTACCGCGACTGGAAGGCCCTGGGCGCACAGTACGTGCTGACCGGCAGCATGGTGCCGGGCGGTGCCGGGCTGCAGATCCAGTACGCGCTGTTCAACGTCACCACCGAGCAGCAGATGCTCGCCGGCAGCGTCGGCGGCAGCACCGCGCAGCTGCGTGACATGGCGCACTACATCGCCGACCAGGCGTTCGAGAAGCTCACCGGCATCAAGGGTGCCTTCTCCACCAAGCTGCTGTTCGTCACCGCCGAGCGCTTCTCGGTCAACAACACCCGCTACACCCTGCAGCGCGCCGACTACGATGGCGCCCGCGCGGTGACCCTGCTGCAGTCGCGCGAGCCGATCGTTTCGCCGAGCTACGCGCCGGACGGCCGCCGCATCGCCTACGTGTCCTTCGAGCAGCAGCGCCCGCGCATCTTCGTGCAGCACATCGACACCGGCCGCCGCGAGCAGGTCACCAACTTCGAAGGTCTCAACGGTGCCCCGGCCTGGTCGCCGGACGGCAACCGCCTGGCCTTCACCCTGTCGCGCGACGGCAATCCGGAGATCTACGTGATGGACATGGGCAGCCGCCAGGTGCGCCGCGTGACCAACAATCCGGCGATCGACACCGAACCGTTCTGGGGCAAGGATGGCCAGACCATCTACTTCACCTCCGATCGTGGCGGCAAGCCGCAGATCTACAAGACCAACATCGCCTCCGGTGCCGCCGAGCGGGTCACCTTCGTCGGCAACTACAACGCCAACCCGAAACTCTCCGCCGACGAGAAGACCCTGGTGATGGTGCACCGTCAGGAAGGTTTCACCGTGTTCAAGGTGGCCGCCCAGGACCTGCAGCGCGGCAACCTGCGCGTGCTTTCGGAAACCAGTCTGGACGAGTCGCCCACTGTCGCGCCCAATGGCACCATGCTAATCTACGCCACCCGTCAGCAGGGTCGGGGCGTGCTGATGCTCGTGTCCACCAACGGACGCGTGCGCCTCCCGATTCCCGCAGCCCAGGGCGAAATTCGCGAGCCTTCCTGGTCCCCCTATCTGAACTGAGGGCGGCCTCGCTTTTGTTGTGTGTTTGATCTTACCTATGGGGTTTTAGGAGTAATACGATGGAAATGCTGAAATTCGGCAAGTTCGCCGCTCTGGCTCTGGCCATGGCTGTTGCAGTGGGTTGTTCGTCCAAGGGCGGCGACGCCGCTGGTGAAGGTGCTGTTGACCCGAACGCTGGCTACGGTGCCAACGCCGGTGCCGTCGACGGTAGCCTGGGCAGCGAAGAAGCCGCTCTGCGCGCCATCACCACCTTCTACTTCGAGTACGACAGCTCCGACCTGAAGCCGGAAGCCATGCGCGCTCTGGACGTTCACGCTCGCGACCTGCAGGCCAACGGCGCTCGCGTCGTCCTGGAAGGCCACGCTGACGAGCGCGGCACCCGCGAGTACAACATGGCTCTGGGCGAGCGTCGTGCCAAGGCCGTGCAGCGCTACCTGGTCCTGCAGGGCGTGTCCCCGGCTCAGCTGGAGCTGGTGTCCTACGGTGAAGAGCGTCCGGTGGCCATGGGCAGCAGCGAAGAGAGCTGGGCCCAGAACCGTCGCGTCGAGCTGAAGAAGTAAGACGTCATGCGCAGGCACCCCCGTCTCCTGACCCTGCTGGCCTTGGCCGCGCCGCTTTCGACCTGGGCCCAGGTGCCCGTCATGGAAGGTAGCAGCGGTTATCCGCCGTCCGGTTACGGGGCGACGGGAGCTGTCTACGCCGGCGGCGTGGCCACCACGGCCGCGCCCGCCTCGCCCCAGGCGGAGCTCTTCCTGCAGCTGCAGCAGCTGCAGGAAGAGGTCGCCCGCCTGCGTGGCACGCTCGAAGAGCAGCAGTACGAGATCCAGCAGCTCAAGCAGCAGAGTCTCGAGCGTTACCAGGATCTGGACAGCCGTCTCTCCTCCGCCGCCCAGGCACCGGCACCACTGGCGCCCGCCGCTGCACCGAGCCGTGCCGCGCAAGCCCCGGCCTCCGCGCCCGCGCCTGCCGCCAACGGCGCGTCTGGCGATCCGGCCAAGGAGAAGCTGTTCTACGACGCCGCCTTCGACCTGATCAAGGCGAAGGATTTCGTCAAGGCCGACCAGGCCTTCAGCGCATTCCTGCGCAAGTATCCGAACAGCCAGTATTCCGGCAATGCCCAGTACTGGCTGGGCGAGGTCAAGCTCGCCCAGGGTGATCTGCAGGGCGCCGGCCGCGCCTTCGCCCAGGTCAGCCAGAGCTACCCGCAGCACCAGAAGGTCGCCGACTCGCTGTACAAGCTCGCCGACGTCGAGCAGCGTCTCGGCAATACGGCCAAGGCCAAGGGCATCCTCCAGCAGGTGATCGCCCAGTACCCCGGTACTTCGGCCGCTCAGCTGGCCCAGCGCGATCTGGCCCGCCTGCCCTGAGTCGTCCGGCCGGTCACGAAGGAACCCGCGCCCGCCGCGGGTTTTTTCGTTAAACTCGCCAGCCTTTTTCCACTTTCTGCAACGGAGGCGGATAGCCTGTTTCGCTATCACGCCCGTGGCTTATGAACCAGACTCTGCGAATCACCGAAATCTTCTTTTCCCTGCAGGGGGAAGCGCGCACCGTCGGCCTGCCGACCGTGTTCGTGCGCCTGACCGGCTGTCCCCTGCGCTGTGACTACTGCGATACCGCCTACGCCTTCAGCGGCGGCGAGATCATGACCCTCGAGGCGATCCTCGCCCGGGTGGCCGACTACCGGCCGCGGCATGTCTGCGTGACCGGCGGCGAGCCGCTGGCGCAGCCCAACTGCATCCCGCTGCTTGAAGCGCTGTGCGATGCCGGCTACGAGGTGTCGCTGGAGACCAGCGGCGCGCTGGACATCGCCCCGGTGGACACCCGGGTCAGCCGGGTGGTCGATCTGAAGACCCCGGGCTCGGGCGAGGTCGGTCGCAACCGCTACGAGAACATGGCCGAGCTGACCGGCAACGACCAGGTCAAGTTCGTCATCTGCTCGCGCGAGGACTACGACTGGGCGGTGTCCAAGCTCATCGAGTACCGTCTCGACCAGCGCGCTGGCGAGGTGCTGCTGTCGCCCAGCCATCACCAGCTGCAGCCGCGCACCCTGGCCGAGTGGATCATCGCCGACAACCTGCCGGTGCGCCTGCAGCTGCAGCTGCACAAGTACCTGTGGAACGACGAGCCGGGGCACTGAACATGAGCGACAAGAAAGCGGTCATCCTCCTTTCCGGCGGCCTCGACTCCGCCACCGTGCTGGCGATGGCGCGCGCCGAGGGCTACGCCTGCTACACCATGAGCTTCGACTACGGCCAGCGCCATCGCGCCGAGTTGCAGGCCGCCGAGCGGGTGGCGCGCCAGCTGGGCGCGGTCGAGCACAAGGTGGTCGGTATCGACCTCAACGGCATCGGCGGCTCGGCCCTGACCGACAGCAGCATCGCGGTGCCGGAGACCCCGGGCGAGGGCATCCCGGTGACCTACGTGCCGGCGCGCAACACCCTGTTCCTCTCCCTGGCGCTGGGCTGGGCCGAGGTCCTGGGTGCCAGCGACATCTTCATCGGCGTCAACGCGGTCGACTACTCGGGCTATCCCGACTGCCGTCCGGAGTTCATCGATGCCTTCGAGCGCCTGGCCAACCTGGCGACCAGGGCTGGTGTCGAGGGTGAGGGTTTTCGCATCCGGGCGCCGCTGCAGTATCTGTCCAAGGCCGAGATCATCCGGGCGGGCATCGACCGCGGCGTGGATTTCGCCCTGACAGTGTCCTGCTATCAGGCGGACGGCGAGGGCCGTGCCTGCGGCCGCTGCGACAGCTGCCGCCTGCGCGCCGAGGGCTTTCGCGCCGCTGGTGTGGAGGACCCGACGCGCTATTCCTGAATTTTTTTCGGAAAAAGTTGAAATTCCGAATTAAATCAGTATGATGCGCAGGCGTTGGGTCGTTAGCTCAGTGGTAGAGCAGTTGGCTTTTAACCAATTGGTCGTAGGTTCGACCCCTACACGACCCACCACTTTTTCAAAAGCCTCGAGAGAGCGGCAAGCTTGCCATCTCGGGGTGAAGTACTAAGATACAGATTTCACCGGGTCGTTAGCTCAGTGGTAGAGCAGTTGGCTTTTAACCAATTGGTCGTAGGTTCGACCCCTACACGACCCACCACTTTCCCCGCCGTTTCCCCGTTCCACCTCCCGCTTGTTATCCCGTCTGGTGCTCTGGAACGGGTGTATACTCCGGTTCCCGCACCCTAACCTTCAGGTGCAGCGAACATGACGCAGATTTCCGAACGACTCCTGGTGCAGGCCCATCTGGATGCCAAGCAGCCGCGTGCGCTGACCGCGCAGGAGATCGCCGATTACCGCCAGGCCATCGCCGCCGAGCTCAAGGCGCGCGACGCCGTGCTGGTCGCCCACTACTACACCGATCCGATCCTCCAGGCGCTGGCCGAGGAAACCGGCGGCTGCGTGGCCGATTCGCTGGAGATGGCCCGCTTCGGCAGTCAGCACCCGGCCTCGACCATCGTGGTCGCCGGCGTGCGCTTCATGGGCGAGACGGCGAAGATCCTCAATCCGGAAAAGCGCATCCTGATGCCGACCCTGGAAGCGACCTGCTCGCTGGATCTCGGTTGCCCGGTCGAGGAGTTCTCGGCGTTCTGCGACCAGCACCCCGAGCGCACCGTGGTGGTCTACGCCAACACCTCGGCGGCGGTGAAGGCGCGGGCCGACTGGGTGGTGACTTCCAGCTGCGCGCTGGAGATCGTCGAGAGTCTGATGGACAACGGCGAGAAGATCCTCTGGGCGCCGGACCAGCACCTCGGCCGCTACATCCAGCGCGAGACCGGCGCCGACATGCTGCTCTGGGAAGGCGCGTGCATCGTCCACGAGGAGTTCAAGGCCAAGCAGCTGCAGGACCTCAAGGCGCTGTATCCGGAGGCGGCGGTGCTGGTGCACCCGGAGTCGCCGGAGTCGGTGGTCGAGCTGGCCGACGCGGTGGGCTCCACCAGCCAGCTGATCAAGGCGGCGCAGACCCTGCCCAACCAGATCTTCATCGTCGCCACCGATCGCGGCATCCTCTACAAGATGCAGCAGCTGTGTCCGGGCAAATCGTTCATCGAGGCGCCGACCGCCGGTCAGGGCGCGACCTGCCGCAGCTGCGCGCATTGCCCGTGGATGGCGATGAACACCCTGGAGCGCACTCTCGACTGCCTGCGTCAGGGCAGCAACGAGATCCACGTCGACGCGGCGTTGATCCCCAAGGCGGTCAAGCCGCTCAAGCGCATGCTCGACTTCACCCAGGCGGCGCGCCTGCGGCAGGGTGGCAACGCCTGAGGCGGCCGCCAGAGAGAGCACAAGGCCCGGTCATCGCCGGGCCTTGTGCATTTCGGGGTCATCTGAGCAGGCTTTCGACCATGCGCTGCTCTTCCTTCAGTTCGCCGTAGCGGGCGTCGATGCGTGCGGCCAGCTGGAAGTTGCTGCTGGCGCGGCGGCGGGCGAAGTCGAGCTGCTCCAGGGCCTGCTTGTAGTCGCCGGTCAGGGCGAAGTACTCGGCGCGCGCTTGGTGCACGCCGATGATGTTGCCGGACAGGCCGCGGGTTTCCGCCTGCTGGCGCCACAGCTCGGCATCGCGCGGACGCTCCTTGAGCAGGGCGTCGAGCAGCTTCTCCGCTTCCGCCGGTCGGCCCTGCTTGATCAGCAGCTCGCTGCGCAGCTGGCGGGCCGGGTAGTTGCCGGGGTAGAGACCGAGCAGGCGTTGCAGGCGCTGGTCGGCGGCGTCCAGCTGGTTGCCGGCGATGTCCAGTTCGATCTGCGCGAGGTTGTAGGTGACGTCGTTGGGTGCCTGGGCCAGCAGCGGTTGCAGGGTGGTAGCGGCGTTCGGCAACTGGCCGCTCTTGATGTACGCCAGCGCCAGGCCGTAGCGCGCGGCATCCAGGCGCGGGTTCTCGTCGAGCAGGGCGCGGAAGCGCTTGGCGGCCAGGCCGGGGGAGCTCTCGTAGGTCAGTTGCACGCGTGCGCGCATCAGCTGATAGCGCAGGCTGTCGGTGTTGCCGCCGCTGAACTGCGCGGCGCGGTTGCGGGTGTCGGCCACCCGCGACTCGCTCAGCGGGTGGGTCAGCAGGAACTCCGGCGGCACGCGGCTGTAGCGGTACTGGCGCATCAGTCGTTCGAACATGCTGGGCATGGCCTGCGGGTCGTAGCCTGCCTGCTGCAGGTTGAGGATGCCGATGCGGTCGGCCTCCTGTTCGTTCTGCCGCGAGAAGCTGCGCTGTGCCTGGATGGCCGCCGCCTGGCTGGAGGCGATGGCGGCGATGCCGGCGTCGCCGGCGCCCGCGGCGGCAGCGACCACGCCGGCGAGCATGGCTGCCATCAGCGGCACCTGCATGCGCTTCTGCTCCTCGAGGCCGCGGGCGAAGTGGCGCTGCGACAGGTGGGCCAGTTCGTGGGCGAGCACCGAGGCGTACTCGGCCTCGGTCTGGGCGTGCAGGAACAGGCCGGCATTCACGCCGATGACCCCGCCGGGGGCCGCGAAGGCATTGAGCTGCGGGCTGTCGAGAAGGACGAAGACCAGGCGGCGGTCCTGCAGCTGACTGGTTTCCGCCAGGCGATAGACGCTGCTCTCGATGAAGTCCTCGAGCTGCGGATCGGGCAGGCTCTTCACCTGGCCGCGCAGCACGTTGAGCCAGGCACGACCGAGCTGGTATTCCTGATCGGGGGAGACGATCGAGGAGCTGGCGTCGCCGAGTTCGGGCAGGTCGTCGGCGAAGGCCGGCGCGGCGAGCAGGCAGGCCAGGGTCAGCAGGGTGGGGCGCAGGATCTTCATCGCTGGGGCTCGTGACGGCGGGAGGTCTACTCTAGCCGCTGGCGGGCTCGGCTGGCCAGTCGCGCACCGGCTTGGGTATGCTGCGCGACATTTGCCGGAGACTGACGATGACCGATACTGCCGCGCTGCCGCCGGTGCATGACGCCGAACTGGATGCCAGCGGGTTGAGCTGCCCGCTGCCGCTGCTCAAGGCCAAGCTGGAGCTCAACCGGCTGCCCAGCGGCGCGGTGCTCAAGGTGATCGCTACCGATGCCGGCTCGCAGCGCGATTTTCGCGCCTTCGCCCGTCTGGCCGGCCATGAGCTGCTGCGCGAGGAGGAGGAGGCCGGCTGCTTCCGCTACTGGCTGCGCAAGGCCTGAAGCGGCCGGCCTCGGGCCGGGTCAGCCGGCGTTGAGCGCGCGGGCGGCGTCCAGCACGGCCTCGACGTGGCCCGGCACCTTCACTCCACGCCATTCCTGGCGCAGCACGCCGTCCTTGTCGATCAGGAAGGTGCTGCGGTCGATGCCCAGGTATTCCTTGCCATACAGCTTCTTCAGCTTGATCACGTCGAACAGCTGGCACAGCTGCTCGTCGGCGTCGGAAATCAGCTCGAAGGGGAAGGCCTGCTTGCACTTGAAGTTCTCGTGCGACTTCAGGCCGTCGCGCGATACGCCGAAGATCAGCGTGTTGGCGGCGGCGAACTCACCGTGCAGGTCGCGGAAGTTCTGGCCCTCGGTGGTGCAGCCGGGGGTGCTGTCCTTGGGGTAGAAGTACAGCACCACCTGCTGGCCGCGCAGGGCGCTGAGGGTGACCTGCTGGCCACTGGTGGCCTGGACCTGGAAGTCGGCGACAGGCGAATCGATGGCTACCGGCATGATGGACTCCTTGTGGGGCGGGTCTTACGGGTTCTGCGGGCGCCAGGGCTCGATCAGGGCGTCGAGATTGAGGGCGTCGGCGAAGTCGAGGAACTGGTCGCGCAGCCAGCTGATCTGGGTGCCCGGCGGCAGGGTCACGGTGATGGTGGCGTTGAGCAGCAGGGTGCCGGTCTGCGGCGCCTGGTAGGTGTCGCAGGTGAGGTTTTCCAGTTCGACGCGATGGTCGCTGAAGAACTGGCACAGCTCGCCGAGGATGTCCGGGCGGTAGGCGGCGCTGACGTAGACCACGTAGGGCAGGGCGTTGGGACGCTCCTCGGCGGCGCCGCTGCGGATCACGTTGAGGCTGAACTTGTGGCGCTTGGCCAGCGGTGCCAGGCCGGCCTCGAGGCGGGCGAGGGCGTCCCAGCTTCCGGAAACCTGCAGGATCAGGGCGCTGTATTCGCCATGACGGGTCAGGCGGCTGCTGATCACGTTGCAGCGGCTTTCCTGGGCGGCGCGACAGAGTACGCTGGTGAGCTCCATGGGCGAGGTGCCCAGGGCGCTGATCACGAGAAACTGTTCACGGGGTGGAAGGGTCGACATGCAGGATTCCTGGTGCAAATAGGTGGCGGCAGAGACTTGCCGGCAAAGCCGGGAAGGGTAGCGAAAAGCGCCGACCGAGGGAATGCCCGGGCGGCGGGCGCCAGCTTGTGCAAGGTCGGTGGCAACAGTACCATTACGCCTTTCTTTATATAGCGGCAGGAGTGGTTGCATGATTGCGGGCAGTATGGTGGCACTGGTCACGCCCATGGATGCAGAAGGCCGTCTGGATTGGGACAGCCTGACCCAGCTGGTCGATTTTCATCTCCGTGAAGGCACCAACGCCATAGTCGCGGTCGGCACCACGGGTGAGTCCGCGACCCTCGACGTCGAAGAGCACGTGTCGGTCATCCGCCATGTGGTCAAGCAGGTTGCCGGGCGCATTCCGGTCATCGCCGGTACCGGTGCCAACTCCACCCGCGAGGCCATCGAGCTGACCGCTTCTGCCAAGGAGGCCGGCGCCGATGCCTGCCTGCTGGTGACCCCGTACTACAACAAGCCGACCCAGGAAGGCCTGTACCTGCACCATCGCAAGATCGCCGAGTCGGTGGCCATCCCGCAGATCCTCTACAACGTGCCGGGTCGTACCGCCTGCGACATGCTCGCCGACACCATCGCCCGCCTTTCCGAAGTGCCGAACATCATCGGCGTCAAGGAAGCCACCGGTGATCTGATTCGCGGCAAGGAAGTGCTGGACAAGGTCGCCTCCGGCTTCCTGGTCTACTCCGGTGACGACGCCACCGCGGTCGAGCTGATGCTGATGGGCGCCAAGGGCAACATCTCGGTGACCGCCAACGTCGCCCCGCGCGCGATGAGCGAGCTGTGCGCCCTGGCCATGCGTGGCGAGGCCGACTCGGCCCGGGCCATCAACGATCGCCTGATGCCGTTGCACAAGGCGCTGTTCTGCGAAGCCAACCCGATCCCGGTGAAGTTCGCCCTGCACGAGATGGGCCTCATCCCCGAAGGCATTCGCCTGCCGCTGACCTGGCTCAGCCAGGGCTGCCAGGAGCCGCTGCGTGAGGCCATGCGCCAGTCCGGCGTGCTGGCCTGATCGACGGAGAATTACGCATGAAGCGACTGGCCGGACTTTCCGTGCTCGCCCTGACCCTCGCCACCAGCAGCGGATGCGGCTGGCTGTGGGGTGAAGAGGGGTATTTCCGTGATCGCAGCGGCGACTATCTGACCGCCCGCGAGACGGCGCCGATGCAGCTGCCGGCGGATGTCGAGGCGCGGCGCATCGAACCGCTGCTGCCGGTTCCGGCAGCGGTGGCGACCCCCGCGGCCGACAGTGAGTACGAAGTACCCCGTCCGCAGAAGCTGCTAGCCGGCGACGTAGGCCGCGCCGAAGCGGGCGGCAGCGTATCGCTGCTCTCCGAGCGCAGCTTCGATGCCCCCGAGCGCATCAGCCTGGACAGCGACGGCAGCGGCAACCCGGTGCTGACCCTGACTTCCGACTTCGACCGTGCCTGGTCGGCGGTCGGCCGCGCCCTGCAGGACGCCGACGTGCGCGTCGACGACATGAACCGCAGCCTGGGCGTGTACTACATCAACCTCGCCGAGGCGGCGCAGAAGCCGGAAGAAGAGCCCGGTTTCTTCTCCCGTCTGCTGGGGGGCAAGCCGGATGCCGAGGAGGTCGAGGCTCGCGCCGAGCGCTATCAGGTGCGCCTGACCGCCGTCGGTGACAGCGTGCAGATCTCGGTCGACAAGAACATCGAGACGGTGGCGCCGGCCGACGTCGCGCGCCGCGTGCTGGAGTTGATCCAGGACCACCTCGGCTGAGCGGACCTGCGCCCCAGCCACTCCCAGCGATAGGCGAAACCCCCGGGTTTCGCCTGTTTTGTTTGCCAGATACGGAAAAGCCGCTATGACCACTCCCACCACCCTGAGCCTGAAGAAGATCTACTCGGGCAAGGTTCGCGACCTCTACGAAATCGACGACAAGCGCATGCTGATGGTGGCCACCGATCGTCTGTCGGCCTTCGACGTCATCCTCGACGAGCCGATTCCGGAGAAGGGCAAGATCCTCACCGCCATCTCCAACTTCTGGTTCGACAAGCTCAAGGACGTGGTGCCCAATCACTTCACCGGCGACAAGGTCGAGGACGTGGTGGCGGCCGAGGAGCTGCCGCTGGTGGAAGGCCGTGCGGTGGTGGCCAAGCGCCTCAAGCCGGTGCCGGTAGAGGCCATCGTGCGCGGCTACCTGGTTGGCTCCGGCTGGAAGGAGTACCAGAAGAGCGGCACCGTCTGCGGCATCGCCCTGCCGGCAGGGCTGAAGGAAGCCTCCAAGCTGCCGCAGCCGATCTTCACGCCCTCGACCAAGGCCGCCGTGGGCGACCATGACGAGAACATCTCCTTCGTCCGTTGCGAGGAGATCGTCGGCGCCGAGCTGGCGGCCAAGGTGCGCGACACCGCCATCGCCCTGTACAGTGCGGCGGTCGAGTACGCGGCGAGCCGCGGCATCATCATCGCCGACACCAAGTTCGAGTTCGGTCTCGACGAGGACGGCACCCTGACCCTGATGGACGAGGCGCTGACCCCGGACTCCAGCCGCTTCTGGCCGGCCGACAGTTACGCCGAAGGCAGCAACCCGCCGAGCTTCGACAAACAGTTCGTGCGCGACTGGCTGGAGTCCACCGGCTGGAACAAGCAGCCGCCGGCGCCGGCCGTGCCGGCCGAGGTGGCGCAGAAGACCGCCGACAAGTACCGCGAGGCGCTGATCCGCCTGACGTCGGCTGTCTGAGTTCTGTACCGGCGCGCAAGCGACTGATTCGACGCGAAAAAATCCTCGTCAGGGGCTTCGCCAAACGGATCCGAGCTGCTATGATGCGCGCCTGTTCGGAGAGATGCCGGAGTGGTCGAACGGGACGGATTCGAAATCCGTTGTATCCGCAAGGGTACCTAGGGTTCAAATCCCTATCTCTCCGCCATATCCCAGCCAAAGCCCCGGAACTCCGGGGCTTTGGCGTTTCTGGGGGCGTCAAAGCCGCCTATCTCGGCCTGCTGCTGAGTGTGCTCGCGCGGGATGGCCCCTGCTGCGGCCAGCGGATGAGCTGCAGCGCCAAGCGCGGGGATGGCCCGCAGTGCTTGAGCCCGGGCGCTGGAGCAGATTGTTCACGGGCTGACGCATGCCACCTCGCCCGGCATCCCCGGGCGCTGGCGTTTCGCGTGGCCTCCTGCCGCTGGAGCAGGCGGCCGTCAGGCGCAGCAGACCCGGTTGCGGCCGGCCTTCTTGGCCCGGTAGAGGGCCTTGTCCGCACGGTTGATCAGTCCCGCCAGGGTTTCGTTGTCCTCCACCTGGGCCGCGCCGATGGATAGCGTGACGCGGCCGGCCTCCGGCTGCCGCATCCTCTCCATGCTGACGCGGATGTGCTCGGCCCGCTTCTCGGCTGCCGACAGTTCGCAGTAGGGCAGCACGATCAGGAACTCTTCGCCGCCCCAGCGCACCACGCTGTCGGTGGCGCGGACGCTGGCGCCCAGCAGGCGGGCGACGTTCTGGAGAATCGCATCGCCTGCCGAATGTCCCCAAGTGTCGTTGATGGCCTTGAAGTGGTCGACGTCGGCGAGCATCACGCAGAACGGCGTGTCGCCTTCGTAGCTCGCCAGGTAGGCCTTCTCGAGCTCCAGTTCGCCCGCACGCCTGTTGAGCAGGCCGGTCAGGACGTCGAGCATGGCCTGCTCGCGCAGCTCTCGTTCGGCCTGGATGCGCGTCGTGAGATCCTTGGCGATGCAGACGAAGTGGGTCACCGCGCCATGGCGGTCATGCACGGGGGTGATGGTTTCCTCGCAGTGGATGAGGTGGCCGTCCTTGTGGCGGTTGCTCACCGTGGCGCGAAAGGACTGGCCGGAACGCAGGCTGTGCCACAGCCGCTGATAGAAGTCCTCGCCATGCTCGCCCGACCTGAGCAGGGCCGGGGTGCGCCCCAGGGCCTCGGCGCCGCTATAGCCGGTGACCATCTCGAACCCCTGGTTGACGAATTCGATCACCCCGCTGGCGCTGGTGATGAAGATCGCATCCTGCGCCACGTTCAGTGCGTTGGCGAGCAGTTGCGCCGAGCGCTGAGCGGCGACCAGATCGCTGACGTCCTGCTGCACCGAGATGAAATGGGTGACGGCGCCGGCCTTGTCGCGTACCGGCGAGATGTTCCATTCGACCGTGTAGGGGCTGCCATCCTTGCGATAGTTGACGGTCGAGCCCTGGAAGTAGCGGCCATCGCGCAGGCAGGCGCTCAGTTCCCGCAGGACGTCCGGACTGGTTTGCGGCCCTTGCAGCAGGCGTGGGGTCCTGCCGATCAGTTCCTCGGCCTGGTACCCGGTCATGCGGCAGAACGCCGGATTGGCATATAGGATCCGCGGTCCGTGCGGGCCGGGCTCCGCGTCGGTCAGCAATACCGAATTGAACGACTGCTCGAGGGCCAGTTGGAACAGGGTGTCGTGAGCGTCCAGGGGCACGGATGGAGAGACAGCGAGCGCTGCTGCGTCGGTCTTCGCGTGCGGAGGATTGTCCGTGTGGTCCATGAGCATCCGTCAACTTGGCGAGTCGGATAGGCGCTCTGCGCTGGCGGAGTGATGTCGCTCCGCCGGCGCGGCAAGTAACTCAAGCGATCATGCGTGCCGCGAAGGCTCCCGGATCTGCACAAACCCGGGACGCGGGAGCGTCGCTGGCAGCAGGTGTCGAATTCTGTGCATTGAAACACAGATTTGCGGGGCGTGGCGTGTTTCACGACGCACTTGTCGTGTGCTCTTTCGGCGGCACCGCGGCGGCCTGCCCGCGATCGCAGGGACGGAAGCCGCGGCGGCCCGAAGAGCGTCCGGCTGGCCACTGCCGGGCTGGTCGTGTGGGCATGCCCCCCCTGGTTCGCCCGGCATCTCCGCGCCGGCTTCCGCGTCTGGCCTTTCGGGGGAGCGACCATGGTTCTGTCGGCGCTCTTCCGATCGTCGCCAATCGGGTGGCGCAGCAAAAAAACCGACAAAGTTTGCGGCTATCATGCGCGCCGGATTGGCATGGCAGTATCGTGCATATCCAGGGATGATCGCGGGCTGTGCCTAGCTTCCGGGGGAGGGCTCTGGTCGCGATCAGGACCATCTCAACGCAGAATGGAAGCTTCTCTCTTGTACAAGAACAAATGGCTCGCTGCGCCGCTACTGGCGTTCTCGCTTTCGGCCGCGCATGGGCAAACGCTGAATGTCGCCAACTGGAACGACTATATCGATCCGCAGGCGCTGGAAGCCTTCACCCAGGAAACCGGCATCAAGGTCAACTACCGCACCTACGAGGATGACCGTGAGGTCTACGAGCTGCTGAAGCAGGGGGAGGCGCTGGATGTTGTGGTGCCGTCTTCCGACAACTTCGGCAAGCTGGTCGGCGAGGGGCTTCTGCAGCCCTTCGCTGCCGCCGAACTGCCCGGCTACGAGGCGATGGAGCCGCTGATCGTGCGTCGCCTGGGCGCTGCCGACCCGGGACGGAGTTACGGCGTACCCTATCTGTGGGGCAGCATCGGCCTGGCGGTCAACGTGCCCCAGGTCGAAGCGGCGCTGGGCGGGCCGGTACCGAACACCTGGGGGCTGGTGTTCGACAAAACGCTGGTACGCAAGCTGTCCGGCTGCGGCGTCACCCTGCTCGACTCGCCCAACGACGTGATCAGCCTGCTGGCCAACTACCGCGGGCGCAGTCTGGATGGCATCAGCGCCGGCTATGCCCAGCGCCTGTTCGACGAGCTGACCGAGCTGCGCCGGAGCTATCGCTACGTCGACAGCGAGCGTTACATCGAAGACCTCAATGCCGGCAAGACCTGCGTGAGCATGGCCTGGGTCGGGGATGCCCTGGGGGCCGCGGCCAATGGGCAACCGGTGAAGTATCTGGTGCCGGAGGAGGGCACCCTGGTATTCGTCGATATCCTCGCCATTCCCAAGTCGGCGCAGCATGTGGAGGAGGCCAAGGCCTTCATCCGCTACATGCTGCGTCCGGAAGTCGCCGCGCAGATCGCCCGGGTGACCCACTACCAGACGCCCAATACCCGGGCCCGACAACTGCTCGAGACCAGCGGCGAGGACTTCCATGCTGCCCAGCTGAACGCCGGGATGTTCGGCTTCGTGCAGCCCAAGCCCGAGGTGGAAAAGCTGGTCGGCGAACTCTGGCCGCAGTTGCAGAAGGACTGACGCACGGTCGCGGCGAGTCGTCGCTCCCTGCATGCCAGGGCCCTGAGCGATCAGGGGCTTGGCGCTTCCGGCGGGGCTGGCCCGCATGGCCGGCTGTCGATAGCCGTTGCGGTGCAGGAGTCGTTTGCTGGCGGGTGGGCCAGCCTGGCATTCGCGGAGCATGCTTCCCCATGTCGGACATACGCTTGTCGCGCGGATCTCAACCGGTATTGCAGGTTGTGCGCTGCGGTCTAGGCTTGGCTATGCGGTAGTTGGACGAGTCGCCTGGCGGGCGGGTGCCTGGCCAGGGCGTTCGACTCGTGGATCAACGGGCGTGGCTGCGCGGCGTGCAGGGCCGGTGGTCATGGCCTGTCACCGGAGTCAGGAGAGATCTCATGCGTCATGCAACTTCCCGCGTCGCGGCCGCCTTGCTGTTTGCCGCTGCCAGTCTGCCAGCGCTGGCCCAGTACGATTCGGTCGGGGTCTATCTGTTCGGCAATGTCGGTCAGGCTGAGATCGACCAGGACGACGAGCTGTTCGGTCCGGGGATAGCATCCTCGGTGGATGACGAGGATACCGCCTACAAGCTCGGCCTGGGCCTGCAGCTGAACCGCTACTTCGCCATCGAGGGCACCTGGGTCGATTTGGGCGAGTACACCTTGAAGGCCTCTGACGGCGTGAACAGTCTCAAGGCCGATGTGGAGATCAGTGGCTTCGGCGGCAACCTGGTCGGCCGTCTGCCGTTCGACTATGGCCTGAGCCTCTACGCCAAGGCCGGCTGGCATCAGCTGGAAAGCGACGCCTCGGTCAAGTTCAATGGTGTTGCCGTGGCCGACGACGACGAGAGCGACACCGTGGGTTCCTGGGCGGTCGGTGCTGCCTGGCAGTTCGCCCCGCAGTTCAGCGTGGTCGCCGAGTTCGAGCGCTACATGGACGTTGGCGAAGACCTGGGCGGCGACGATGCCGATATCGACTTCTGGTCGCTCGGCCTGCGCTACGACATCCTCTGAGACTCAAGCGTGCGGGCGGAGGCCTGATGGGCCGGCGTCCGTCCGGATGCTCGGTTTCCCTTCGGTTTTTTCCGTCATGGCCTTGGTGGCACCGGCCGCGAAGCCGGTGTCGCGAAGGTCCATGCCAGTCCCCACAGCAGTGCCCCCGCGCCCAGCCAGAAGGCGCTGTGCAGGCTGCCGCCCATGCCCAGCCACTGGCTGGTGAGCCAGGGGCCGGCCAGTTGGGTGACGCTGTAGAGGGCGATCAGCGCCGCGGAGATGCGCGGTCCCTGGTGCGGTTGCAGGCTGCGGCCGAGCCGTTGGGTCAGCAGCACCGTGCCGAGAAAGGTGCCGCCGACCAGCAGAGCGCAGATCAGGATGCCGCTGGCGCCGGGCAGCAGCAGGGCCGCCAGCACGCCCGTCAGTTGCACCAGATAGTTGATCTGCAGGGCGCGCTTGTCGCCGAGCAGTGCGCCCAGCCGATTCCACAGCCAGGGGCCGACCAGGGTGGCCAGGGCCACGACCAGCCAGCTGCCGCTGATCAGGAAGCTGCCGGGCTCGACCTGCAGGCGGGCGAGCATCGGCAGGAAGGTCATCGGCAGGATATAGCCCATGCCGGCGCCGGTGTAGGAGAGAAACAGCGGCATGCTGCTGCGCTGCAGCAGGCGCCCGCCGGGGGCACGGGTGTCCTTGGGCGGAGTGGATTGCGCTGTGTCCAAGCGCGCCAGCTGCCGCCACCCCCACCAGGCCAGTGGCAGGCTGAGCAGTGCCGCCGGCCACCAGCGTGCCGGGCCGTGCAGCCAGTCGGCGCTGAGCCCGACCAGGGCGCTGGACAGCAGCAGACCGGCGCCGACGCCGAGGTAGACCAGGCCGCTGGCACTGGCGCTGTTGTGGCGAGCCAGCCATTCGAGAATCAGTGCCGGGGCCTGAACGAACACCAGGCCGTTGCCGATGCCGTTGATCAGGCGCAGCGCGGCCAGGCTGTCGGCATCGGCGGCCTGGGTCTGCAGCAGGGTGGAGAGCAGGTGCAGCGCCAGTCCCCAGGGCAGGCTGCGGCGGATCTGCGCGATGCTGTGCCAGCGAATCGCCAGCAGCGCGCCGATCAGGTATCCGAGGTAGTTCCAGCTGGCGATGTCGGCGCCCTGTTTGAGGGACAGCAGGCCATCCTCCACCAGCCAGGGCAGCAACGGCGTGTAGAAGAAGCGGCCGAGGGCATGGACGGTCAGCAGCAGCACGGCACCGGCGAGCAGCACCGGCAGCAGGGCAGGGCGAATGGCGGACATGGGGCGTTCCTTGCGGGTCGCCTGGTGACGACCTCTTCTTCTGATGAGCGAGCAGCTTAGGCAGCTGCCGAACGCTCAGGCAATACGCCCTTTGATGGACGGGCCGACGATGCGTCCGCCCGCGCGAGGGGGGCAGGTCAGGCGCCGGCGCGTGGCTTCAGGCGACCTGCTGCTCGCCGGGCAGCGCGGCCGTCTGCTTGGCCGGCTGGCGGCTGCGCCACAGCACCACGACCAGCAGCAGGCTGACCAGCCCCCAGCCGAGTGCCTGGAGATTGAGCAGGGTTTCCTGCCAGAGCATGATCGGCAGGCCGATGCCGATCAGTACCGCGAGCAGGCCCAGTTCGTCGCGCGGCCCGCGTGCCGGCCAGAGGAAGAAGCTCAGCGCCGGCAGGAGCATGGCGAAGGTCGGGAAGCTGCGATAGCGGGGATCGAACACCTGGGCCATCATCAGCCAGGCGCCGGCCAGGGCGGTGGCCACCAGCAGGGTGGTGGCGCGACTGTCCAGCCAGGCCGCGACAGGCGCGCGCCAGCCGGCGCTCGGCGGGTTGAGGTGCAGCAGACCGCGCGCGGCGCTGAGCAGGCTCAGCAGCAGCAGGGCGCCGAACCACAGCCATTCGCCGGCATGCCGGCTGTCGAGCTGCAGTTGCAGCGTCCACAGCGCCAGGCTGGCGGCGGCGATGCCGGCAGCCAGGGGCAGCTGCCAGCTGCTGCGCGCATCGCGCGGCGCGCCCCCCAGCAGCAGGCCGGCGGCCAGCAGCAGGGCGCTCAGGCCGAGCCAGCGCGGCCAGTCGGGCAGGTTGGATACCGGGCCGGCCAGCACGCCCTTGTCGTTGCGCTGGGCGTCGAACAGCCCCCAGTAGCCGCCGACGGTGCCTTCGCTGATGCGTTTCCACGGCTGGTCGAAGGCCTCGATCAGGTTGTACTGCCAGCCATTCTGCTCGGCCATGTCGATCACGCCGCGGATGAAGCGCGCCTCGTTGACCCGGCTGGGCACGGCATCCTCGCGCTGGCGGCCTTCGCTCGGCCAGCCGGTTTCGCCGATGAACACCGGCTTGGGGGCATACTTCGCCACGAACTCGTCATGCACGCGCCGGACCTGGGCCAGGGCGGCATCGATGCCGGTGGGGTCGTCTTCCCAGTAGGGCAGCAGATGGATGGTGAGGAAATCCACGGCCGGCGCCACTTCCGGATGGCGCAGCCAGAACTCCCAGACATCGGCATAGGTCACCGGCTGCTCGACCCGCGCCTTCACTTCCTCGATCAGCGCGGCCAGCCGTTTGGCGGTGATTTCCCGGCGCAGCAGGGCCTCGTTGCCGACGATCACCGCACTCACCACGTCCGGGTGGGCATTGGCCATGCGGATCACCCGCTCGATCTCGCGGCGGGTCGCCTTGGGCGCGCGGCTGACCCAGGCGCCGATCATCAGCTTGATGCCATGCTGGCGCGCCAGGTCGGGCAGGTAGTCGAGTCCGGTGACCGAGTAGGTCCGCAGGCAGTTGAAGCGTTGGGCGAGCAGGGCGACGTCGGCCTCGACACGCTCGCGGCGGATGTTCAGCGGCTTGTTGAAGGGCGACTGGTCATGGTCGAACGGGCTGTAGGAGGCGCATTGCAGCTTGCCGTCGGCCAGTTGCGGGTCGGGCAGGGCCTGTTCGCGGCCGAGACCGTACCAGAGGCCGGCCAGGGCGAGCAGGGTGAGCAGGAGGAGCAGAAAATAGAGTGGCAGGGAGCGCGTTGGGGCGTTCATGGCGGCACGGGTCGGTAGGCGAAGCCGCGGATATTAAAGAGGGTCTGGTCGGCACGCCAGAGGCGCGCATGTTCTGTAACGAGGCGCCGCCAGGATGGGGCTATCGTACTCAGGCGTGCCGGTGCTGCCAGCCCCGACGCGCAGCGCCCCGAGCGTTCGGCTGCCGGCGCTCGACGCGTTGCCAGGCCTTCTCGTGCAGGAAGAAGCCGACCGAATTGCACAGCGGCTCCACGATGGCCAGCAGGCCGCCGACGGTCACGCTGCCGGTCAGGGCGTAGGCCACGCTGAAGGCGATGCAGAAATGCATCAGGGTGAAGGTCATGGTCTTGAGCATGGCCCGTCTCCTCGCTTGCGGGATGAGAGTGGTTATCGCTTGAGAGCAAGCATGGGCCACGCACCCGCAGGAGGGAAATAACCGCCTTCGATAGCTCGAATAGGTGATCTCAATCAAAGGTCGAATTGTCACCATTTTTTTCTGTCAAGGCCGCGAGCGCTCAAGATCAAGGCTTTCAGGCACGACTAAAGTCGTCTGGCGTTCACCTGATGGGGCCCTAAAGTAGCGCCCCATGCCGCCCTCGGGGGGCTCGACTGACGTGGAGACCAACAATGAACAATGAAAACGTGTATCGGCAGATCTATGCCAACCCACGCTTCCAGGAGTTGGTGGCCAAGCGCGGGCGTTTCGCCTGGCTTTTGGCCATCATCATGCTGGTTGCCTACTATGCGTTCATCCTCGTGATCGCGTTCGATCCCAAGCTCCTGGGCACCCCCCTGAGCGAAGGCAGCATCATTACCTGGGGTATCCCGGCGGGGCTGGGCCTGATCTTCCTGTCCTTCATCCTGACCGGCATCTATGTGCAGCGTGCCAACGGCGAGTTCGACCGTATCACCCAGGAAATCCTCAACGAGGCCCAGAAATAATGATCTCTCGTTTCCTGACCGCTGCCGCGCTGATGGCAGCATCCCCGATGCTGCTGGCGGGCGAAGCCCTGACTGGCGAAGTACAGAAGCAGGCGACCAACTGGACCGCCATCATCATGTTCGTGGTGTTCATCGTGTTCACCATGGGCATCACCAAGTGGGCAGCCAAGCGCAACACCTCCACCGCCGACTACTACACCGCCGGCGGCAGCATCACCGGTTTCCAGAACGGCCTGGCGATCGCCGGTGACTACATGTCCGCGGCGTCCTTCCTGGGTATTTCCGCCCTGGTGTTCACCAGCGGCTTCGACGGCCTGATCTACTCCATCGGCTTCCTGGTCGGCTGGCCGCTGATCCTGTTCCTGATGGCCGAGCGCCTGCGCAACCTGGGCAAGTTCACCTTCTCCGACGTGGCCTCTTATCGCCTCGGCCAGACTCCGATCCGCGTCCTGTCGGCCTTCGGCTCGCTGGTCGTGGTGGCCTTCTACCTGATCGCCCAGATGGTCGGTGCCGGCAAGCTGATCCAGCTGCTGTTCGGTCTCGACTACATGGTGGCGGTGGTCCTGGTGGGCGTGCTGATGGTCTGCTACGTGATGTTCGGCGGCATGCTGGCCACCACCTGGGTGCAGATCATCAAGGCGGTGCTGCTGCTCTCCGGCGCCAGCTTCATGGCCCTGATGGTTCTGGTCTCGGTCGGTTTCGACTTCAGCAAGCTGTTCACCGATGCCGTCGCCCTGCACGCCAAGAAAGAAGCCATCATGGCTCCCGGCGGTCTGGTTTCCGACCCGATCTCCGCGATCTCCCTGGGCCTGGCCCTGATGTTCGGTACCGCTGGTCTGCCGCACATCCTGATGCGCTTCTTCACCGTGTCCGACGCCAAGGAAGCGCGCAAGAGCGTGTTCTACGCTACCGGCTTCATCGGCTACTTCTACATCCTGACCTTCATCATCGGCTTCGGCGCGATCCTGCTGGTCAGCACCAACGCGGAGTTCAAGGACGCTACCGGCGCCATCGTCGGCGGCACCAACATGGTCGCCATCCACCTGGCCAAGGCTGTGGGCGGCAACCTGTTCCTCGGCTTCATCTCCGCGGTCGCCTTCGCCACCATTCTGGCCGTGGTTGCCGGTCTGGCTCTGGCTGGCGCCTCCGCCGTGGCCCACGACCTGTACGCTTGCGTGATCAAGCAGGGCAAGGCCACCGAAGAGCAGGAAATGAAAGTGACCAAGCGCACCACTCTGGCTCTGGGTGTGCTGGCCATCCTGCTGGGTATCGCCTTCGAGAACCAGAACATCGCCTTCATGGTGGGTCTGGCCTTCTCCGTGGCTGCCAGCTGCAACTTCCCGATCCTGTTCCTCTCCATGTACTGGAAGAACCTGACCACCCGCGGTGCCCTGATCGGCGGTGCGCTGGGCCTGATCACTGCCCTGCTGCTGACCATCCTCAGCCCGACCGTGTGGGTCGACGTCCTGCACTTCAAGGAAGCCATCTTCCCGTACAAGTACCCGGCGCTGTTCGCCATGATCGCCTCCTTCGCTGGTCTGTGGTTCTTCTCGATCACCGACCGTTCGAAGTCGGCTGCCGAAGAGCGCGAGCGCTTCTTCCCGCAGTTCGTGCGTTCGCAGACCGGTCTGGGTGCCACTGGTGCCGTAGCGCACTAAGCAATCCGGGATCCGGTGACCGGAAAGGGGGCAGCCTGCGGGCTGCCCCCTTTTCGTTTGTGCGCGGACTGCCCGGGGCAGACTGGCGAGCAGTTCCTTTCCAGCGGTCGGTCGCTGTGATAGAAGGCGGGCCTGTTTTCAGGAGAGTGTCGGAGTGGATCCGGAATCCATCGTCTATGGCTGCATCCGCGACTGCCCCTCGGGGGATCCGCAGGAGCACCGCGCGCGGCGCCAGCACAATCGGCGGGTGCTGGACGAGCTGCCGGAGATCGGCGCGCTGTCGCTGCTCAGCCGGCAGATGTTCTCCTTCTGCCGCTTCCCGGGCGATGGCCTGTACCAGACCCAGGTGATCCATTTCGGTGCCAGCTACCGCGCGGTGGAGTACGAGTGGGCCGCCTGGCTCAGGCAGTTCGAGACCTTGCTTGGGCGGCTGTACTGGTCCAGCGCGGTGGTGCACCTGGACACCGAGCTGCGCGGCTTCCATACCTTCCGCTGGGAAAGCGAGCAGGGCTGCCATCACCCCGGCGAAGGGGTGCTGCGCATGCGCTGCGCCTGGGAGCACGAGGGCGGTTTGCGCGGCTGAAGTCCGCGCGCAGGGGCTTCAGTCGCTGGCCAGCCACTCCGCCGGCACGTCGCGGCGCAGCGCCAGCTGGCACTGCTGGCTGTCGGGATCGAAGACGATGACCGCCTCGTTGCGGGCGAGGGCGTGGCGGACCCGCTCGACGCGGGTGTGCAGTGGGGTCTCGTCGCCGTTGTCGGTGCCGTCGCGGGTGACGAAGTCCTCGATCAGGCGGGTCAGGGTATCGGCTTCGAGCAGGTCGTGGGGAATCAGCATGGCTATCTCGGCAGGTCATCGGACACCGCAGCGTCCGTGCTGCCGTCAGTTTCCATGCCTCAAGTGTACTTGGTGAAGATGCTGCGCACCCGTGCCAGGGTAGCGCTGCTGTCCTGCTCGGGGTCGAGGACCGCCTCCTCCAGCAGGCAGGCGAGCAGCTCCTGGTAGGCGCGGTCGAGGGCCTTGCGCGCCGCGGCGAACTGCTGGGCGACGGCCTCGCAGTCCTCGCCGCGGCGAATCATCGCCTGCAGGCCGCGTATCTGGCCCTCGATGCGGGCCAGACGCTTGAGCATGGCGTCCTGATGGTTCTGGCGGGTTTCACTCATTCCGGGTTTCCAGGGGGCGACGCAGGGTGAAGGCGCCACGCAGTTCGCCGAGAGCGAAGCCGCGGGCCTGATCCTGCGGATAGCGTTGGTCGATCACCGCGGCCAGCTCGGGCTTGATGTTCTGGCCATGGCAGGCCAGGCAGGGCTCGCCGGTGGGAATGGCCTTCATCAGACGGAACTCGCCATCGACGACTTCGGCATGCTTGAGGTCGGCGACCGGCTCGCCGGCGGCGGCGCGGGCGGCGAACTGCTCCAGCACCTGGCGTTCCCAGGCATCCGGCGCGTTGTTCGGATTGCGCAGCTTAAGCGCCGTGCGCCCGACTTTCCAGGGGGCCTGGCTGTGCTGGGCGGTGATCTGCGGAGCCAGCAGCTGGCAGGCCTCGACGGCCTTGGCCGGCCCGCCTTCCTGCATGGCGGCCTTGACGGTGGCCAGCAGCTGCTGCTGGAACGGCGGGATCAGGGCGGCGCCCTCGGCGGCGAGCTGCTGGCTGTCGGCGGCGTTGGCCTGACTGGCGAAGGCGATCAGCAGGGCAAGGGTGGCGATGCGCATGGGGGACTCCTGTGTGGGCTTCCTGGGTACCCCCTGGAGTATCTTGAGCGGCCCGCGCAAATGCAATACGCCGATCCGCCAGCTGCGACGTGCGGCTTCGCGGATTGTCGGCCTCAGCGCCCGCGGATCAGTTCGCGCAGCAGGAAGCGGCTGGGGTGGCAGGCCTCGGCCACCGCGCGGGGCAGGGGCAGCGGCTCGTCGTCCAGCCAGGCGGCCAGCAGCTCGCCGGCCAGCGGAGCGCTGATCAGGCCGCGCGAGCCGTGGCCGCAGTTGACGTACAGCCCCTCCAGCCAGGGCGCCGGCGTGTCGATGCGCCGCGACGCGTCCTTGCCCAGGGCGACGTAGGCGGCGCTGAACGCGGCCGCGTCGACCAGCGGGCCGATCAGCGGCAGATAGTCCGGTGTGGTGCTGCGGAAGGCCGCGCGTCCCTGCAGGTGCTGCGGGTCGAGCCGCTCGCTGTGCAGCGCCTCGGCGAGGTGCGGGGATATCTGCCGCAGCATGCCGAGGTTGTCGGCATGCTCCGCGGCGGACAGCTCCAGGTCGTCGCGCTGGAAGTTGAAGCTGGCCCCCAGGGTGTGCTCGTCGGCGCGCACCGGGGCGATGTAGCCCTCGGCGCACAGCACGCTGCGCAGCGCGCGGCTGCTCGCGGTGGCTGGCAGGCGGGTGATCTGGCCGCGGATGCGCTTGAGCTTGAGATGGGCGGCGGCGGGGAAGTGCAGCACCTCGCTGGCGGTGCACAGCACGGCGACCGGCGCGCTGGCCAGCAGGCGATCGCCCTGGCGGGCCTGCCACAGGCCGTCTTCTCGCTGCAGCGTGAAGGCCGCGGCGCCGGTCACCACGCGGATGCGGGGATGGGCGACCAGCGCCTGGCACAGCGCCGGCGGGTGTACCCAGCCGGCTTCCTCGAACCACAGGCCGCCCTGCTCCAGCGGCACTCCGGCCAGTTGCGCCGCTTCGGCGGCATCGACCGGGCGCAGCAGGTCGCTGGGGAAGGCGCTCGCCAGGCGCGCCTGGCGTTCCGCTTCGCGGGCGTCGAAGGCCAGCTGCAGCACGCCGCAGGCGCTCCAGTCGCGGCCGTCCTGCAGGCGGGCAAGCTGCCGGCGGGTGTAGCCGAAGCCGCCGACCACCAGCTGCGACAGCGCGGTGCCGTGCGCCGACAGCTTGAGGTAGAGCACCCCCTGCGGATTGCCGGAGGCTTCCGTGGCGAGCGCGGCATGCCGCTCGAGCAGGGTCACCTGCCAGCCGCGGGCGGCCAGGCTCGCCGCGGTGGCGCAGCCGGCCAGGCCTCCGCCGACCACCAGCACCGCGCGCGGGCCCGGCGTCTGCGGCGGACGGGCATACCAGGGCTTGCCGGGGGCCGGCGCGCTGCCCTGGAAGTGTCCGGCGAGCATCTCGCGCTTGTGGCCGAAGCCGCCGACCTTGGCCATGGCGAAACCGGCCTCGTTGAGGCCGCGGCGCACGAACCCGGCGCAGGTGAAGGTGGCCAGGGTCGCGCCGGGGGCGCTCAGACGGGCGAGCTGGGCGAACAGCGCCGGCGTCCACATCTGCGGGTTCTTCGCCGGCGAGAAGCCGTCGAGGAACCAGGCGTCGATGCGTGCGTCCAGCTGCGGCAGGCAGTCGAGGACATCGCCCACCAGCAGGGTGAGGATCACCCGCCCGCCGGCGAACACCAGACGCTGGAAGCCCGGATGCACCGCCACGTACTGCGCCAACAGCTGCGTGGCGAATGGCGCCAGTTCCGGCCACAGGTCCAGGGCGCGCGCGAGGTCGGCGCGGCTCAGCGGGTACTTCTCGACGCTGACGAAGTGCAGACGCGCGCCCTCCTGCGCGGTCTGTTCGAACAGCTGCCAGGCACAGAGGAAGTTCAGCCCGGTGCCGAAGCCGGTCTCGCCGATCACCAGGCGGCCATCCGCCGGCAGGGTGGCGAAGCGCTCGGCCAGCCGGTTGTGGGCGAGGAACACGTGGCGGGTCTCCTCGAGGCCACTGGCGCGGGAGAAGTACACGTCGCCAAAGGTGCGGGACAGCGGTTGGCCCTGTTCGTCCCAGTCGAGCTGGGCGTGCGCTTGTTCGGTCATGGTGAGGCTGGCGATGGGAGGACGCGCCATTCTAGCCGATCGCACCGCCGGCGGTTGCGCCGCCCGGTGCGGGCGCGCCGCGGATCGGCTAGGCTGCCGGCATACTGCAAGGAGAGCCCTTATGTTCGAGTCCGCCGAGATCGGTCACCAGATCGACAAGGAAGCCTACGACGCCGCCGTGCCGGCCCTGCGCGAGGCGCTGCTGGAGGCGCAGTTCGAGTTGCGCCAGCAGGCCCGTTTTCCACTGATCGTCCTGCTCAACGGCATCGAGGGTGCCGGCAAGGGCGAGACGGTCAAGCTGCTCAACGAGTGGATGGACCCGCGGCTGATCCAGGTGGAAACCTTCGACCAGCAGACCGACGAGGAGCTGGCGCGCCCGCCGTACTGGCGCTACTGGCGGCGCCTGCCGCCCAAGGGGCGTACCGGGATCTTCTTCGGCAACTGGTACAGCCAGATGCTCCAGGGGCGGGTGCACGGGCACATCGACGACGCCCAGCTGGACCAGGCCATCGACAGCGCCGAGCGCTTCGAGCGCATGCTCTGCGACGAGGGCGCGCTGATCTTCAAGTTCTGGTTCCATCTGTCCAAGCAGCAGATGAAGGCCCGCCTCAAGTCGCTGCAGGACGACCCGCTGCACAGCTGGCGCATCAGCCCGCTGGACTGGCAGCAGTCGAAGACCTACGACCGCTTCGTGCGCTACGGCGAGCGGGTGCTCAGGCACACCAGCCGCGACTATGCGCCCTGGTACGTGGTCGAGGGCAGCGACGAGCGCTATCGCAGTCTCACCGTCGGGCGCATCCTGCTCGAGGGCCTGCAGGCGGCGCTGCAGCTCAAGGAGCGGCCCAAGCGCCAGCCCCACGCCGCACCGGTGGCGGCGAGCATCGACAACCGCGGCCTGGTCGACAGCCTGGACATGACCCGCAGCCTGGGCAAGGAGGCCTACCAGCACGAGCTGGTGGTCGAGCAGGCGCGTCTCGCCCGCCTGCTGCGCGACAAGCGCATGCGCCGTCATTCGCTGGTGGCGGTGTTCGAGGGCAACGACGCCGCCGGCAAGGGCGGGGCGATCCGCCGCGTGGCCGGCGCACTGGACCCGCGGCAGTACCGCATCGTGCCGGTGGCGGCGCCCACCGAGGAGGAGCTGGCCCAGCCGTATCTGTGGCGCTTCTGGCGGCACATCCCGGCGCGCGGCCACTTCACCATGTTCGACCGCTCCTGGTACGGGCGCGTGCTGGTCGAGCGGGTCGAGGGCTTCTGCTCGCAGGCCGACTGGTTGCGTGCCTACGGCGAGATCAACGATTTCGAGGAGCAGTTGACCGACGCCGGGCTGGTGCTGGTCAAGTTCTGGATGGCCATCGACCAGCAGACCCAGCTCGAACGCTTCAAGGAGCGCGAGGCCACCGCCTTCAAGCGCTTCAAGATCTCCGAGGAGGACTGGCGCAATCGCGAGAAGTGGTCGCAGTACGTGGATGCGGTCAACGACATGGTCGATCGCACTAGCACCGAGATCGCGCCCTGGACCCTGATCGAGGCCAACGACAAGCGCTTCGCCCGGGTCAAGGTGCTGCGCACCCTCAACGAAGCGCTCGAGGCGGCCTTCGCGCGACAGCACTGACGGCCCGCCGCCCGGGGGCGGCGGGCGCCGGCTCAGTAACCGCGCTGGGGCTGCATGGGCTTGGCGGGCGCGGCCTGGCCGAGGCTGATCAGGTTGTTGACGTAGCGGTTGGCCGCCTGCTGGGCATCGAAGCGGGTGAAGAACGGCCCCTCCAGGGTTCCCTCGCGCGTGGCGAAAAAGTACTGGCCGCATACGGTGCTGATGCGGTCGCTGCGGTAGTGGGTGGCCGGTGCCGAGTCGTGCTGGCGTTTTACGAACATGGGCCGTTCTCCCAAAGGTGGCATGGACTGTTTCAGTCTAGTCGCCGCGCTGCCGCCGGCTCGGGCATGCGACCAGTGGCTGACGGCAGGCCCGGTGGCGTCTAGAATCGCCCTTTGACCGCTTCGGTACTGCCCATGCACATCTCCTCCGGCCGCTGGCTGCTCGGTCTGTTCCTCTCCCTGGTGACCACCCTGCTGTGGGGCGTGTTGCCGATCATGCTCAAGCAGGTCCTGCAGGTGATGGATCCGGTCACCGTGACCTGGTATCGCCTGCTCAGCTCGGGGCTGATCCTGCTCGTCTGGCTCGGCGCCAGCCGGCGTCTGCCGGCGCTGCGGCCGCTCAAGGGCGGCGGGCGCTGGCTGCTGGTGCTGGCGGTGTTCGGCCTCACCGCCAACTACGTGCTCTACCTGCTCGGCCTCGAGCGCCTCAGCGCCGGCACCACCCAGCTGCTGATCCAGACCGCGCCGATCATGCTGCTGCTGGCCAGCCTGCTGGTGTTCCGCGAGTCGTTCAGCCGCGGCCAGCTGGTCGGCCTGCTGGTGCTGCTGCTCGGTTTCGGCCTGTTCTTCAACCAGCGCCTGGACGAGCTGTTCGGCTCGCTCGGCAGCTACACCATCGGCGTGCTGACCGTGCTGGCCGCCGCGCTGCTCTGGGTGTTCTATGGGCTGGCGCAGAAGCAGTTGCTCACCGTGTGGAGTTCGGCGCAGATCATGATGGCGATCTACCTGGCCTGCGCGCTGCTGCTCACCCCCTGGGCGCATCCACTGCAGCTGTTGGCCCTCAGCGATGTGCAGCTGTGGCTGCTGGTCGGCTGCTGCCTGAATACCCTGGTGGCCTACGGCGCCTTCGCCGAGGCGCTGGCGCACTGGGAGGCCTCGCGGGTCAGCGCGGCACTGGCACTGACGCCGCTGGTGACCCTGCTGGCCGTCGCCGTGGCCGCCGGGCTGTGGCCGGCCCAGGTCCAGGCCGAGGAACTCAACGCCCTGGCCTACGGCGGCGCGTTGCTGGTGGCCTGTGGCTCGGCGCTGGCAGCCCTGCTCAAGGCGCGTCCGCAGGCCTGAGGGTCAGCCCTGCGCGCCGGGCTGCAGCATCTGCTCGGGGCGCACCCAGCGGTCGAACTCCTCGTTGCTCAGGTAGCCAAGGGCGAGGGCGGCCTCGCGTAGGCTGAGGCCTTCCGCGTAGGCCTTCTTGGCGATCTGCGCGGCCTTGTCGTAGCCGATGTGCGGGTTGAGCGCGGTGACCAGCATCAGGCCGCGCTCCAGGTGTTCGGCCATGCGCGCGGCGTCCGGCTGCATGTCGCGCACGCAGTGCTCGTTGAAGTTGCGGCAGCCGTCGCCGAGCAGGCGGATCGACTGCAGCAGGTTGTGCACGATCACCGGTTTGAACACGTTGAGCTGCAGGTGGCCCTGGCTGGCGGCGAAGCTCACCGTGGTGTCGTTGCCGAGCACCTGGCAGGCGAGCATCGACAGCGCCTCGCACTGGGTCGGATTGACCTTGCCGGGCATGATCGAGCTGCCCGGCTCGTTGGCCGGCAGGCGCACCTCGGCGAACCCCGCGCGCGGCCCGGAGCCGAGCAGGCGCAGGTCGTTGGCCAGCTTCATCAGCGCCACCGCCAGGGTCTTCAGCGCTCCGGACAGGGCGACCAGCGGCTCGTGGCCGGCGAGGGCGGCGAACTTGTTGGGCGCGCTGACGAACAGTTGCCCGGACAGTTCGCTGATCTCGCGGGCGATGGCCTCGGCGAAGCCCTGCGGCGCATTCAGCCCGGTGCCCACCGCCGTACCGCCCTGGGCCAGTTGGCAGACCGCCGGCAGCGCGGCGTGGATGGCCTGGTCGGCCAGCTCCAGCTGGGCGACGAAGGCCGACAGCTCCTGGCCGAAGGTGATCGGCGTGGCGTCCATCAGGTGCGTGCGCCCGGTCTTCACCAGATCGGCGTGCCGCCGGGCCTGCTCGGCGAGGCCGTCCCGCAGTTCGTGCAGCGCCGGCAGCAGCTGCGCGTGGACGGCCAGCACCACGGCGATGTGCATCGCGGTGGGGAAGCAGTCGTTGGAACTCTGCGCGCGGTTGACGTGATCGTTGGGGTGCACCGGACTCTTGCCGCCGCGCGCCTGGCCGGCCAGCTCGTTGGCGCGTCCGGCGATCACCTCGTTGACGTTCATGTTGCTCTGCGTGCCGCTGCCGGTCTGCCAGACCACCAGCGGGAACTGCCCGTCGAGGTGGCCGGCGAGCACCTCGTCGGCCGCCCGTTCGATCAGCGCGGCGATGTCCGCCGGCAGCTCGCCGCTGCGCGCGTTGACCCGCGCGGCGGCCTTCTTGATCAGCGCCAGGGCGTGGATCACCGCCAGCGGCATGTGTTCGCCGCCGATGGCGAAGTTGATCAGCGAGCGCTGGGTCTGCGCGCCCCAGTAGGCTTCGTCGGGGACTTCGATCGGCCCCAGGCTGTCGGTTTCGATGCGGCTCATCGCACGCTCTCCGCAGGTTTTTCCCCCAGTCTAGGACGGCGCCGCCGGGGCCGGGCGGCCGTCCGTCCCGCCGCTGCGACAGTCCTGCGCTTGAGCGGCTCGGGCGATCTGCGCAGAATGAGCCCATCACGGGGCGCCGTCGGCGGCCCCACGCATGCCGGAGAACACCGATGTCCAAGCAGCAGCAGATCCAGCAGGCGCTGGCCGCCCTCGAGCCGCAGCACCTCGAAGTCCTCAACGAGAGCCACATGCACAGTCGCGGCGAGGAAAGCCACTTCAAGGCCGTGGTGGTCAGCCCGCAGTTCGCCGGGCTGAATGCGGTCAAGCGCCACCAGAAGGTCTACGCCACCCTCGGCGAGCTGATGGGCAGCTTCCACGCCCTGGCCCTGCACACCTACACGCCGGAGGAATGGGCCGCCCAGGGCGTCGCCCCGGCTTCGCCGACCTGCATGGGCGGCAGCAAGCACGACCATCACCACCACTGATCACTGTCGCGCCGCGTCCCGGCCACCGGGGCACGGCTGTGTTCGCTCGCCGTGCGGAGGAGCCCGGATGAACGCCCGCCTGCTCTACGTGATGGATCCCATGTGCTCCTGGTGCTGGGGCTTCGCGCCGGTGTTCGACGCCCTGGCCGGGCAGGCGCGGGCCGCCGGGGTCGAGGCGCAGCTGCTGGTCGGCGGACTGCGCGCCGGCACCCGCCAGGCTCTGGATGGCGTCACGCGCGACTACATTCTCGAGCACTGGCGAGCGGTGACCGCGCGCACCGGCCAGTCCTTCCGCTTCGAGGGCGCCCTGCCCGAGGGCTTCGTCTACGATACCGAGCCGGCCTGCCGCGCCCTGGCCACGGTGCGTGAGCTCGATCCCGCGCGGGTCTGGCCGCTGCTGCAGGCCATCCAGCAGGCCTTCTACCTGGACGGGCGTGATGTCGGCCGGGCGGCCGTGCTGGTCGAGCTGGCCGAGGCCGCGGGCGTGCCGCGCCAGGCGTTTGCCGAGGCCTTCGACAGTGCCGCGCTGCGCGAGGCTACCCAGGCCGACTTCCGGCGGACGCAGAACCTCGGCATCGCCGGCTTTCCGACCCTGCTCGCCGAGCGTGACGGCCAGCTGGCGCTGCTGACCAACGGCTACCAGCCGCTGGAGGCGCTGGCGCCGCTGCTGGGGCGCTGGCTGGAGCACCTGGCGCATGCCTGATTCGGGCGCGGCGCCGGATCGCCTCGGCTGGGCGGAGATCCGCCGGCTGGCGCTGGGCCATCGGCGCGAACTGCTGACCGCCAACCTGGTGGCGGTGCTGGCCACCCTGTGCAGCGTGCCCATCCCGCTGCTGCTGCCGCTGCTGGTCGACGAGGTGTTGCTCGGCCACGGCGACGCCGCGCTGCGCCTGATGGACCGCCTGTTGCCGACTGCCTGGCAGCAGGCCGGCGGCTACATCGGCCTGATCCTGTTCACCACCCTGCTGCTGCGCGGCGCCGCGCTGGCGCTCAACGTGGTGCAGGCCCGGCTGTTCGCCGGGCTGTCCAAGGACGTGGTCTACCGCCTGCGCCTGCGCCTGATCGAACGGCTCAAGCGCATCTCCCTCGGCGAGTACGAGAGTCTGGGTAGCGGCACCGTGACCGCCCATCTGGTCACCGATCTCGATACCCTCGACAAGTTCGTCGGCGAGACCCTCAGTCGTTTCCTGGTGGCCATCCTGACCCTGACCGGCACCGCGGCCATCCTGCTGTGGATGCACTGGCAGCTGGCGCTGCTGATCCTGCTGTTCAATCCGCTGGTGATCTACGCCACGGTGCTGCTCGGCAAGAAGGTCAAGCACCTGAAGAAGCTGGAGAACGACAGCACCGCGCGCTTCACCCAGGCGCTCGGCGAGACGCTGGAGGCGATCCAGGAGGTGCGCGCCGGCAATCGCCAGGGCTTCTTCCTCGGCCGCCTCGGCCAGCGCGCCCGCGAGGTGCGCGACTACGCGGTGGCCTCGCTGTGGAAGAGCGATGCGGCCAACCGCGCCAGCGGCCTGCTGTTCCAGTTCGGCATCGATGTGTTCCGCGCGGCGGCCATGCTCACCGTGCTGTTCTCCGACCTGTCGATCGGCCAGATGCTCGCGGTGTTCAGCTACCTCTGGTACATGATCGGCCCGGTCGAGCAGCTGCTCGGCCTGCAGTACGCCTACTATGCCGCCGGCGGCGCGCTGAGCCGGATCAACGAGCTGCTCGCCCGCGCCGACGAACCGCGCTATCCGGCCAGCGTCGATCCGTTCGCCGGGCAGGCCAGCGTTGGCATAGAGGTGCACGGCCTGCGCTTCGCCTACCGCGACGAGCCGGTGCTCGATGGCCTCGACCTGTCCATCGCCCCCGGCGAGAAGGTGGCCATCGTCGGCGCCTCGGGCGGCGGCAAGAGCACCCTGGTGCAGCTGCTGCTCGGCCTCTACAGCCCGCAGGCCGGCAGCATCCGCTTCGGCGGCGCCAGCCTCGAGGAGATCGGCCTGGAGCGGGTGCGCGAGCAGGTGGCGGTGGTGCTGCAGCACCCGGCGCTGTTCAACGACACGGTGCGCGCCAACCTGACCATGGGCCGCGAACGCGACGATGCCGCCTGCTGGCGGGCGCTGGAGATCGCCCAGTTGGCCGATAGCGTGCGCGCCCTGCCGCAGGGGCTGGACAGCGTGGTCGGTCGCTCCGGCGTGCGTCTCTCCGGTGGTCAGCGCCAGCGCCTGGCGATCGCCCGGATGATCCTCGCCGAGCCCAAGGTGGTGATCCTCGACGAGGCCACCTCGGCGCTCGACGCCGCCACCGAGTACGCCCTGCACCAGGCCTTGGGACGCTTCCTCGCCGGCCGCACCACGCTGATCATCGCCCACCGCCTCAGCGCGGTGAAACAGGCCGACCGCGTGCTGGTGTTCGACGGCGGGCGCATCGCCGAGCAGGGCGACCATCAGCAGCTGATCGCCGAAGGCGGGCTGTACGCGCGGCTGTACGGTCACCTGCAGCACTGAGCGTCCGCGGCTAGAATGGCCGCTTTCCGACCAGCGGAGTTTCGCCCATGTTCCTTGCCATGAACCGCTTCAAGATCGCTCGCGGGCACGAAGAAACCTTCATCGCCCACTGGCGCCAGCGCGAAAGCTACCTCGACGAGGTGCCCGGCTTCCTGCGCTTCCACCTGCTGCAGGGGCCGCAGACCGAGGAGTACACCCTGTTCTCCTCCTATTCCGAGTGGGCCTCCGCCCAGGCCTTCGAGGACTGGACCCATTCCGAGTCGTTCCGCAAGGCCCACGCCAACGCCGGCAAGAGCCCGCGCGAGATCTACCTGGGGCCGCCGCAGCTCGAGCTGTTCGAGTCTGTCCTCTGAACGGGCGCTCTGTCCCGGGGCTTTGTCGCTCCGGGCAGAGCCACGGCGCGGCAGCCTGTGCGGCGCATGGCGCGGTCGTCGCCCCATATCCTGGCAAGTGTCGACAATCCGTGCCGCCGGCGCGCGGGCGTGGAGACTGTCCTTTCCGCGTGCTGTAGTGCGTCGCCGCTTAGCCCTACCGCAGAGCCGGCGCGGCCCCGAGCAGGCGGTTTTTGCAGGCAAGTGCCCGTCCTAGACTTTTTCGCCCTTACCACCAGGAGCTACTGGCGTTGTGCGGCGCACACCGTTAGCATTGCGCCGCCTTCGCCTGCCCCCCTTATCCGGGGGGTATTCCGGGAGCGTGTAGTACCTTGGTCGGACGGACTACAGTACGCGTCTGTAGACGATCCGAGGTAAAATGCGAAACCTGTGTCTCAGGAGCATGAATGATGCAAACTGGTAGTGAGCAGCCGGATCTGGTATTCGTCGGGGCAGGCGTCATGAGCGCAACCCTGGCCGTCCTGCTGAAAGAGCTCGACCCGAGCCTCAAGATCGAAGTCCTGGAGCAACTGGAATCCGGGGCTGCGGAGAGTTCCTTCCCGTGGAACAACGCGGGAACCGGCCACGCTGCACTGTGCGAGCTGAACTACACCCCGGAAGGTCCGGATGGCTCGGTCAACATTGCCAAGGCGGTGAACATCAACACGATGTTCGAAGTCTCGCGGCAATTCTGGGCCTACCTGGTGGAGCAGGGCTACTTCAAGTCGCCCAAGGACTTCATCAACCCGGTCCCGCACATGAGCTTCGTGCGCGGTGAGAAGGGCGTTTCCTACCTGCGCAAGCGTTTCGATGCCCTGAAGTCGCATCACTGCTTCAGCGATGACATGGAATACACCGAGGATCGCGAGACCATCGGCCAGTGGGCGCCGCTGCTGATGCAGGGCCGCACCACCGACGAGCCGCTGGCCGCGACCCGCGCCATGGGCGGCACCGACGTCAACTTCGGCGCGCTGACCCAGAAGCTCCTCAAGCACCTGGAAAACAGCGAAGGCTGCCAGGTTGCCTACAACCAGAAGATCACCGATCTGCGCCGCGAGGCCGACGGCCGCTGGCGCCTGATCATCGACGACAAGGCGCGTGGCGGCAGCCGCGAGCTGGTCGCGCGCTTCGTGTTCCTCGGCGCCGGCGGCGCGGCGCTGACCCTGCTGCAGAAGTCCGGCATCGAGGAAGGCAAGGGCTTCGGCGGCTTCCCGGTCAGCGGCCAGTGGCTGCGCTGCGACAACCCGGAAATCGTCAAGCAGCACCAGGCCAAGGTCTACAGCCAGGCCGATATCGGTGCGCCGCCGATGTCCGTGCCGCACTTGGACACCCGCGTGGTCGACGGCAACAAGTCCCTGCTGTTCGGACCCTTCGCCGGCTTCTCCACCAAGTTCCTCAAGCAGGGTTCCTTCCTCGACCTGCCGCTGTCGATCCGTCCCAACAACCTCGGCCCGATGCTGGCCGTGGCGCGCGACAACATGGATCTGACCAAGTACCTGATCAAGGAAGTGCTGCAGTCCGAGGATCAGCGTCTGGAAGCCCTGCGCAAGTTCTTCCCGGCGGCGAAGAAGGAAGACTGGCGTCTGGAAATCGCCGGTCAGCGCGTGCAGATCATCAAGAAGGACGCCAAGAAGGGCGGCATCCTGCAGTTCGGCACCGAGATCGTCGCTGCGGCCGACGGCACCATCGCCGCGCTGCTGGGCGCTTCGCCGGGCGCCTCGGTGTCGGTCTCGGTCATGCTTGAGGTGATCGAGCGCTGCTTCCCCGAGCAGTACAAGAGCGCCGCCTGGCAGGAGCGCCTGGGCAAGATCTTCGAGGCCGACGAGAAGGCCCTGGAGACGGACGCCGAGCTGCTGCGTCGCGTGCGTGCGCGCACCAGCGACGTGCTCGAGCTGCAGCAGCCGAGCTGATCGGCGGTCACCGCCCTTCGCCGGCTGGCGAAGGGCGCGGCAAACGCCGCGTTCAGTCGAAGCCCTGATGGGCCGCAGACTGACGCGGCGTTTGCGTTTGGGCCTGGCGCAGCTCGCCGGCCCAGACCAGTAGCGGGATTTCCGGGTGCGGCGGCCAGATGCGCTGCCACAGGCTGTGCAGGTGCCGCAGGCTGCCGCGCTCGGCGTTCCAGCGCCGGCTGGTCGGCAGTGCCTGCCAGGCGTCGCCGCGGCGCTCGGCCAGGGCGAAGCGGAACGGGTGCAGGCCGGTCATGCCCATGCGCAGGTCGGTGACCACCAGCTGATCGCCCAGCTGGTCGTAGCGCAGGAAGCCGCCGGTGAACCAGAGCAGGCGCCGATGCTGCGGCGAAGCGGTCAGGGCGGAGGCCAGCGCGCTGCCGCGCTCGATGCGGTGCAGTTGCGGCGGTCGCGGATCGAGCCAGCCGACCAGCGCTTCGTGGTAGTGGCTGCCGTCGAGGGCCACCACCCGCCACAGCAGACTGTTGAACGGCGTCGGCGCGCTGAACAGTGCCTCGGCGGCGATGCCCTGGCGCGCCAGTTCGGCGCCGACGCGCTGCTCGGCCATCTGCTTGCCGGCCACGGTGAAGCCCAGGTACAGGCTCGACAGCAGCAGGGCCAGGATGCTGCCGCGCTGCAGCAGGCGCTCGCGTCCGCTGGCCAGGCCGGCGAGCACGGCGAGGAGCAGCGGCAGGCTGTACAGCGGGTCGATGATGAAGATGGTCGACCAGGTCACCGGCGGGGTGGGCAGCGGCCAGAGGAGCTGGGTGCCGTAGCTGGTGAAGGCATCCAGCAGCACGTGGGTGAACAGGATCAGGCCGATGCAGGTCAGCAGGCGGCGCCCCGAGTAGCCCGGATGGGGGCGCCAGCGCCGCAGCAGCCAGGTCAGCAGCAGGCTGACGCCGGCCAGCACGAACAGCGAGTGGCTGAAGCCGCGGTGCTGGGTCATGTTGGCCACGGCGTCGCCGTAGTCGATCAGCACGTCGAGGTCGGGCAGGGTGGCCAGGGTGGCGCCATACAGCAGCGCCTTGCGCCCCTGCCAGCGGCCGAGCAGGGCGCCCTGCAGGCTGGCGCCGAGCAGGGCCTGGGTCAGCGAATCCAACGGTGGTCCCTCGTGATGGCGAACGCCCCATTCTAGGCGCGTCGGGCGGCGCCGGAGCCGGCAAAATTGCCGCCGGAGATTTCCGCGCGGCGCCCTTGAGGGGGGGGGGGCTAATGCCCTTTTTTGGTGCATTTTTCGCGGCTTCCGGTTAAATTGCCGGCTCGTCCATCGCCCCTGCCTAGCCTTGTGCCCGCAATCCGGCCACACTGCCGCCCATGACTTCACATCTCGCATTTCTCTACTGGCCGGACGTGCGTCCGCTCACCCTGTCCCTGATCGACGAGGTCCTGCAGCTGGCGGCTCGCCTGCATCCGGAGGCGCGCTACGAGATCGGCTTCCTGCAGGCCGAGGCGCCGCGCGAGGGCGCTTGGCCGCTGCCCGGACAGCCCTGGGCCGGGAGTCTCGCGGGGGGCGGGCGCCTGTTCCTGCTCGCCGAGGAGCCGCCCGAGCTGGCGCCCGAGCTGGCTGCGGCACTGCGCCAGGTCGCGCAGCAGGACACCCTGCTCGCCGCCGTCGGCGCGGGCCTGTATCCGCTGGCCCAGCTCGGTCTGCTGGATGGTTACCGGGTGGCGCTGCACTGGCGTTGGCAGGACGACTTCAGCGAGCAGTTCGCCCAGGTGACCGCCACCAGCCAGCTGTTCGAGTGGGATCGTGATCGCCTGACCACCTGCGGCGGCCTCGCGGTGCTGGACATGCTGCTCGAGATGCTCGCCCGCGATCATGGCAGCGATCTGGCGGCGGCGATCGCCGAGGAGCTGGTGCTCGAGCGCATCCGCGAGGGCAGCGAGCGCCAGCGCGTGCCGCTGCGCAATCGCCTGGGCGCCAGCCATCCCAAGCTGACCCAGGCGGTACTGCTGATGGAGGCCAACATCGAGGAGCCGCTGACCACCGACGAGATCGCCCAGCACGTCTGCGTGTCGCGTCGCCAGCTGGAGCGGATCTTCAAGCAGTACCTCAGCCGGGTGCCCAGCCAGTACTACCTGGAGCTGCGCCTGAATCGTGCCCGGCAACTGCTGCAGCAGACCAGTACCTCGATCATCCAGATCGGCCTGTCCTGTGGCTTCTCGTCCGGGCCGCACTTTTCCAGCGCCTACCGCAACTTCTTCGGCGTCACCCCGCGCGAGGACCGCAACCTGCGCCGCGGCGCCACGCTGGGTGCGGGGGCGGCGCTCGGGCCGGTCGAGCAGGGCTGAGCGGGCTTGCCCCATGGCGGACTTTGAGCGGGCGGCGCTGAGCCTATACACTGCGCATTTTCCACGCCCGCCAGCCCGTCGGCGTGGTTCCTTTCCCGGAGTGGTGCCGCTGGCTGTACGAAGTTGTCGCATGCCTGCAATGCCGATCCGGCCGTTGTCTCTACAATCCCTTGCAGTTCAATCCTTTTAGCCGCCCAGGCAGGAGAGTTCGATGTCCGTTCCGCACGCGCCGGTGCAACGCGCCGATTTTGACCAGCTGATGGTTCCCGTTTTCGCCCCCGCCGCCTTCATTCCGGTGCGAGGCGAGGGCAGCCGCGTCTGGGATCAGAACGGTCGCGAGCTGGTGGACTTCACCGGCGGCATCGCGGTGAACGTGCTCGGTCATGCCCATCCGGCGCTGGTCGAGGCGCTCACCGAACAGGCGCAGAAGCTCTGGCACGTGTCCAACGTGTTCACCAACGAGCCGGCCCTGCGCCTGGCCAAGCTGCTGACCGAGGCCACCTTCGCCGAGCGCGTGTTCTTCGCCAACTCCGGCGCCGAGGCCAACGAGGCCGCCTTCAAGCTGGCTCGCCGCTACGGTCACGAGGTCGCCGGTCCGCAGAAGTGCGAGATCATCTCCGCGCTCAACAGCTTCCACGGTCGTACCCTGTTCACCGTCAGCGTGGCCGGTCAGCCCAAGTATTCCTCCGGCTTCGGTCCGCAGATCGAGGGCATCAGCCATGTGCCGTACAACGATCTGGAGGCGCTGAGGGCGCAGATCTCCGACAACACCTGTGCGGTGGTGCTGGAGCCGATCCAGGGCGAGGGTGGCGTGCTGCCGGCCGATCAGGCCTACTTGGAAGGCGTGCGCGAGCTGTGCGACCAGCACGGCGCGCTGCTGATCTTCGACGAGGTGCAGACCGGCGTTGGCCGTACCGGCGAGCTGTTCGCCTACATGCACTACGGTGTGACCCCGGACATCCTGACCAGCGCCAAGAGCCTGGGTGGCGGCTTCCCGGTCAGCGCCATGCTCACCACCGACGCGGTGGCCAAGCACTTCGGCGTCGGTGTGCACGGCACCACCTACGGCGGCAACCCGCTGGCCTGTGCCGTCGGCGAGGCGGTGATCAGCATCGTCAACACCCCCGAGGTGCTGTCCGGCGTGCAGGCGCGCAGCGAGCACTTCTCTCGTGAGCTGAACCGCCTAGGCGAGAAGTACGGCATCTTCAGCCAGGTGCGCGGCAAGGGCCTGCTGCTTGGCGCGGTGCTCACCGATGCCTGGAAGGGGCGTGCCGGCGAGATCGTCACCGCCGCCCAGCAGCAGGATCTGATGATCCTGGTGGCCGGTCCGGACGTGGTGCGTTTCGCCCCCAGTCTGGTGATCAGCGAGGCCGACATCGACGAGGGCATGGCCCGTCTCGATCGCGCCCTGGCCGGTCTGACCGCCGCCTGACCGCCGATATCCGTCTACGAGGAGTGACACCGATGCTGATCATGCGCCCCGCCCGGATGGGCGATCTGCCCGAAGTCCAGCGGCTGGCGGCGGACAGTCCCATCGGTGTCACCTCGCTGCCGGACGATGGCGAGCGCCTGGCGGAGAAGATCCGCGTGTCCGAGGCGTCGTTCGCCGCGGAGGTCAGCTACAACGGCGAGGAGAGCTACTTCTTCGTTCTCGAGGATACCGCCAGCGGCCGGCTGCTCGGTTGCTCGGCGATAGTGGCGACCGCCGGTTTTTCCGAACCGTTCTACAGCTTCCGCAACGAGACCTTCGTGCACGCCTCGCGTCAGTTGCAGATACACAACCGGATCCACGTGCTGTCGCTGTGCCACGACCTGACCGGCAACAGCCAGCTGACCAGCTTCTACATCCAGCCCGAGCTGGAGAATACCCAGTGGGCCGAGCTCAACTCGCGTGGCCGCCTACTGTTCGTCGCCAGCCACCCCGAACGTTTCGCCGACGCCATGGTGGACGAGGTGGTCGGCTACAGCGACGAGGACGGCAATGCGCCGTTCTGGGATGCCGTCGGCCGCAACTTCCTCGGTATCAGCTATGCCGAAGCCGAACGGCTGTGCGGAATGAACAGCCGTACCATGCTCGCCGAGCTGATGCCGAGCTACCCGATCTACGTGCCCCTGTTGCCCGACAGCGCCCAGGAGGCGATCGGCCAGGTGCATCCGCGTGCCCAGGCGCTGTTCGACATCCTGATGCGCGAGGGCTTCGAGAGCGAGCACTACGTCGACATCTTCGACGGCGGTCCGACCCTGCATGCGCGCACGGCGAGCATCGCATCGATCGCCCAGAGTCGCCGGGCGGTGGTGCGCCTCGGCGCGCCCGTCGATGGTGGCCAGGCCTTCCTGGTGGCCAACGAGCAGGTGCAGGATTTTCGCGCCCTGATCGTCGCGCTGGACTGGGAGCCCGGCCAGCCGCTGACCCTGCCGCCGGCGGCAGCCGAGGCGCTCGGCGTCGGCGAGGGTGGCAGCGTGCGCGTGGTGGCGCTATGAACAAGATTGACGGCCCGCAGCGGCCGGCTGGCGGGCGGCCGAGGACGCCCGTGGATGGCTTGCCGCGCGCTGGGCGCGGCTACTCGGAGGACCTATGATCGTTCGCCCCGTGCGCAGCAGCGACCTGCCCGCACTGATCGCCCTGGCGCGCCGCACCGGCGCCGGCCTCACCTCGCTGCCGGCCAGCGAAGAGCGCCTGGCCCAGCGGGTGGTCTGTGCCGAGAAGTCCTTCCATGGCGAGGCCGAGCGCGCCGACGCCGATTATCTGTTCGTGCTGGAGACCGACGCCGGCGAAGTGGTCGGCATTTCTGCGATGAACGGCGCCGTCGGCCTGCGCGAGCCCTGGTACAACTTCCGCGTCGGCCTGACCGTGTGCGCCTCGCGTCAGCTGGGCATCCACCGCCAGGTGCCGACCCTGTTCCTGGCCAACGACCTGACCGGCAACACCGAGGTCTGTTCGCTGTTCCTCAGCGCCGACTACCGTCACAGTGGCTTGACCGGCCGGCTGTTGTCCAAGGCGCGCTTCCTGTTCATCGCCGAGTTCCGCGAGCTGTTCGGCGACAAGGTGATCGCCGAGATGCGTGGCATCTCCGACGACGATGGCCGGGCGCCGTTCTGGGAAAGCTTGGGCCGGCATTTCTTCAAGATGGAATTCTCCCAGGCCGACTACCTCACCGGCGTGGGCAACAAGGCGTTCATCGCCGAGCTGATGCCCAAGTTTCCGCTGTACACCTGCTTCCTCTCCGAGGAGGCGCGGGCGGCGATCGGTCGCGTGCACCGTGAAACCGAGCCGGCGCTGACCATGCTGCGCGCCGAGGGCTTCACCTATCAGGGCTACATCGACATCTTCGATGGTGGCGCTGCCCTGGAGTGCGAGACCGGCAGCATCCGTGCGGTGCGCGACAGCCAGACACTGGTGCTGGCGATCGGCACCCCCGGCGACGAGGCGCCGCAGTTCCTTATCCACAACCGCAAGCGCGAGGACTGCCGGATCACCGTCGGTCAGGCGCGGGCGGTCTCCGGCGCGCTGGTGGTGGATGCCGTCACCGCGCGGCGCCTGCGTCTGAATGCCGGCGCCCAGGTGCGTGCCGTGCCGCTGTACGCCCAGGCCGGCGGGCGCTGACGGGCACTGGACGCGGCGCTGCAAATCCTTAAGCTGAACGTCGTTTATCCATTTCTGCCAGTCGAGCGAGTCCTTTTCCATGAGCGAAAGCCTGCCCCTGATCCTTGAAGATGCCCACGGCGAACGCCGGGAAACCCACAGTGCGCGGGTTGCCGTGCGCCTCGAAGGCCGCGAGCTGTGGTTCGAGGCCGATGGCATGGGCGGGGTGACCATCTACGCCGAGTCGCTCGAGGGCGAGGCCGAGATCCCGCTGCTGGTGGTGCGCCCCCAGGCGGTCAACCAGGTGTCGCTGAGCGTCGAGCTGGAAGCGGCCGAGGCGCTCGAGAACGAGCATGACCACGAGCATGGCGCCGACTGCGGCTGCGGCCATCAACACTGAGTCGCTCGCTGCCCGGTAGCGGCGGCTATGCTTGGGTGGACTGCCTGCCGTAGGGAGTGCGCCTCATGCTTGCCTTGGGCAAACTGCTCGAGCTGACCCTCACCGGGCGCGAGCCGTCGGAAAAGATCCAGCTGTGTGCCTCCGGTGCACGCCTGCAGTGGCGGACCGACGGGGTGCTGGAGGTCGACCCGCCCGCCGGGTGCGACCTGGGCATCGATCTGCTGTTGTCGGCCGGCCTGCACGGTGACGAGGTCGCGCCGGTCGAGCTGCTCGAGCACCTCCTCCACGACATCGCTTCCTGCCGCCTGCAGCCGGCCGTGCGCCTGCTGCTGGTGCTGGGCAATCCCGCCGCCCTGCGCGCCGGCGTGCGCTGCGTCGGCTACGACCTCAATCGCCTGTTCGGCGGCCAGCAGCCGGCGGTCAGCGGCCCGGAAGCCCTGCGCTCGGTGGAACTGGAGCTGCAGGCCGAGCTGTTCTTCGCCCGCCCCCAGCGTCGCCGGCTGCATTTCGACCTGCACACCACGCGGCGCTCATCGCGCGTGGAGCGCTTCGCCCTGTGGCCCGCCGGCGGCGCTGCGCCGACCCGCGAGCAGATCGCCTGGCTGCAGCGCTCGGGCTTGCAGGCGCTGCTGCTGCGCAGCCTGAATTCCGGCACTTACTGCGCCTTCACCGCCAGTCGCTTCGCGGTCGAAGCCCTGACCTTGGACACCTGCCCGCCGCCGAACTCGGATACTCCCGACCTCGGCCGTCTGGAAGACTGGCTGCGCGCCCTCATCGAGGGGCGCGAGGCGCTGCTCGAGGCGTCGTCCGAGCCGCTGCAGCTGTTTCGCATCGAGCGCGAGATCGGCCGGCCGATCGCGGAGCTGAATCCGCAGGCGGGCAGCGCGGCGGACAATTTCCTCGTGCTGGAGCCCGGCAGCCTGCCAGCCGAGGCGGGCGACCCGCGCCAGGGGCAGCTGACGCCGGGCGCGCGCCTGCTGTTCGCCAGCTCCCGGACCCGGTCGGGGCAGTGCGCGGCCTTCCTGCTGGTGCCGATCGGGCCGGACGAAGCCTGCGTCTGAGCGACATCGTCGGTCCCCATACGTCATTCCCGTGCGGAAAACGCGCACGCCGATGCAAGTCGGCGCCGGTTGTTTATATAATGCTCGTCTTTGCCGGCCGTCTGCGCGGCAGTTTGGCATTCGCCGCTGAGGCTCAGTTTCCCGAGACGAATTCATGAAAAGCGCTGAAATCCGTGAAGCCTTCCTCCGCTTCTTCGAAGAGAAGGGGCACACCCGCGTCGCCTCCAGTTCGCTGATCCCGGCGAACGACCCGACCCTGCTGTTCACCAACGCCGGCATGAACCAGTTCAAGGACTGTTTCCTCGGCCTCGAGAAGCGCGCCTACACCCGCGCCACCACCAGCCAAAAGTGTGTGCGTGCCGGCGGCAAGCACAACGATCTGGAGAACGTCGGCTATACCGCGCGCCACCACACCTTCTTCGAGATGCTGGGCAACTTCAGCTTCGGCGACTACTTCAAGCGTGACGCCATCGCCTACGCTTGGGAGTTCCTCACCTCGCCGAAGTGGCTGAACCTGCCCAAGGAAAAACTCTGGGTCACCGTCTACGCCAGCGACGACGAGGCCTACGACATCTGGACCCAGGAAGTCGGCGTGCCGGCCGAGCGCATGGTGCGCATCGGCGACAACAAGGGCGCCCCCTACGCCTCCGACAATTTCTGGGCGATGGGCGACACCGGCCCGTGCGGCCCGTGCACCGAGATCTTCTACGACCACGGCGAAGGCATCTGGGGCGGCCCGCCCGGCTCGCCGGAAGAGGATGGCGACCGCTACATCGAGATCTGGAACAACGTGTTCATGCAGTTCAACCGTACCGCCGACGGCGTGCTGCACCCGCTGCCGGCGCCTTCGGTGGATACCGGCATGGGCCTGGAGCGGATCAGTGCCGTGCTGCAGCACGTCCACTCCAACTACGAGATCGACCTGTTCCAGAACCTGCTGGCCGCTTCCGCCGCCGCCATCGGCTGCGCCAACGACGGCGCGCCCTCGCTCAAGGTGGTGGCCGACCACATCCGCTCCTGCGGCTTCCTGATCGCCGACGGCGTCACCCCGTCCAACGAGGGTCGCGGCTACGTGCTGCGCCGCATCATTCGCCGCGCCTGCCGCCACGGCAACAAGCTGGGCGCCAAGGGCACCTTCTTCCACAAGATCGTCGCCGCGCTGGTCGCCGAGATGGGCGATGCCTATCCGGAACTCAAGCAGCAGCAGGCGCAGATCGAGCGCGTGCTGAAGAACGAGGAAGAGCAGTTCGCCAAGACCCTGGAGCAGGGGCTGAAGATCCTCGAGCAGGATCTGGCTTCGCTGTCGGGTAGCGTCATCCCCGGCGACGTGGTGTTCAAGCTGTACGACACCTATGGCTTCCCGGTCGACCTGACCGGCGACATCGCCCGCGAGCGCGAGCTGTCCATCGACGAGGAAGGCTTCGAGCGCGAGATGCAGGCCCAGCGCGAGCGTGCCCGCTCGGCCAGCGCCTTCGGCATGGACTACAACAGCCTGGTCAAGGTCGACGCCGACACCCTGTTCACCGGCTACGAAGGCACCTTTGGCCAGGGCAAGGTGCTCGCCCTGTTCAAGGGCGGCGCCGCCGTCGAGCAGCTGCGTGAGGGCGAGGAGGGCGTGGTGGTCCTCGACCGTACCCCGTTCTACGCCGAGTCCGGTGGTCAGGTCGGCGACTGCGGCTACCTGAGTGACGCCGATGGCGCGCGCTTCGACGTGCGCGACACCACCAAGGCCGGCGGCGCCCACCTGCACCACGGCGTGGTCGCCGAGGGCGGCCTGCGCGTCGGCCAGGCGCTGGAAGCCCAGGTCGACGCCTCGGTACGCAGTGCCACCGCACTCAACCACTCGGCCACCCACCTGCTGCACGAGGCGCTGCGCCGCGTGCTCGGCGAACACGTGCAGCAGAAGGGCTCTCTGGTCAACAGCCAGCGCCTGCGCTTCGACTTCAGCCACTTCGAAGCGGTCAGTGCCGAGCAGCTGAAGACTCTGGAAGCGCTGGTCAATGCCGAGATCCGTCGCAACAGTGCGGTGGAGACCGAGGAAACCGACATCGAGTCGGCCAAGCGCAAGGGTGCCATGGCCCTGTTCGGCGAGAAGTACGGCGACACCGTGCGCGTGCTGAGCATGGGCGACTTCTCCGTCGAACTGTGCGGCGGCACCCACGTCAAGCGCACGGGCGACATCGGTCTGTTTAAGATCGTCAGCGAAGGGGGCGTGGCCGCCGGCGTGCGCCGCATCGAGGCGGTTAGCGGCGCGGGCGCGCTGGACTACCTCGGCTCGGCCGAGGAGCAGCTCAAGGAGGCCGCGAGCCTGGTCAAGGGCAGTCGCGACAACCTGCTCGACAAGCTTTCCGCCCTGCTCGAGCGCAATCGTCAGCTGGAGAAGGAAGTCGAGCAGCTCAAGGCCAAGGCGGCCAGTGCCGCCGGCGACGACCTCGCCGGTGCGGCCATCGCGGTGGCCGGGGTCAAGGTGCTCGCGGCGCGTCTCGATGGCCTGGACGGCAAGGCCCTGCTGGCCCTGGTCGACCAGCTGAAGAACAAGCTGGGCAGCGCGGTGATCCTGCTCGGTGGCGAGTTCGACGGCAAGGTGGTGCTGGTGGCCGGCGTGACCCAGGATCTGACCGGCAAGCTCAAGGCCGGCGACCTGATGAAGCAGGCCGCGGCCGTGGTCGGTGGCAAGGGCGGTGGCCGTCCGGACATGGCCCAGGGTGGCGGTACCGATGCCGGCAAGCTCGGCGAGGCGCTGGCGCTGGCCGAGCCGTTCGTGGCAGCGGCGTTCTGATCTGACGGTCGGCCTGCCGGGAGCCACGGCTCTTGGCAGGCTCCGGCTTGACATGTTTAATGGGCGACTTTTTCGCGGTTAGGCGGTATCGAAATGGCATTGATCGTACAGAAATTCGGCGGCACCTCGGTCGGCAGCGTCGAGCGCATCGAGCAGGTGGCCGAGAAGGTGAAGAAGTTCCGCGAAGCGGGACATGACATCGTGGTCGTGGTGTCGGCCATGAGCGGCGAGACCAACCGTCTGATCGATCTGGCCAAACAGATCATGCCGCAGCCGGACCCGCGCGAACTGGACGCCATCATTTCCACCGGCGAGCAGGTGACCATCGGTCTGCTCAGCATGGCGCTGATCAAGCGCGGCGTCCCGGCGGTGTCCTACACCGGCAACCAGGTGCGCATCCTCACCGACAGCGCGCACACCAAGGCGCGCATCCTCGAGATCGACGACCAGCGCCTGCGCGGCGAGCTGGCGGCCGGTCGCGTGGTGGTGGTCGCCGGTTTCCAGGGCGTCGACGAGCAGGGCAACATCACCACCCTCGGTCGTGGCGGCTCCGACACCACCGGCGTGGCTCTGGCCGCGGCGCTCAAGGCCGACGAGTGCCAGATCTACACCGACGTCGACGGCGTCTACACCACCGACCCGCGCGTGGTGGCCAAGGCCCAGCGCCTGGAGAAGATCACCTTCGAGGAAATGCTGGAAATGGCCAGCCTCGGTTCCAAGGTGCTGCAGATCCGCTCGGTGGAGTTCGCCGGCAAGTACAACGTTCCGCTGCGCGTGCTGCACAGCTTCCAGGAGGGTCCGGGCACCCTCATTACCATCGATGAAGAGGAATCCATGGAACAGCCGATCATCTCCGGCATCGCCTTCAACCGCGACGAAGCCAAGCTGACCATCCGTGGCGTGCCGGACACCCCCGGCGTGGCGTTCAAGATTCTCGGCCCGGTCAGTGCCGCCAACATCGAGGTGGACATGATCGTGCAGAACGTCTCGCACGATAACACCACCGATTTCACCTTCACCGTGCACCGCAACGACTACGAGAAGGCCCTGGCCGTACTCAAGCAGACCGCCGAGTCGATCGGTGCCCGCGAGGTGTCCGGCGACACCAACATCGCCAAGGTGTCCATCGTCGGCGTCGGCATGCGCTCCCACGCCGGTGTCGCCAGCCGCATGTTCGAGGCGCTGGCCAAGGAGAACATCAACATCCAGATGATCTCCACCTCGGAAATCAAGGTCAGCGTGGTCGTCGAGGAGAAGTACCTCGAGCTGGCCGTGCGTGCCCTGCATACCGCTTTCGAACTGGACGCCCCGGCTCGACAGGCCGAGTGACGTTCCTCGAGCAAAAGGCGCGGATTTCCGCGCCTTTTGTCGTTTTTGGTCCGGCGAAAGACTTCTAATCTGTCCGAGCTGGTCAATACTTGGGCGACAGCCTCGCAACTATCGGTTGCGCAGGCCTTTAGCCGTTTTTCTTGCAGACAGCTGTCCTGAAACATACGTAAAGGAGAAAAGGAATGCTTATTCTGACTCGCCGGGTTGGTGAGACCCTGATGGTTGGTGACGATGTGACCGTGACCGTGCTGGGCGTGAAGGGCAATCAGGTGCGCATCGGCGTCAACGCCCCCAAGGAAGTCGCGGTGCATCGCGAGGAAATCTACCAGCGCATCCAGAAGGAGAAGGACGAAGAACCAAGCCATTGATTTTTTTTCGATTTTTTATCGATCAAGGCTTTGCAAGCGGGGTTTGCTTGGGTATAGTACGCCCCGTGTTGCGGAGAGGTGGCCGAGTGGCCGAAGGCGCTCCCCTGCTAAGGGAGTACACCTCAAAAGGGTGTCGGGGGTTCGAATCCCCCCCTCTCCGCCATTGATTTTCTTCGTGGAGCTGCAAGCTTCCGAAGTGACAGCCTGGCAAGACAGGCAGCCCTGCGCACTCGTAGCTCAGCTGGATAGAGTACCCGGCTACGAACCGGGCGGTCGGAGGTTCGAATCCTCCCGAGTGCGCCATCTTCGAGACTGTGGCCTGTCGGTCGCAGTCTCAACCAGCAGTGATCTGGCTAAACGTCACCCTACGCACTCATAGCTCAGCTGGATAGAGTACCCGGCTACGAACCGGGCGGTCGGAGGTTCGAATCCTCCTGAGTGCGCCATCTTCGAGAACGTGACCGCAGGTCGCGTGCGCGAACCAGAGGTGATCTGGCTAAACATCACAACGCACTCATAGCTCAGCTGGATAGAGTACCCGGCTACGAACCGGGCGGTCGGAGGTTCGAATCCTCCTGAGTGCGCCATACCCAAAGGGCCTGCAGCAATGCAGGCCTTTTTTTTCGTGCGCCGTGCCGGTATCCCGCCGCGACGTCCGAGCCCTCCCTGCCGGCGATTTGTTGTCTGTGGCCGAGCGGGGGAGTGGTAACATTGCACCTGTCGCCCCTCAGTGGGTCGTGTGGACATCCAGCCATGGACTTACCCAGTAGTCATACCGAACCGCGATTGTTCGTCTGCATCTTGAAAGATTGATCGCCCTCGGTGCGCGTCCCGCCGCTGGGGGACAGGGAGTGCGCAATGACTGAAGCAGAAGCCAAAAAGCCTCAGGAAAGCCTGCAGGATCGCCTGGCCCAGGTGGTCGACCTGCTGCATCGCCACCGGCTGGTGGAGGACCTCGCCCATCGCCAGGAGGGCGAGCACCAGGAACTGGTGGAAAGCCTGGTACACCGGCAGAACCTGGCCGAGCTGCAGCGCAAGCTCGAGGATCTGCACCCCGCCGACATCGCCCACATCCTCGAAGCCCTGCCGCTGGAAGACCGCCTGAGCGTCTGGCAGCTGGTCAAGGCGGAGCGCGACGGCGACATCCTCCTCGAAGTGTCCGATGCGGTGCGCGAATCGCTGATCGCCGACATGGACGATCACGAGATCCTCGCCGCGACCCGTGACCTCGACGCCGACGAGCTGGCCGACCTTGCGCCGGAGCTGCCGCGCGACGTGGTCCACGAGCTGATGGAGTCGCTCGATGCCCAGCAGCGCGAGCGGGTGCGTTCGGCGCTGTCCTACGAGGAGGATCAGGTCGGCGCGCTGATGGACTTCGAGATGGTCACCATCCGCGACGACGTGACCCTCGAGGTGGTGCTGCGCTACCTGCGCCGGCTCAAGGAGCTGCCCGGGCATACCGACAAGCTGTTCGTGGTCGACTACGACGGCATCCTGCAGGGCGTGCTGCCGATCAAGCGGCTGCTGGTCAACGATCCCGACAAGAAGGTGGCCGAGGTGATGGCCACCGACCCGGTGACCTTCCATCCGGACGAGGATGCCTACGATGCCGCCCAGGCCTTCGAGCGCTACGACCTGATTTCGGCGCCGGTGGTGGATCGCAACGACAAGCTGATCGGCCGTCTGACCATCGACGAGATGGTCGACCTGATCCGCGAGGAAAGCGAAACCGAAGTGCTCAACATGGCCGGTCTGCGCGAGGAGGAGGATATCTTCGCCTCTGTGTGGAAGTCGCTGCGCAACCGCTGGGCCTGGCTGGCGATCAACCTGATCACCGCCTTCCTCGCCTCGCGTGTGATCGGTCTGTTCGAAGGCTCGATCGAGAAGCTGGTGGCCCTGGCGGCACTGATGCCGATCGTCGCCGGCATCGGCGGCAACTCCGGCAACCAGACGATCACCATGATCGTGCGCGCCATGGCGCTGGATCAGGTGGGCACCGGCAACACCATGCGTCTGCTGCGCAAAGAGCTGGGGGTGGCGCTGATCAATGGCGTGGTGTGGGGCGGAGTGATCGGCGGCGTGGCCTGGTCTCTGTATGGCAGCTGGTCGCTCGGCGTGGTGATGACCGGCGCGATGACCCTCAACCTGCTGCTCGCCGCCCTGATGGGGGTGCTGATCCCGATGACCCTGCTGCGCATGGGGCGTGATCCGGCGATGGGGGCCAGCGTGATGATCACCGCGGTCACCGACAGCGGCGGGTTCTTCATCTTCCTCGGTCTGGCGACCCTGTTCCTGATGTAGTGGTCGCCTGCATGAAAAAAGCCGCCTCGAGGCGGCTTTTTTCATGCAGGCGTAATCAGTTTTCCTGGTTGGCGGCGCTATGGCCGAGCAGGGCGATCAGGGCGCTCTGCTGGGGTTGCGGCAGCTGGCGAAAGTGCAGCAGCAGCTCGCGCTCGTGCGGATGCAGTTCGCCCTGAGTCGGAGCGCTGTCGCTAGCCTGGGGCAGGTTGCCCTCGGCCAGCAGGGTCTTCTCCAGGCGGGCGATGATTTCCGAATTCATGCTGCGGTGATAGTGGCGGGCCACTTCGGCGATGCGCGCGCGCATGCCCTCCGGAAGGCGAACGACAAACTTGTCGGCGCTCCGACTGGAGCGGGAGGGGAGGCTCTGTTTCATTGGCTGTCGATAACCGGTTTGTCAGTGGGTTCTCTCAGGGAGACACAGGAGTAGCAAGGGTATGACCACGCCAGGTCGGTTCCGTTCATCTCATCCGCATCGACCCGCCGTATTCGATCTCCATGTTCGATCCTTGATCAGGGGTTCGGGCGTGGCGGGAGTGTGACCGCTGGTGGCTGGCTTGGCCAGTTTGCGGTCCTGAAATTGCGATTGATTCTGCATAGCTGTGCGCTCCCGCGCTCCATCTTGCCGCTGGCCGGCGATCAGTGCGGTACAGGGCATGACAACTCGAATCTCGTCGTTTAACATCGCCCGCCGATGCGCCTGTAGCTCAGCTGGATAGAGCGACCGCCTCCTAAGCGGTAGGTCGGGGGTTCGAATCCCCCCTCGCGCACCATCTCTTGATTTGAGTCAAAAGGGCAGGTTGCTGAAATGTGACCCTTTTGCTTTTGTGTCCGTGGTGCATGCAAAGTGTGCCGTTGGCGACGGTCAGCCGAAACTGGCTGTCTGGCATGCATCACTCCGGCCCCGCTGCCTGCTGCGACAGTCTTGCCTCCGCCGATCATTTTTTCCCCACTGCAGTGAGATGGATTCCCTTGAGGGGATGCGGATGAGTCGTCTGTTCAGTTTGCGCGCCCTGCTGTTGAGTGCCTTCCTGGGGTTCGGCTTGCTGGTGTCCGCCTACCAGGTGGCGTCGGTCTACCGCCATTCCCTGCAGGAGGCGATGGCCGAGCTGGAGATCACCACCGACTTCATTGGCCATTTCCTGGCCGGCGGCCTGGAGCAGGGCGGGCCGGCGTCGATCGAGCGGCTTGGCCATCTGTTCGCCGAGCACCTCAATCACCCCTCGCTGGTCTATGCCGCCGTGGTGGATGGCGGTCGGCACATGCGTTCGCTCAGCCTGCCCCAGGGGGCGATGCGCATGCCCCTGAGCATGCCGCAGATCGAGCATCTGTTGCATCAGCGTGGCGACTGGGAAGCGACTCACCTGCAATGGCTGGAGCGCGACGAACTGCTCCTCGGCGCCTATCCCATCGATCCGCACGCGGGAGTGGATGGGGGCGTGGTGGTACTGGTGATGCGCACCGACGGGTTGCGCGAGAACGCCTGGGGGCGAACCGGCGAGCAGCTGCTGCTGCTGCTGCTGCCGCTGCTGCTGTTGGCGGTGTTGCTGGCCTGGTTGCTCAAGCGCCTGCTCACCGACCGCATCGAGGAGCTGTTGCAGGATGTGCGGCGCCTGAGTCGCGGGCGGATCAGCCAGTTGCCGGTGCTGGGCAACGACGAGGTCAGCCAGCTGGCGGCCGAGTTCGGCCAACTGATGCAGAAGATGATCAGCGCCCGTGACTACAACGAATATCTGCTCGACTGCATCCCCAGCCCGGTCTGGCAGGTCGATCCGCAGCAGCGCTGCGTGTACGTCAACGCCGCCTGGATGGCCTTCACCGGCTGCAGTCGCGCCGAAAGCCTGCAGGAGGGCTGGTGGCAGGCCGTGCATCCCGACGACCGCGCGCTGCTCGAACCGTTGCTGGTGGCCGGGACGGGCGGCTGTGGCGCGGACTTCGCCCGGCGCCTGCGCCTGCGCGCGCGCTCCGGTCGCTACCACTGGATGCAGTTGCACTGCGAGCCGCTGGTGGGGCGCGAGGGGGGCTTCAATGGCTATCTGAGCAGTGCCTTCGACATCCAGGCCGAACTGGACGCCGGCGTCGAGCTGCAGGCCAACGAGGCGCGTTTCCGCGGCCTGGTCGAGCAGTCGCTGGTGGGGGTATACGTGCTGCGCGAGGGGCACTTCGAGTACGTCAACCCGCGCATGGCCGAATGGTTCGGCTACAAGCCGCAGGAGCTGGTGGCGCGCTCGCTGCTGGATCTGGTCACCGAGGGCGACCGCGAGATGGTGCGCGAGATGCTCGACAGGCGCGAGCGCGGCGAGCTGCGCTCGGCGCATTACGAGTTCCGCGCCCTGACTCGCGACGGCCGCGAGTTCGTCGCCGAGGCCTTCGGTACCCGTATCGAGCTGGATGGCCTGCCCGCGATCATCGGCACCCTGCTGGATGTCACCCAGGGGCACAAGGACCGCGAGACGGTGCAGGCCGTGGTGGACGCCGTGGTGGCCAGCCCGATGGTCATGCTGCGTCGCGAGGTGCGCATGGGCTGGCCGGTGCAGTTCGTCTCCGCCAACGTCGGGCGCTGGGGCTATTCCGCCGAGAGCCTGACCGAGGGGCAGCGCTGGTTCACCACCCTGATCCACCCCGACGACCTGCGTCAGGTGATCGAGGAGGTCGAGCGCTGCATCTTCGAGGAGCGTCCGGAGTTCGTCCTCGAGTACCGCATCCGCACTGGCATCGGCACCTTCATCTGGGTCGAGGACTACAGCCGGGTGCACCGCGATACCGCCGGCCAGCCGCTATTCCTCGAGAGCCTGCTGATCGATATCTCCGCACGCAAGGCGGCGGACGAGAAGCTGCGCCATGCCGCTGCGGTGTTCACCAATGCCCGTGAGGGCGTGGTGATCACCGACACCACGCCGAAGATCATCGCGGTCAACCGTGCCTTCTGCGACATCACCGGCTACGAGGAGCAGGAGGTGATCGGTCGCAACCCCAGCGTGGTCAGCTCCGGGCGGCAGAGCAGGGAGTTCTATCGCGACATGTGGGCGGCGCTGATCGGCGAGGGGCACTGGCAGGGCGAGGTGTGGAACCGGCGCAAGTCCGGCGAGGTGTTCCCGCAGTGGCACAGCATCAGCGCGGTACGCGACGACAAGGGCAAGTTGACCAACTACGTGGCGGTGTTCAGCGACATCTCCCAGCTCAAGGAGTCCGAGGCGCAGCTCGAGCGCCTGGCCCACTATGACCCGCTGACCGAACTGCCCAACCGCATCCTCGTGCAGTCGCATCTCAACGGTGCGATCGAGCGGGCGCGACGCCTGCATTGCAAGGTGGCGGTACTGTTCCTCGATCTCGACGGCTTCAAGCGGGTCAACGACAGCCTCGGGCACTCGGTGGGCGACGAACTGCTGGTGCTGATCGCCAGCCGCCTGCGCCAGCGCATTCGCGCCGAGGACATGTTCGCCCGCCTGGGCGGCGATGAGTTCCTGCTGGTGCTCGAGGGTATCGGGCATCCCGAGGAAGCGGCGCTGGTGGCGCAGGATCTGATCGATCTGCTGCAGCAGCCGTTTCGTGTCGGCAGCGGTCACGAGCTGTTCGTCGGCGCCAGCATCGGCATCAGCCTGTTCCCCGACGATGGTCAGGAGATGTCCGAGCTGATCCGCTGTTCCGACGTGGCCATGTACCAGGCCAAGGAGAACGGCCGCAACAACTACCAGTTCCACACCGAGGAGCTGACCCGCGCCGCGGAAAACCGCCAGGCCCTGGAGAGTCGCCTGCACCGGGCGATCACCGCGCAGGAGTTCGAGTTGCACTACCAGCCCCAGGTGGACGTTGCCAGCGGGCGGGTACTCGGTTTCGAGGCGCTGGTGCGCTGGCGCCCGGGCAGTGGCGAGCCGGTCTCGCCGGCGGTGTTCATCCCGCTGCTCGAGGAGACCGGGCTGATCCTCGCCCTGGGCGAGTGGGTGCTGCAGGAGGCGTGCAGTCAGGCGATGCGCTGGCGCGCCGCCGGGCTGCCGGAGGTGCCGGTGAGCGTCAACCTGTCGCCGCGGCAGTTCCAGCATCTGGATGTGGTCGAGCTGGTACGCCGGGCGCTGGAGAGTACCGGCCTGCCCGGTGCTCTCTTGGAGCTGGAGATCACCGAGGGGGCGTTGATGGCGCAGGATCTGACCACCCAGGAGCGTCTTGCCGAGCTCAAGGCCCTGGGCGTGCATCTGGCGGTGGACGACTTCGGTACCGGCTACTCGTCGCTGGCCTATCTCAGCCGTTTCCCCATCGACAAGCTGAAGATCGACAAGAGCTTCATCGACGGCCTCGGGCAGGACGCCCGTGCCGACAAGATCGTCGCCACCATCATCGCCATGGGCCAGAGCCTGGATCTGCACGTGGTGGCCGAGGGGGTGGAGAACAGCGCGCAGCTCGAGCTGCTGCGCGCCCATGGCTGCGATGCGGTGCAGGGCTATCTGACCGGTCGTCCGCTGCCGGCGGGCCAGATCGGCACGCGCCTGGTCGACCAGCCGCTCCCGGCGGCGCTGGTCTGAGGGCAAGGGGTTACTTCGGCAGCATTTCGCGCAGCCAGGCGCACACGTCGGCGGCACCGGCCTGGCGCAGGCCTTCGCCGAGTGCGTTGGCGTCGGCCTGTTCGCGTGGCAGGAGGAGAAACTCCGGGCCGCCACTGTCGCGCAGCAGGTGCAGGCGAGCATAGGGCATGCCGGTGAGCAGCAGGCGCATGAAACGCGCATCGCTCCAGGCGGCCGCCGGCATGGCCAGCACGTGGTAGGCGGCATCCAGCTGGTCGAGGCCGGCACGCTGCAGGCGGTACTCGGTGAGCACGGCCGGCATCTGTACGGTCAGGCCGCGACGGCGCGCGTAGGCCACCGCACAGGCGAAGGCCTGCGGCACCTGTTCGCCGCACCAGAAGTAGCGTTCGTCGCGCCAGTTGGCCTGGCGCAGGTAGAGGATCTCGCCGCTGGCATGATGCGGCAGGGCCTGGGCCAGGGCGCGGCTGAAGTCCTTGTAGCTGATCAGGCGAATGCTGCGGCAGGCCGGCGAGGCGGCGTAATCCTCGAAGCGGATGAAGCGTGCGTCGTGCTCCGGGGTGCCGCTGAGACCGTCTACCCAGCGCAGGTCGAACTCGCTGATCCGCCGCTCGCTTACCAGCACCAGCCCGCGCAGCGCCTGGTGAGCGGCCGCCTTGTCCTCCTGCACCGGGCCTGACAGCGCGCCGCGCGGCAGGTCGGCCAGGCGTTGCAGCGGCGGTCCGTCCTGCCACCAGATGCTGTCCAGCACCTCCGGCAAGGGAGTGAAGGGGAGGCGCAACCTGGCAGCTTGCTCCTGCAGCTGCAGGCTGCCACTGCGCCCGATGCCAATGCGGCGGGCCAAGGCAGCGAAAAGGTTGCTGAATGAAAAAACTGGCATGTTCACGCCCGAATGCTTCCTGCATACCGGTTCGGATTAAGCTTGCGGCAGATAACCGGTAAATTCGTGCCGTTGTACAAGCAAAGCCAAGACTACCCGACTTTGCACGCTGAAAAAATGCTGGCCCGCTGTCTCCTGCCCTGCGGCACGGCGGCGCAATGCCCGTGTCGCGGCTTCGCCGGCCGGGGCGGCTGGGCTATACTTCGCGCCCCGACGACCTGTTGATGACCCCTGCCCATGTACGCTCTGGCCCGCGAGCTGTTGTTCAAACTGTCCCCGGAAACCTCCCATGAACTGGCCATCGATCTGATCGGTGCCGGTGGCCGCCTTGGCCTCAACCGTCTGGTCTGCCAGACGCCGCGTCTGCCGGTGAAGGTCATGGGCCTCGAGTTCCCCAATCCGGTAGGTCTCGCCGCCGGCCTCGACAAGAACGGCGATGCCATCGACGGCTTCGCCCAGCTCGGCTTCGGTTTCATCGAGATCGGCACCGTGACCCCGCGCCCGCAGCCGGGCAACCCCAAGCCGCGGCTGTTCCGTCTGCCGCAGGCCGAGGCGATCATCAATCGCATGGGCTTCAACAACCACGGCGTCGACCACCTGCTGGCGCGGGTCAAGGCCGCGCAGTATCGCGGCGTGCTCGGCATCAACATCGGCAAGAACTTCGACACGCCGGTCGAGCGCGCGGTGGACGACTACCTGCTCTGCCTGGACAAGGTCTATCCGCATGCCAGCTACGTGACGGTCAACGTCAGCTCGCCGAACACTCCCGGCCTGCGCAGCCTGCAGTTCGGCGACTCGCTCAAGCAATTGCTCGAGGCCCTGCGCCAGCGTCAGGAAGAACTCGCCATGCAGCATGGCCGGCGCGTGCCGCTGGCGATCAAGATCGCTCCGGACATGAGCGACGAGGAAACCGTGCTGGTAGCCCGCGCGCTGCTGGACTCCGGCATGGATGCGGTGATCGCCACCAACACCACCCTGGGCCGCGAGGGCGTCGAAGGGCTGGCCCATGCCGACGAGGCCGGTGGCCTGTCCGGCGCGCCGGTACGTGACAAGAGCACCCACACCGTGCGGATGCTGGCCGGCGAGCTGGCCGGGCGCATGCCGATCATCGCCGTCGGCGGCATCACCGAGGGCGCGCACGCGGCCGAGAAGATCGCCGCCGGCGCCAGCCTGGTGCAGATCTATTCCGGCTTCATCTACAAGGGGCCGGCGCTGATCCGCTCGGCGGTGGACGCCATCGCCGCCAGCGGGCGGATCTGACCGCCCGGAAACAGGACGGGGCCCCGTGGGGCCCCGTAGTGGATGGATTGAATGGCTGAAAGGATCAGGATGGGTGCGGTTCAGCCGACCGCGTGAAGTTCGTTGAGACGATGGATACCGGCAGTGCCGGTCATGCCCTCCCAGTTGTCGACACGGCCTGCGCGCCAGCCATTGAGCCAGGCCTGGCGAGCGGTGGGGAGGGAGAAGGGGCACATATCGCGGGATTTCCCGCTGACGCCATATTGATAACCGCGCATAAAGGCTCTTTCCAACGGATCACGCTTGAGTCTTCTCATCGGGTATTGCCCTCGTTCGTTGACTGTACTTGTCCCGTTGGCCTCTTGGAGGCCTGGCAGAGGATCTGCCACAAAGCTCGCTGCCGACAGGGCGAGCATCTACCGCAGTTCTTCGCGCTGCGGATTGGTCGAGTTCTAAATGAATCCTTGTTGAAATGTGAATGACTGTTTTGTCATAAAAAAACAAATATTAGAGCCCTCCTGATCTAAGCATGGCCAGGGATCGCTCGCAGGCTCGCAGCCTCGGCATTGCCGAGGGTTTGCACCGATACTGAACACGGGGCGCGATTGCTTCTGCGCCTCCGGTCTTCCGACGAAGGGTCAGCCATGGCCCGAGTCACCCCTGATGGGCTTGGCCCCTGGTATACCGCATGTCCGATCTGTTCCCGCTCGTTCTCACCAGTCCCAAGGGCCTGGAAACCCTGCTGCTCGAGGAAGCCACCGCACTGGGCCTGCAAGCCGGGCGCGAGCAGGTGGCCGCCGTGCAGGGCCAGGGCAGCCTGGAAACCGCCTATCGGCTGTGCCTGTGGTCGCGCCTGGCCAACCGCGTGCTGCTGGTGCTCGGCCGCTTCCCGGTGGACAACGCCGAGGCCCTGTACCAGGCGGTGCGCGGGATCGACTGGGGCGAGCACCTGCTGCCCAGCGGCAGCCTGGCGGTGGAGTTCTCCGGCCGTGGCGCCGGCATCGACAACACCCATTTCGGTGCGCTCAAGGTCAAGGACGGTATCGTCGACAGCCTGCGCGCGCAGTCCGGCCAGCGCCCGTCGGTGGACAAGTACGACCCCGACCTGCGCATCCACGCGCGCCTGGAGCGCGGCGAGCTGGTGCTGTCGCTGGATCTGTCCGGTTTCAGCCTGCATCAGCGCGGCTACCGCCTGCAGCAGGGGGCCGCGCCGCTCAAGGAAAACCTCGCCGCGGCGATCCTGATCCGTGCCGGCTGGCCGAGGATCGCTGCCGAAGGCGGCGCGCTGGCCGACCCGATGTGCGGCGTCGGCACCTTCCTGGTCGAGGCGGGGATGATGGCCGCCGACATCGCGCCCAACCTCAAGCGCGAGAAGTGGGGCTTCTCCAACTGGCTGGGGCACGTGCCGGCGCTGTGGAAGAAGCTGCACGAGGAAGCCGAGGCGCGCGCCAGCGCGGGACTCGCCCGGCCGCCGCTGTGGATCCGCGGCTACGAGGCCGACCCACGGCTGATCCAGCCGGGACGCAACAATATCGAGCGCGCCGGCCTGGGAGACTGGGTGAAGATCTACCAGGGCGAGCTGGCCACCTTCGAGCCGCGTCCGGACCAGAACCAGAAGGGCCTGGTGGTGTGCAACCCGCCCTATGGCGAGCGCCTCGGCGACGAGGCCAGCCTGTTGTACCTCTACCAGAACCTTGGCGAGCGCCTGCGCCAGTCCTGCCTGAACTGGGAGGCGGCGGTGTTCACCGGCGCGCCCGAGCTGGGCAAGCGCATGGGCATCCGCAGCCACAAGCAGTACGCCTTCTGGAACGGCGCGCTGCCGTGCAAGCTGCTGCTGTTCAAGGTGCTGCCGGAGCAGTTCGTCACCGGCCGCAACGAGTCGGCCCAGCCGGCGCCTCAGGCGCGGCTGATCGGCGGCCAGCTGGTCGAACGCCCGCCGGCGGTGCGCAGCGAGCCGGCACGGCTGTCCGAGGGCGGGCAGATGTTCGCCAACCGCCTGCAGAAGAACCTCAAGCAGCTGGGCAAGTGGGCGCGCAAGGCCGGTGTCGAGTGCTACCGGCTGTATGATGCCGACATGCCCGAGTACGCCCTGGCGGTCGACCTGTACCGCGACTGGGTGCACGTGCAGGAGTACGCGCCGCCTCGCTCGGTCGATCCGGACAAGGCCCAGGCGCGCCTGCTCGACGCCCTGGCGGCGATTCCCCAGGCGCTGGACATGGATCCGGCGCGGGTGGTGATCAAGCGTCGCGAGCGCCAGGCCGGCAAGAAGCAGTACGAGCGCCAGGACCAGCAGGGGCGTTTCATGGAGGTGAGCGAGGGCGGCGTCAAGCTGCTGGTCAACCTGACCGACTACCTCGACACCGGCCTGTTCCTCGACCACCGCCCGCTGCGCCTGCGCATCCAGCAGGAGGCCGCCGGCAAGCGCTTCCTCAACCTGTTCTGCTACACCGCCACCGCCACCGTGCACGCCGCCAAGGGCGGCGCGCGCAGCACCACCAGCGTCGACCTGTCGAAGACCTACCTCGACTGGGCGCGGCGCAACCTGGCGCTCAACGGCTTCTCCGACAAGCACCGTCTGGAGCAGGGCGACGTGATGGAGTGGCTGGAAGCCGATCGCGGCGAATACGAGCTGATCTTCATCGATCCGCCGACCTTCTCCAACTCCAAGCGCATGGAGGGCGTGTTCGACGTGCAGCGCGACCACGTGCGTCTGCTCGACCTGGCCATGGCGCGCCTGGCCAGGGGCGGGGTGCTGTACTTCTCCAACAACTTCCGCAAGTTCCAGCTCGACCCGGCGCTGGAGCAGCGCTACGCGGTGGAGGAGATCAGCGCCAAGACCCTCGATCCGGACTTCGCCCGCAACCCGAAGATCCACCGCGCCTGGCGCCTGACGGCTCGGTAGCCCGGGCTTGATCCAGCCGGGCAGGGGAGAGTGCTCGCGCAGCGATCCTCTACCGATGCCCGGCTAGGGGGCGGAGGGGTGGAAAAGACCTGCGGTCGTTTTCCCTGCCGAAGCTCTGCGCCGCCGATGGTGTACAAGCGCTGGCGCGAGCTCATTGCCCTGCCGAACGACCGCCCATGAAAAACCGCCTGTCCGGTGTCCCGGGCAGGCGGTTTTCTGTTTCCGGCTTCAGCGCCCCAGGCCGGCCAGGGTGTCGGGCTGGCGGTACAGCTCCTGGATCACCTGATCGAGGATCGCCGAGGCGCCCCAGGGCCGCGGGTGGTTGAGGATCGCCACCACCGCCCAGGTATTGCCTTGGGCGTCGCGGCTGAAGCCGGCCAGGGCGCGCACGTTGTTCAGCGTGCCGGTCTTCAGGTGCGCGTTGCCGGCCAGCGGGGTGTTGCGCATGCGCTTGCGCAGGGTGCCGTCCATGGCCGCCAGCGGCAGCGAGGAGACGAACTCGGCGGCGTACGGGCTGTGCCAGGCGGCGTGCAGCATGGCGGCCATTTCCCGTGCGCTGATGCGCTCGTGGCGCGACAGTCCGGAGCCGTTCTCCAGCACCAGGTTCCGCGCGCGGATGCCCTTGCGGGCCAGCCACTGGTCGATGGCGCGGTAGGCGGCCGCGGCATCGTCGGCGTCGCTCGGCAGGCGGTGGCGCGCGCCGATCGACAGGAACAGCTGGCGGGCCATGGTGTTGTTGCTGTACTTGTTGATGTCGCGAATGATCTCCACCACGTCCGGCGACAGGGTCTGCGCCAGCAGGCGGGCGTTGCCCGGCGTGCTGCCGAGACGGTCGCGGCCGGCGATGCTGCCGCCCAGCTCGTTCCACAGGGCACGCACCGAGCCGCCGGCGAAGGTCGGGTGGTCGAGCAGCGACAGGTAACGCTGACCGCTGCAGCCTTCCGGGATCTGTCCTGCGGCGACCACGTCGAGGGTGCCGTCCGTCTGCTGCTGGAAGTTGTAGGTCACCTGCGGCCAGCTCGGGCAGCTCGCCGGTCCGGTCACCCGCACGCGGTTGTCGATGCGGATGTAGGGGATCGGCGGTTCGGCCTGCACCACGGCACCGCGTGCCTCGCCGCGCACGATCAGGCGCAGGGTCTTGAGGTTGACCATCAGCGCGTCGGGCTCGACCAGGTACGGCTTGCTGCGGTCGCCGCCGTCATCGTCGAAGGGGGTGTGCGCCGGGTTGCGGAAGTGGTTGCGCTCCAGCACCAGGTCGCCCTCGATATGCTGCACGCCGGCATGGCGCAGGTCGCGCAGCAGCAGCCACAGACGCTCCATGGTCAGCTTGGGGTCGCCGCCGCCCTTGAGGTAGAGGTTGCCCTGCAGCACGCCATTGCGCAGCGGGCCGTCGGTGTAGAAGGCGGTCTTCCACTGGTAGGTGGGGCCGAGCAGCTCGAGGGCGGCGTAGGTGGTGACCAGCTTCATGGTCGAGGCCGGGTTGACCGCCACGTCGGCGTTGAAATAGCTGGCGCTGCCGGGGCCGGTGAGCGGGATGACCGCCAGCGACAGGGCATTGCTGTTCAGCTTGCCGGCCTTCAGCGCCTGTTCCACGCGCGGCGGCAGGCCGGTGGCGTCGGCCGTCACGGGCAGGGCTATGGGCAGCAGCAGACCGACCAGGCCGAACAGGCGCAGCGGTCGGCAAAGATTCTTGGCTCTGGCGAGCAAGGACTTGGGTGGGGGCAACGACACGAGAGAACTCACATGCGTGATTGGAGAGGCAGTTCTCATTATGCCTGAAACCCTCTGTTCCGCGACTCTGCGCGCCGGGCGGCACGTGGTCATGGGCCTGGCTCGCACAAGCTGGTAGAGTGCCTCGCCCAATTGTTCGAGGATATCTCCATGGCTACCAACCGCTCCCGCCGCCTGCGCAAGAAGCTCTGTGTCGAAGAGTTCCAGGAACTCGGTTTCGAGCTGATCCTCACCTATCGCGAAGACCTCGACGAGGCGGGTGAAGACGCCTTCATGCAGCAGTTCCTGCGCGAGGCGATCGAAGGCAACGGCCTGATGTTCATCGGCTGCGACGAGTTCGGCATGGTCTGCCTCGGCAAGCGCGGCTCGGTGAGCGAGGAGCAGCGCGCCAAGGTCGAGGCCTGGCTCAAGGAGCGCAGCGAGCTGGCCAGCTTCCGCGTCGGCGCGCTGGCCGATGCCTGGTATCCGGAAAAGCCGATCGGCGCCTGATCGGCCGCAGCAGACAAAGCCCCGCGGCACCTGGCGTGCCGCGGGGCTTTGCGTTTTCGGGCTCCCTCACACCGGACTCGAGCGTCCGGTCATTTCCCGCGCCATTTCCGTGGCATAGCTGTCGGTCATGCCGGCGATGAAGTCGATCACCCGCATGAAGGCGCGATACAGCGGCCAGTGCGGATCGGGCGCGTTGTTGCCGAGCAGGTCGAGGATGCGCCGGTTCTTGAACGACGGCGAGCGTCCGCCGTGCTGCTCCAGCGCCGCGCCGCAGAAGGCGTTGAGGAGGATCTCCAGGGTGGTGTAGGCGCCGATCTCGTGCAGGGTCTTGCGCTTGTCCTGGAAGATCTTCTCGCGTGCCAGCCCCTTGGCGCGCAGTACGCACAGTTTGGCCGGGCCGTGCATGTGCTCGACCAGATCGCCCTCCAGGCTGCCGGCGAGCAGGGCATCGTGCTGGGCGACGAAGGCGCGTGCGGCGGCGTTGGTCAGGTGTTCGATGGCCTTGCCGCGCAGGATGGCCAGCTTGCGTCGCCGCGAGTCGCGCGGCCCCAGCTGGCGATAGGTGTCCGGCAGGTCGTCGCCGACCAGGTCGAGCAGCAGCGCCTCGACTTCCGGATAGTCGAGCAGATCCATCTCCAGGCCGTCCTCGAGGTCGATCAGGCCGTAGCAGATGTCGTCGGCCGCCTCCATCAGGTACACCAGCGGATGGCGCGCCCAGCGCTGCTCGTCGAGTTGCGGCAGGCCGAGCTTGCGGGCGATCTGCTCGAGCAGCGGCAGCTCGCTCTGATAGCAGCCGAACTTGTGCTTCTTGTAACCCTGGGCGTCGGCGTGGCGGGCGGTCCAGGGGTATTTGAGGTAGCTGCCGAGGGTCGCGTAGGTGAGCCGGGTGCCGCCGTCGAACTGGTGGTACTCGAGCTGGGTCAGCACGCGAAAGCCCTGGGCATTGCCCTCGAAACAGAGGAAGTCGGCGCGCTCGGCCTCACTCAGGGCATCCAGCCAGCCGCGCTCGTCCGCCAGCTGGAACCAGTGGCGAATGGCGTCCTCGCCGGAGTGGCCGAACGGCGGGTTGCCGATGTCGTGGGCCAGGCAGGCGGACTGCACGATCACGCCGAGGTCGCTGGGATCGCACCAGGCCGGCAGCTCCTCGCGCAGCATCTCGCCGACGCGCATGCCCAGCGAGCGGCCCACGCAGGCCACTTCCAGGCTGTGGGTCAGGCGGGTGTGGATATGGTCGTTGCTGGAAACCGGGTGGACCTGGGTCTTGCGGCCGAGGCGGCGGAAGGCGCCGGAGAAGACGATGCGGTCGTGGTCCTTGTGGAAGGCGCTGCGACCGAGTTCCTCGGTGCTCTGCGCGGGTTTGCCGAAGCGCTCGCGGGTAAGCAGGGTGTGCCAGTCCAAGGGAAATCCTCAGCTATCGCGGAGTCTCCAGCTTGCGGGCTTGCTCGGCGCCCCGCAAGTCCCCGGCGCTCTGCCAGCGGGGCGCAGCCCGTGCACCATTGTCGCAACGGCGTGTTCAGGCAAGGGGCGGCATGTCTCTTGCATATTACGGCCTCGTGTGCTTGTGCGAACGCTTGCCCCGGCAGCCGTCGCAGAGGTCGACAGGACGTTGCTTAACACCAACAAGTCCCTGATTAACAACAAGATCATGCCTTGGCGGGCCAGTCCGACCGGCGATCCTCGATCAATCGCTTCAGCATGGCGGAAGATCGGAGAAGATGCGCATGCTTTCAAATGGTGCATACTCGCTGCTCGGTGGTCTGCTTTGGTGCTTTCCTGCCAACCGGAGGAGCGCGTCGCGCCGATGGAAAACCTGTCCACTGCCGTGAACAGCCTGGTTCACGGATCCAATACCCTGTTCATCCTGATCGGCGCGGTCATGGTCCTGGCCATGCACGCCGGCTTCGCCTTCCTCGAGGTCGGCACCGTCCGCCAGAAGAACCAGGTCAACGCGCTGTCGAAGATCCTTGCCGACTTCGCGGTGTCCTGCCTGGCCTACTTCTTCGTCGGCTACTGGGTGGCCTACGGGGTGAACTTCCTCGCCCCGGCCAGCACGCTGACCGTCGACAACGGCTACGCCCTGGTGAAGTTCTTCTTCCTGCTGACCTTCGCTGCCGCCATCCCGGCGATCATCTCCGGCGGCATCGCCGAACGCTCCAGGTTCGGCCCGCAGCTGTGCGCCACCCTGCTGATCGTCTCCTTCATCTACCCGTTCTTCGAGGGCCTGATCTGGAACGGCAATTTCGGTCTGCAGAGCTGGCTGACCGAGCGCTTCGGCGCCGCCTTCCACGACTTCGCCGGTTCGGTGGTGGTACACGCGGTGGGCGGCTGGCTGGCGCTGGGGGCGGTGCTGATGCTCGGACACCGCAACGGTCGCTACCGCGATGGCCGACTGGTGGCCTTCGCCCCCTCCAACATTCCCTTCCTGGCGCTGGGGTCGTGGATCCTGATCGTCGGCTGGTTCGGCTTCAACGTGATGAGCGCGCAGACCCTGCAGGGCGTCAGCGGCCTGGTGGCGGTCAACTCGCTGCTGGCGATGGTCGGCGGCACCCTGGCGGCGCTGCTGGTCGGGCGCAACGACCCCGGCTTCCTGCATAACGGCCCGCTGGCCGGCCTGGTCGCGGTGTGCGCCGGCTCCGACCTGATGCACCCGATCGGCGCGCTGATCACCGGCGGTATCGCCGGCGCGCTGTTCGTCTGGGTCTTCACCGCGACCCAGAACCGCTGGAAGATCGATGACGTGCTGGGGGTGTGGCCGCTGCACGGCCTGTGCGGCCTGTGGGGCGGGGTGGCCTGCGGCATCTTCGGCCAGCCGCTGCTCGGCGGGCTGGGCGGGGTCAGCCTGGTCAGCCAACTGATCGGCACGGCGCTCGGCTGCGCGCTGGCGCTGGCCGGTGGCTTCGCGGTCTATGGCCTGCTCAAGCGCATCACCGGCATCCGTCTGAGCGCCGAAGAGGAGTACTACGGCGCCGACCTGTCGATCCACAAGATCGGTGCGACCAGCCACGACTGATCGTCAGGACCCCGCAAACGAAGAAGCCCGCTCGAGAGCGGGCTTCTTTTTTCACCGGGCTGCTGCTCAGAACAGCGGCAGGGTGTAGGACAGGATCAGGCGGTTCTGATCGATGTCACCGTTGGCGAAGTTGGTGCGGGTGTGGGCGTTGCGCCAGTGCACGCCGAGGTTCTTCAGGGTGCCCTGCTGAACCACGTACTTCAGCTCGATGTTGCGCTCCCACTCCTTGCCTTCGCTGCCGTCGGCGAGCTCGAAGTTGTCGCCGGAGATGTAGCGGGTCATGAAGGTCAGGCCCGGGGCGCCGAGGTTGGTGAAGTCGTAATCGTAACGGACCTGCCAGGACTGCTCGTCGGTGTTGGCGAAGTCGCGGATGGTGACGTAGTTGACCAGGAACGGGTTGTTGCCGTTGACGAAGGCATAGCCGGTATCGCCGGTCAGGGACTGATAGCCCAGGCCCAGCTTGTGAGCCTTGAGGGTGTAGGTGAACATGGCGCCGAAGGCGTTGTTGTCCACGTTGCTGTTGCCATCTTCGCTGCTGTGGGCGTAGCGCAGGTCGGACTTCAGGTTGTGGCCGTCGGCGATCGGCAGCACGTGCACGAGGTTGAAGATGTGCTGCTTGTACAGCTCGTCCAGGTTGCCGTAGTGGTAGGCGGTGCTCAGATCGCTGTTCCACTTGTAGGTGGCGCCGCCGAACACGAGCTGGTCGCTGTCACCCTTGCCACCCAGGCCATTGAAGGCGCTGGTGCGGGCCAGGGTCATGGTTTCGTGATCCTGCGAGTCGCGGTAGTTGATGCGATTCACCATGCCGAGGTCCAGCGAGAGGCCGGCAATTTCCTGGGAGTTCAGGTAGCCGCCCTGGTAGCTGGTCGGCAGCAGGCGGTTGTCGACGCCGGAAATGGTCGGCAGGTTCGGCATCACGGTGCCGACCTTGAGGACGCTGTTGGAAGCCTTGAACTTGGCGGTGACGCCCAGATCGCCATAGGTGTCCTGAGCCTCGCCGGTTTCCCGGTCGAGCTGCAGCAGGCCGGTGCCGCTGGTGCCGCGGCCGGAGTCCAGTTTGACGCCGAGGGTGCTGAGCGCGTCGACGCCAACGCCGATGGTGCCTTCGGTATAGCCAGACTCGAGGCGAGCGATGAAGCCTTGGGCCCACTCTTCGTTCTTGTGCTTGGCGGTGGAGGCGTTATTGCGCACGTCACTGTTGTAGTAGAAGTTGCGCAGTTCCAGACTGGCCTTGCTGTCCTCTACGAAAGCCGCCTGAGCGAGGCTCGGCATAATCATTCCGGCGCCGAGGGTTGCGAAGGCAACCGCGCGGGCGAGCGGGGTCAGGCTCATGGTGTGTGCTCCAGATTTGTGTGGGGGGTGCGACCGGCCAGTGTCTGGCTCTTTGTGAAAGCGGCGTGAATGAAACATGTCGAATTGATGGATTGCGCTTATACATTGGTCTTAATGCGCGCGAAGTTGCCGATTGTTTCGCAGTTTTAGGCCGCTTCGTTAGATTGTTAATGCTCCGGCCTGCCAGCTGTGGACCGATTGATTGCGGCTGGCGGTGCTCCGGGAAGCGTGGCAGGCGGTGATTCCTGCGCGGTGAGGGCTTGCCTCCGGGGGGGGGGGGCTCCGCTCCCGCCCGTGCGGGAGCGGAGCGAGCGCTCAGAGTCCTGCGAGCAGTTTGGCTTCGGCCTTTTCGATGGCGTCCAGCGGGCCGGCGAGCAGCAGGGCGTCGCCTTCGCGCAGGAACGGGTTGTCGCTCGCGTGCAACTCCTCGCCGTCGCGGCGAATCGCCTGGACCTCGACCCCCAGTCCATCCAGAGCCATGTCCAGCACGCTCCGGCCGCAGGCATGGGCACCGCTGCTCAGGTTGACGGCGTGCAGCAGGATGCGCGGGCGGCCCTGCTGGTCCAGCAGGCTGCCGCTGGCGCCGTGATAGAAGCCGTGCAGCAGGTGGTAGCGATCGCTGCGCACCTCGTCGATGCGTGCCTGTACCCGTCGTTCCGGCAGGCCGAGCATGACCAGTGCATGGGAGGCGAGCATCAGACTCGACTCGAGCACCTCCGGTACCACCTCGGTGGCCCCGGCCGCCTGCAGGCTGGCCAGGTAGCTGTCGTCGCGGGTGCGCACCAGGATCGGCAGGGTAGCGGAGAACTTGCGCGCCTGACGCACCGTTTCCAGGGCGCTCTCGGGATTGTCGGCGGCCACCACCAGCAGGCGCGCGCGGGCGACGCCCAGGGCGGCGAGCAGTTCGCCGCGCCGGCCATCGCCGTAGTGCACGTTGATCTCGCCGGCCGCGGCTTCCTGCACGCGCACCGGGTCGCTGTCCAGGGCGACGAAGGGGATGCCCTCGCGGCGCAGGAAGCGGCCGATCGACTGGCCGACCCGACCGAAGCCGCAGATCAGCACGTGCTGGTCATGCCCGGCGCAGGCGCTGGCGATGTCCTCGGCATTGCTCTCGGCCAGCGGGTGCTGGCCCAGGCGGGCGGCGATGCGCGGGGCGTTGCGCAGCAGCAGCGGGGTGACCGCCATCGAGCAGAAAGTGGCGGCGAGGACCAGCCCGCCCAGCTCGGCCGGCAGCAGGTCGACCTGCTGTGCCTGGGCGACCAGGGCGAAGCAGAACTCGCCGCCCTGCGCCAGCGCCAGGCCGCTGCGCCACGCGCTCTCGGTGTCGCCGCCGCGCAGGCGCACCAGCACGGCGACCGCGCCGCCCTTGAGCAGCAGCAGGAGCAGGGTCATGCCGAGGATCAGCAGGCCGTCGGAGGCGAACTGGCCGACATCGATGAACATGCCGACGCTGACGAAGAACAGGCCGAGCAGCACGTCGCGGAACGGTCGGATGTCCGCCTCGATCTGGTGGCGGTAGTGGCTCTCACCGAGCAGCATGCCGGCGAGGAAGGCGCCGAGAGCCATGGACAGGCCGAGCAGGTGGGTCAGCCAGGCGGTGAGCATGACGATGACCAGCGCCAGCAGGACGAACAGCTCGGCGGCGTTGGCCTGCGCCACCTCGTGGAACAGTCGCGGCAGCAGCCAGCGGCTGGCCACCAGCAGGGCGGCGAACAGCAGGGCGGCCTTGCCCAGGGTGATCGGCAGGGCGAAGTACCAGACCTGCTCGCTGTCGCCGGCGATCACCGGGATCATGGTCAGCAGCAGCACCGCCACCAGGTCCTGGAACAGCAGGACGCCGATCGCGTTCTGCCCGTGCGGGCTGAACACCTCGCCCAGGCTGCTCAGTTCCTTGGTCACGATCGCCGTCGACGACAGGGCCAGGCCGCCGCCGAGCAGCAGCGCAGCCGGAAGGTCGAGGCCGGCGAGGGTCAGCAGTCCGGCCAGCGGCAGGCTGCAGGCGATGACCTGCAGGCTGCCCAGACCGAACACCACCTTGCGCAGGGCGAGCATGCGCGGCAGGGAGAACTCCAGGCCGAGGCTGAACAGCAGGAACACCACGCCGAACTCGGCCAGCAGCGGCAGATCCTCGTGCTGCTCGACCCAGCCCAGGCCGCCGGGGCCGAGTGCCAGGCCGACCGTCATGTAGCCGAGCAGTGGCGGCAGCTTGAAGGGACGGAAGGCCGCGATGACCAGCAGCGAGGCGGCGAGGATGATCAGCAGGTTGACGAACAACGGCGGTGCTCCATGCAGAATGTCAGGCTGGGACAGGCAGGATGCCCAAGCTCGGGCGCCAGCGTCCAGCCCTGGCGCGGGGCGGCGCCTGGCGGACGGGGCGCGCATGCTAAACTGCCGGGCGTTTCAACTCCATGAGCGATGTCATGCTGCCCGACTGCCAACTGTTCGGAACCCTGGGTTGCCATCTCTGCGAAGTGGCGGAAGAGCAGCTCATGCCCTTCGTCGGCCTCGGCCTGCAGGTCGAGGTGGTGGATATCGTCGAGCGCGAGGAGTGGGTGACGGCCTATGGCCTGCGCATCCCGGTGCTGCGCCGTCTGGATAGTGGGGCCGAGCTGGGCTGGCCGTTCGATCAGGCGCAGGTGGCCGCCTTCCTGGGCCTGAGCTGAGGTGCTGAAGGCAGCGCCCGGCGCCCGCCGCCCGGGGAGTGACGGTGGATGCCGGACGCCGACAACCAGGCGTCAGGCGGCGGGGACGCCGTCCAGCAGCTCCCCGAGGCTGCCGTCGGCCTCCATGGCCAGGACGATGTCGCAACCGCCGACCAGCTCGCCGTTGACGAACAGCTGCGGATAGGTCGGCCACTGCGAGATCTTCGGCAGCTTCTCGCGGATGTGCGGGGCGGTGAGCACGTTGACGAAGGCGAACGGCTTGCCGGTCTTCTGCATCGCCCCCACCGCGGCGCGGGAGAAGCCGCACTCCGGCGCGTCCGGAGTGCCCTTCATGTAGAGGATCACCGGGTTTTCGGCGATCTGTTTGCGGATGCGTGCTTCGGTATCGAGGACCTGCATGCTCATCTCCTGTGCTCCTCAGCCGTGGACCGCCAGGCGCAGGGCGGCCCGCTGGGCGCCGGTTCCGCGCTGGCGACGGGCAGACCAGGCGGCGTAGCCGCCGTCGACGCTGTAGCTGTTGACGAAGCCGTAGTCGCTGAAGAACCGCGCCATCTCCTGGCTGCCACTGTCTTCATCGCCACAGACGATCATGTGCACCGTGCGCGGGGTGTACTTCACCAGCGAGCGCAGAGTGGTGTCGCTCAGGTGGATGGCACGCGGATCATGCCCCTGGCAGTAGGCACGCGCATCGCGCATGTCCAGCAGCATGACGGTTTCCTCACGGGCCAGCAGACCCTCGGCCTGCTCGGCGCTGATATGCCTGAAGTCGCTCATCGCTCATCTCCAAAACAGTCATGGTAGGTGGGGCAGCGTTCGCAGCTGGGCGAGCGGCAGACGTAACCGCCGTCCTGCTCGCACAGCTGTTTGTAGAAAAACTTCTTCCAGCGCATGTTGTTGACGTTGCGACTGGCCAGCCGCGGGAAGTTGAGTTCCAGCAGTTCCCGCAGCTGCTCGCGCGAGCCCAGACCTAGATCGCGCCATAGGTGATCGCCGCCCAGGCAGGCGGCGGCGACGATGCAGGCCATGGGCGCCTCGAGCGCATCGCGTCCGGCCCGGCCCGCCAGCAGCAGCGCGTACAGCTCCTGCCATTCATCGCGGCGCAGTTCCAGCAGCTCGGCGCGCAGGTCATTGCGCTCGGCTGCCAGCGCCGGCGCGCCATCGTACAGGGGGAGCGCGTCCGGAAAATTGGCCTGGATCAGTTCGGCGTATGCGGCGGCCGGCAGGCCGAGCTGCGCGGGCAGGCAGCTGCGCCCCTGGCGCTGGGCCAGCAGGATCCGCTCCAGCCAGTCCCGGTTGCTCGCGGGGCGGCTGGGCGCGCGCTCGATGTCGATGTGGGGGTGTGCTTGGGCCAGCATGGTCATGCCTCCTCTGCCGCTCGGCAGGCGGAATGGCCGTGGACCTCCCGCGCGCAGCTGTCGCTGTCGGCCGCCGGCTGCTCCCGCAGGCGGTGCTGCTCGGGCAGCAGCGCATTCAGAGCCAGCGGGTCGAAGCCGGCCAGGTGCTTCGTGCCAAGCTGCAGCAGCGGACGGCGGATCAGCAGCGGCGTGGCCAGCAGCAGCGCGAGGGCCTGGACCCGATCCAGCGCCTCGGGCACCACCGCGCCGGCCTTCACCGCCGGCGCCGCGCGGTTGAACCACTCGCTGACCGGCCGGTCGGCGAAGAACGCCAGCAGCCGCTCGGCGTTCCACGGCTCGCCGAGCAGGTCGCGCACCTCCAGGTCGATGCCGGCGGCGCGCAGCAGCCGCTGCTGGCGAGCGTTGGTCGCGCAGCCGGGCTTTGCGTAGAAGACGATGCGGGTCATCACGGTGCCTCAGCGTGCCTGGATTTCGCGCATGGCCTCGGCCAGACGCTCGGGCGGGATGCCGGTGAGCGAGCCCGGCGGGTTGGCCGGGCTGCCGTCGGCGAGCAGGATGGAGCCCTCGATCGGGCAGATGCTCGCGCACTGCTGCTCGGCGAAGTCGCCCTCGCACTCGGTGCACTTGTGGGCGTTGATCTTGAAGTGCGCGCTGCTCTCGTAGATGGCCTCGCTGGGACAGACGTCCACGCAGGCCCAGCAGTTCACGCAGGTCTCGACGATCTTCAGTGCCATGGTTTCCCCTCCCTCAAGCGAACACGGCGTTCAGGCGTTGGCGCGCAGCGCCGGCTGGTCCTGGTCGAGACGGCCGGCGGCGATCATTTCCTGGTACACCGCCATCACCGCCTCTTCGATCGGCTCCATGGCGTGCTCGCCGTTGGGCTGGATGCCGGCGGCTTCCAGCAGGCCCCAGGGTTCGAAGCCGATCTTCGAGCAGAGCACCGCCTCGCAGCCCTTGAGGGCGCGGATGCTGCCGGCGAGCGCCGATTCCTTCTCGCCGCAGCTGTCGTTGCCGACGCAGTACTGGTCGACCTTGCGGTGGCCGATGAAGCGCACGCCGCTCGGCGCGGCCTCGTAGATGAGGAACTCGGTGGCGTGACCATAGTGCTGGTTGATCAGCCCGCCGCCGCTGGTGGCCACGGCCATCAGCACCGGGCGGTAGCCCTTGCCGAGCGCGTCGTCGCCCAGCTGCGGGGCCCGCATGCCGGCCAGGCGCGCCTTCTTCGCCGCCTTCTCGTCGAGCTCCTCCTTGATCGCCGCGTGGATCGCGGCGCGCTTGACCATGGCGGCGGCGTAGTCGATTTCCATCTCCTCGATCTTGTCCAGGGTGAACTCCTCGCCGCGATCCTCGCCGAGCAGGCCGACCGCGTCGGCGCGGCACTGGCGGCAGTGGCGCATCATGTTCATGTCGCCGGCGCAGGCGTCCTGCAGGTCCTGCAGCTCCTCCGGCTCGGGGCTGCGCTGGCCCATCACGCCGTAGAAGGTGCCGTGCTCGGCCTCGGCGATCAGCGGCATGACGTTGTGCAGGAAGGCGCCCTTGGCCTTGACCACCTTGCTGACCTCCTTGAGGTGCTCGTCGTTGACCCCGGGGATCAGCACCGAGTTGACCTTCACCAGGATGCCGCGCGCGACCAGCATCTCCAGGCCCTTCTGCTGCCGCTCGATGAGGATCTTCGCCGCCTTCACGCCGCGGATGCGCTGGTTGTTCCAGTAGATCCACGGATAGATCTTGGCGCCGACCTGCGGATCCACGCAGTTGATGGTGATGGTCACGTGGTCGATGTTGTGCTTGGCCAGCTCGTCGACGCAGTCGGGCAGGGCCAGGCCGTTGGTGGACACGCACAGCTTGATGTCCGGCGCCTGTTCGGAGAGCTGGCGGAAGGTGTCGAAGGTGCGCTGCGGGTTGGCCAGGGGGTCGCCGGGGCCGGCTATGCCGAGCACGGTCATCTGCGGGATGGTCGCGGCGACCGCCTTGACCTTCTTCACCGCCTGGTCGGGGGTGAGCAGCTCGGACACCACGCCCGGGCGCGATTCGTTGGCGCAGTCGTACTTGCGGTTGCAGTAGTGGCACTGGATGTTGCAGGCCGGCGCCACCGCCACGTGCATGCGCGCGAAGTAGTGGTGGGCCTCTTCCGAGTAGCAGGGGTGGTTGTGCACCTTCTCGCGGATGTGATCCGGCAGGTGGGACAGCTGGTCGTCGGTGCTGCCGCAGGAGCCGGAGGAGCAACCGCCGGCACCGTGCTGCCCCGTATCGTTCTGCCCAAGTACGCTCAGTTCCATGGTCGGTCTCCGCAGGGAAGAGGAAGTCGCCAATAGCCGAGCAAAGCCCGTGCCGTCATCTCATGTAATTGTTTTTTAAGGGTTTTTTATATTGCGGTGCGCGGATTTGTCGGGCTGCCGACAGGGATGCGGGCGAGGCTTTGTCGGATAGGCGACAAGGGGAGGGAGAGATCGCAGGGAGGGTGGCCGAGTCCGCTGCTGGGGCGAATTCGTTCGCGCCGCGTGGCGCCGGACAGGCGAATGAATGCGCCCCACAGGTGGAGTCATGCGCGTGCCCTGGCCGCCGCCCGGGCACGCGCACTCCGTTCAGATCTTGCGCATGTGGATGTTGAGGGTCTGGATGCGGTAGGCGATCTGCCGCGGGGTCATGCCCAGCAGGCGCGCCGCCTTGGCCTGCACCCAGCCGGCCTGTTCGAGGGCGGCGATCACCCGCTCGCGGTCGTCCAGCGCCTCGTCGGCCAGGTTGACCTCGGGCAGCGGCGCCAGCGGCAGGCTGTCGTGGCCGAGGCCGGTCAGAGACACCACGTCGCGGGTGATGGTGCCGTCCTCGCTCATGATCGCCGAACGCTCCAGGCAGTTCTCCAGCTCGCGCACGTTGCCCGGCCAGCGGTGGCTCATCAGCAGGCGGATGGCGCTGTCGGTGATGCTCAGCGTGCGGTTCTGCAGGCGGCCGATCTTGGCCAGGAGGAATTCGGCCAGCTCGGGAATGTCGGCGCTGCGCTCGCGCAGCGGCGGGATGCGGATGGCCATCACGTTGAGGCGGTAGTAGAGGTCCTCGCGGAACTTGCCCTTCTCCACCTCGGCCTCCAGGTCGCGGTTGGTGGCGGCGACGATGCGCACGTTGACCTTGACCGTCTGGTTGCCGCCGACCCGCTCGAACTCGCCCTCCTGCAGTACGCGCAGCAGCTTGGCCTGGAACATCGGCGAGATCTCGCCGATCTCGTCGAGGAACAGGGTGCCGCCGTCGGCCTGCTCGAAGCGGCCCTTGCGCTGCTTGACCGCGCCGGTGAAGGCGCCCTTCTCGTGGCCGAACAGCTCCGACTCGAGCAGGGTCTCCGGCAGCGCCGCGCAGTTCAGGCGCACGAACGGCTGGTGGGCGCGCGGCGAGTTGTAGTGGATGGCGCTGGAGATCACCTCCTTGCCGGTGCCCGATTCGCCGAGCACCAGCACCGTGCTGTCCCACTTGCCGACCCGGCGCACCTGGTCGAACACGTGGCGCATCGACGGCGTGTTGCCCACCACCATGTTCTCGAAGCCGTACTTGCCGCGCACCTCGCGGCGCAGCTCGTCGCGCTCGTTGGCCACCGCGCGGCTGTCCTCGAGGTTGACCACCAGGCGCACGGTCTGCGCCAGCAGGTTGGCGACGATCTCCATGAAGCGCGCGCGATCGGGCAGCAGCGGGTCGGCCGAGCCGTCCGGCTGGGCGGCCAGCACGCCGATGGTGTTGCCCTCGTGGGTCTTGATCGGCACGGCGATGAACGGCAGTTCCAGGTCGTAGAGCGCCAGGCGATCGAGGAAACGTGGTTCGGACGAGATGCGCCCGAGCACCACGCTGTTGCCGTGCTTGAGCACGTTGCCGATCACCCCTTCGCCGATGCGGTAGCGCACGCTTTCGCAGGCGCTGACCACCGCCTCGGCATCGCTGTGGATGGCGCCGACCTGCAGGGCGTTGTGCTCGGCATCGGAAATCGACACCAGACCGTGCAGCAGGCCGAGGTCGTTGTGCAGCACGGCCAGCACCTGGGCGAGGATGTCCTCGATCTGCTGCACCCGGCTGAGGATGCGCGCGATGCTGGCCAGCGCCTGCAACTGGCTGTCGTAGAGGTCGACCCGGGGCGAGGCGCCGGGCCGCAGGGCGAGCTTGCTGTTCATCGGCATGGGCTCCGTGGATCAACCTGCGGTGAAGGGAAGTTCGACTACCACCCGGCAGCCCTGGCGATAGCTGGTGTCGATGTGCACCATCCCGGCGTGCTCGGTGACGATTTCCTGGACCATGGCCAGGCCCATGCCGTGGCCGGCGGAGTGCGGCGGCTTGGTGCTGAAGAACGGTTCGAACACCTTGAGCGCCAGCTCGGCCGGAATGCCCGGGCCGCTGTCGGTGATCTCCATGCGCACCACCTGCTGGTTCTCCACCCGCGTGCTGATGAACAGCTCGCGGCGGCTGACCTGGCTGTGGGCGATGGCCTCGACGGCGTTGACGATCAGTTGCTTGATCATGCTGCGCAGGCGGCTTTCCGCACCCATCACCCAGGGCAGGCGCAGCGCCGGCTGCCAGTCGACGACGATGCCCTGGGCGAGCAGGTCGTCGGTGCACAGGGTCACCACCTCGCGGATCAGCTGGTTGACGTTGACCGGCATCTTCGCTTCGGCGCGGCGCACCGGCATGGCACCGGACAGGCTCTCCAGCGCCTCGATGCCGGCGGCGCTGGCCTCGCGCATGGCGCTGAGCACCGGGTCGTTGCCGGCGGCGCTGCCCAGCCGGCGTTCGAGCATGCGCAGCGCGGCGCTGATCAGGTTGACCGGCCCCTGCAGGCGATGGATGGCGCCGTTGAAGGTCTCGCGCATGCCGTCGAGCAGCTCCTCCTCGGCCATCAGCGCCTTCAGCGCGTTGAGCCGCGAGTCCTGCTGCTTCTGCCGCAGCTCGGAGATGTCGTTGAGGGTCAGCAGCAGGTAGCGCTCCGCGCCGGGGGCGAAGAATACCTGGGCGCTCTCGTCCTCGATGTGGATGGCGCGGCCGTGGCAGGACAGCCAGCGCGGCGCATGGCCGCCCAGGTCGAAGGGGATTTCCTTGCCGGAGAAGGCCTGGCCGTCCTGCTCGAGGGCGGCGAACGGCGCTTCGAGGTTGGCGCGCAGCAGGGCCACCAGGCCGGCACTGGAGGCGTCGGGCACCAGCTCGCGGGCCAGACGGGTGAAGCTCGGGTTGGACAGCACCACGCGGTTGTCGCGGTCGAGCACCACCATCGCCGCCGGCGCGGCGTTGACCACCGCCTCGATCATCAGCCGCTGGTTGCTGACCCGCTGCTCCAGCTCATGCAGGTCGCTGCTGTCGCGGTGCATGCCTAGGTAGTAGACGACCTCGCCGTGCTCGTCGAACACCGGGGCGACGGTCAGCTCGGCCAGGTACAGGCTGCCGTCCTTGCGCCGGTTGACCAGCACCCCCGACCACGGCTTCTTCTGCGCCAGGCGGCTCCACAGCGCCTGGTAGACCAGCCGCGGCGTGGTGCCGTTGGACAGCAGAGACTCGTTCTTGCCGATCACCTCGACCAGCGCGTAACCGGTGGTGGTGCTGAACGCGCGGTTGGCATAGAGGATGTTGGCCTTGAGATCGGTGATGGAAATGGCGATGGGCGCGTGCTCGGCCATCTGCCGGAAAGCCTCGGGGAGCAATTCCTCGGCATCGGCGGCGCGGATGGCCGCCGACGTCTCACTGCTGCGGGTCGGTTTGCCCTGGGTCATGCGCATGCCTCATCAGTCTGGACAGCCAGCGAACGCGAAAGCGTCTGCAATGGGGCCGCGCCAAGGCGCGCCGGCCAATACTCACAGCAGACGTAAGGGCTTTTGCAAGCACTGTGCCGCCTCGCGGCGGCCGCTCCGGAGCCGCCCGCAGGCGCGAAAGCCGCGTGGCAGAGCGGTCTGCTGCCATCGTTACGGGGTTTTCTGTGCGAAAGCTCACGGATGGCGCCGCCTTGGACGGGCTTGTCTGTCGCAAAGCCGACAAACCGGCCGGCTCCTGCCGCCGGACGGGCCGCGCTGTCCGCGCTTCCGTTGACCTGGGTCAAGTTTTGCGGACTGTCCACGCCGCTCCGGAGCCTCGGCAAGGCCATGGCACGCTTGCTGCAAACCCCCTTCGCAACAGTCTGTGCCCGACAAGGGTGCGCCGGATGGTTCTGCCGCAGTGGTGGTTCGCTATGGAATATCTGCTGTTTCTGATCGGTACCGTGCTGGTCAACAACGTGGTGCTGGCACGCTTTCTCGGCCTGTGTCCGTTCATGGGCGTGTCCAGCAAGCTGGACCCCTCCATCGGCATGGGCGTGGCCACCACCCTGGTGATGACCCTCGGCGGCATCAGCAGCTGGCTGCTCGAGCACCATGTGCTGCAGCCGCTGGGCATCGGCTTCCTGCGCATCCTCGCCTACATCGTGGTGATCGCGGCGCTGGTGCAGCTGATCGAGATGATCATCCGCAAGCTCAGCCCGCCGCTGTACCGCGCCCTCGGCATCTACCTGCCGCTGATCACCACCAACTGCGCGGTGCTCGGCGTGCCGCTGATCAGCGTGCGCGAGGGGCACAGCCTGGTGCAGGCGGGCCTGTTCGGCTTCGGTTCGGCGCTGGGCTTCAGCCTGATCATGATCATCTTCGCCGGCCTGCGCGAGCGCCTGCAGCTCGCCAGCGTGCCGGCGGCGTTTGCCGGCCCGCCGATCGCCTTCGTCACCGCCGGCCTGCTGGCGCTGGCGTTCATGGGCTTCGGCGGGCTGATCTGAATGGCTGACCGGCAGGCGCCGGCGAGGAGAGCGAGATGCTGATGGCAACCCTGGCCCTGGCCAGCATGGGCCTGATCCTGGGCGGTGGACTGGGCGTGGCGGCGCGCCGCTTCGCGGTCACCGACGAGAACCCGCTGATCAAGGAAATCGAGGCGCTGATGCCCGGCAGCCAGTGCGGCCAGTGCGGCTTTCCCGGCTGCTCCGCGGCGGCATCGGCGCTGGTCGAGGGCCAGGCCGAAGTGACCTGCTGCCCGCCCGGCGGGGTGGCGCTGGCCGAGAAGCTCGCCGGGCTGCTCGGCGTGACCCTCGACGCCGGGCAGATGAGCGCGCCGCTGCTGGCGCAGATCGACGCCGCGCAGTGCACCGGCTGTACCCGCTGCTACCGCGCCTGTCCGACCGACGCCATCGTCGGCGCCAGCGGACAGATCCACGTGGTGCTGCAGGGCGCCTGCACCGGCTGCGCCAAGTGCCAGGACGCCTGTCCGGAAGACTGCGTGTCCCTCGCTGCGCAGGCGCCGACCCTGGACACCTGGCGCTGGGCCAAGCCGCAGGCCGCCTGATTCCTTCACGGAGCATTCGCATGTTCAATCTCGCCCGCATCCGCGGCGGCGTCCACCCGGCCGCCCACAAGGACCGCTCCTCGGCGCTGACCATCGGCAGCCTGCCGCTGCCGCCGCGCCTGTACCTGCCGCTGCGCCAGCACGCCGGCGCCGAGGCCCTGCCGCTGGTCAAGGTCGGCGAGCGGGTGCTCAAGGGCCAGCTGATCGCCAGCTCGCCTTCGGAGCTGTCGGCCCCGATCCATGCGCCGAGCTCGGGGCGGATCGTCGCGATCGGCCCGATCCTCGCCCCGCACCCGTCGGGCCTCACGGTCAACGGCATCGTCCTCGACACCGACGGCGAGGAGCGCTGGGTCGAGCTGGAGGTGCCGGTCAACCCCTTCGAGGAAAGTCCGCTGCTGCTTGCCGAGCGGGTGGCCCAGGCCGGCATCGTCGGCATGGGCGGGGCGATCTTCCCGGCGGCGGTCAAGCTCAAGCAGGGCACCCGCCACGAGATCAAGACCGTGCTGGTCAACGGCAGCGAGTGCGAGCCCTACCTGACCTGCGACGACCGCATCATGCGCGAGCGCGCCGAGGCCATCGTCGACGGCGCGCGGCTGATCCAGCACATCCTGCGCGCCTACCGGGTGGTGATCGGCATCGAGGACAACAAGCCCGAGGCGCTGGCCGCCATGCGCGCGGCCAGCGAGCCCTACGGCGCCATCGAGGTCGAGGCGGTGCCGGCGCTGTATCCGATGGGTTCGGCCAAGCAGCTGATCCAGGCGGTCACCGGCCGCGAGGTGCCGGCCGACGCGCGCAGTACCTCGGTCGGCGCGCTGGTGCACAACGTCGGCACCGTGTACGCCATCCATCAGGCGCTGCGCCACGGCCGCCCGCTGATCTCGCGGGTGGTCACCGTGGCCGGCAGCTGCGTGAGCAACCCGCGCAACCTGGAAACCCTGATCGGCACCCCGGCGCAGGCGCTGTTCGACGCCTGCGGCGGCTTCACCCGCGAGCCGGCGCGGCTGCTGCTCGGCGGACCGATGATGGGCGTCAGCCTGCCGTCGCTGCAGGCGCCGGTGATCAAGGGCGCCACCGGCCTGCTGGCGTTGGCCCCGCACGAGCTGCGCCACGACCAGGCCTCGCCGTGCATCCGCTGCGCCAGCTGCGTGGACGCCTGCCCGATGGGCCTGCTGCCGCTGGAGATGGCCGCCCGCGCGCGGGTCGACGACCTCGACGGTGCCCACGACTACGGCCTGCGCGACTGCATCCTGTGCGGCTGCTGCTCCTACGTGTGTCCCTCGCACATCCCGCTGGTGCAGTACTTCCAGTACGCCATGGGCCGCCAGGACGAGCGGCGCAGCGCCGAACGCAAGACCGACCACATCAGGCGCCTGACCGAGGCGCGCGCCGCGCGCCTGGCCGCTGAGGAGGCCGCCAAGGCCGCGGCCAAGGCAGCCAAGGCGGCCAAGGTCAAACTCGCGGCCACACCGACCAGCGAGGCGCAGTGATGAGCACCCTGAATGTCGCATCCGGGCCCTTCGCCCATGACCGCTCCTCGGTCAACCGCATCATGCTGCAGGTGTGCCTGGCGCTGCTGCCGGCCACCCTGTTCGGCCTGTACCTGTTCGGCTGGCCGGCGCTCAACCTGTGGCTGCTGACCTGCGCCAGCGCGCTGGTGACCGAGGCGCTGTGCCTGCGCTGGCTCGGCCAGCCGCAGCGGCGCCTGCTGGACGGCTCGGCGCTGCTCAGCGGCTGGCTGCTGGCGCTGTCGCTGCCGCCGTGGGCACCCTGGTGGATCGGCGTCGGCGGCGCCGCCTTCGCCGTCGGCATCGGCAAGCAGCTGTACGGCGGCATCGGCCAGAACATCTTCAACCCGGCGATGCTCGCCCGCGTCGCCCTGCTGATCGCCTTTCCGCTGCAGATGACCAGCTGGGTGCCGCCGGCGCCGCTCGGCTCGGCGGGCGCGCCGGGCTTCGTCGAGGGCCTGGCCATCAGCTTCGGCGGCGCCCTGCCCGACGGCATGAGTGGCGCCACCGCCCTCGGCGGACTGAAGACCGAGCTGACCCTCGGCCGCAGCGCCGAAGCGATTCTCGCCGGCAACTTCGCGCTGGGCCCGGCGCTGCTCGGCCACAGCGCCGGCAGCCTCGGCGAGACCTCCGAGCTGCTCCTGCTGCTCGGCGGCCTGTGGCTGCTGGCGCGGCGCCTCATCCACTGGGAGATCCCGGTCAGCATGCTGCTCGGCGTGCTGCTGCTCGCCGCCATCGCCCACCAGATCAACCCCGAACGCTACCCCGGCGGCCTCTACCACCTGGCCAGCGGCGGCCTGCTGCTCGGCGCGCTGTTCATCGCCACCGACCCGGTGACCTCGCCGGTCAGCCGCGGCGGCCGGCTGATCTTCGGCGCCGGCTGCGGCGTGCTGGTCTACGTGATCCGCACCTGGGGCAGCTTCCCCGAGGCGGTGGCCTTCGCCGTGCTGTTCATGAACGCACTCAGTCCGCTGATCGACCGCTACTGGCGCCCGCGCGCCTACGGCCGTACCGCGGGCGGCAAGCCGCTGGCCATCGGCCGGCAAACCAGCCAGGTCAAGCAGGAGGGCTAGGCATGAGCGAGACCACAGTGACTGCGGCGGACCAGGCTGCCGCGCAGCCGTCGCCGCCGCTGCTCGCGCGCTGGCGCGGGCGCATCGAGTACCAAGGCCTGTCGCTGGCCGCGGTGTGCGCGCTGGTCGCCGTGCTGCTGCTGGTCGGCGACCGGCTGACCCACGGGCAGATCGCCGCCCAGCAGCTCGAGGACCGCCTGGCGGTGCTGCGCCAGGTGCTGCCGGCGGCGCTGTACGACAACAACCCGCTGCAGGATGCCTTCACCGTGCAGGACGGCGAGCTGGGTGCGGTCGAAGTCTACCCGGCGCGCAAGGACGGCCGCCTGGTGGCGGTGGCCTTCCAGGTCAGCAACGTCGGCTACGGCGGGCCGATCCTGCAGCTGATCGCCCTGGATGCCGAAGGCCGCATCCTCGGCGTGCGCGTGCTCGCGCACAAGGAAACCCCCGGCCTGGCCGACAAGATCGAGGCCTCGCGCAGCGACTGGATCAAGGCCTTCGACGGCCTGTCGCTGGCCAATACGCCGCTGGCCAGGTGGAAGGTGAAGAAGGACGGTGGCCAGTTCGACCAGTTCGCCGGCGCCACCATCACCCCGCGCGCTGTGGTCAGGAGCGTGCTGCAGGCCCTGCAGTTCCAGGCCCGCCAGGCCGTGCCCCTGCGCGCAAGACAACAGGAGAGCCAACCATGAGCAGCAGTTGCGGCGTTCCCGCCAGCGCGCCGGCAGCGGCCAGTCCCTGGAAGTACTTCACCAGTGCCCTGTGGGACTACAACGTCGCCCTGGTGCAGATGCTCGCGCTCTGCCCGGCGCTGGCGGTGACCACCACCGCCACCAACGGCCTGGGCATGGGCCTGGCCACCACCCTGGTGCTGATCTGCACCAACGCGATCATCTCGGCGCTGCGCCACACCATCGCCCCCGAGGTGCGCAACCCGGTGATGATCGCCGTCATCGCCGGCGTGGTGACCCTGATCGACATGGCGATGAACGCCTGGATGCACGAGCTGTACAAGGTGCTCGGCCTGTTCATCGCCCTGATCGTCACCAACTGCGCGGTGTTCGGCCGCGCCGAGTCGTTCAGCCTCAAGCACCCGGTGCTCCCCGCGATGCTCGACGGCGCCGGCATGGGCATCGGCTTCACCTGGGTGCTGGTGCTGATCGGCGGCATCCGCGAGATCCTCGGCAGCGGCACCCTGTTCGCCCAGGCCTCGTCCCTGCTCGGCCCGCACTTCGCGTGGCTGGAGATCACCGTGCTGCCCGGCTTCCAGGGCATCCTGCTGGCCATCCTGCCGCCGGGGGCGTTCATCGTCCTGGGCTTCCTGCTGGCCGGCAAGCGCGTGCTCGACCGCCGCCGCGCCGAGCGGCGGATCCAGTCCCACGGCGAGCTGATCGTCCTGCAATGAGCCCGGCCCAGGAGTGAGTGCCATGAAAGTTGCTGTGGTGTACGCCGCCCCCCGACCGCTGCTGCTGACCTGCCAGGTCGAGGAGGGCAGCAGCGTGGCGCAGGCCATCGAGCAGTCGGGGCTGTTGCGCTACTGCCCGGAGATCGACCTGAAGCAGCAGAAGGTCGGCGTGTTCGGCAAGTTCGTCAAGCTGGACAGCCCGCTGAAGGACGGCGACCGCGTGGAGATCTACCAGCGCATCACGCGGGGGCTCGACGACGATGACGATGACTGACCGCGCCCGCGTGGCTGCGTCTTTTCCCCTTGCTGCGAGGTGCTGTGAACATGAGTGAGAGCCGACGACTGATCGCCGTGGCCATCGACCGCGACGGCCGGGTGGCCGGACACGCCGGGCGGGCCCAGCGCTGGCGGGTGTTCGACGTCTGGCCCGGCGAAGCACCGGAGGAGGCCTACGATCTCGAGCTGGCCGAGCATGCCTGCCTGCACGAGTGGCACGTGTGCGCGCAGCCCGAACGCCACCCGCTACACACGCTGGACGTGGCCATCGCCGGCAGCGCCGGCGACGGGGTGATCCGTCGCCTCGGCGAGCGCGGCGTGAGCCTGCGCACCACCGGCGAGAGCGACCCGTTGCAGGCGGTCAGGGCCTTCCTAGCCGGCAGCCTGCCGCCCGGCGCGCCGCACGACGAACACGCCTGCGGCGGGGAAGGGCACCAGGCCGGCCACGCCTGACGATTATCGATGAGCAGTGACGACCTGGCGGTCGTCGAGGAGCCGCACCATGAACAGTCCCGCAACCATGAACCGCGAAACTGCCCTGCGCATCGCCCTGGCGGCCCGCGCCCTGCCCGACACCGGCGTCGCCCAGCTGCTGGAGATCCTCCACCAGCAGGTCAACGGCCCGCTCACCGAGGAGAGCCTGCAGGGGGTGACGGTCACCGACCTGAAGATCGGCCTGGCCGGCTCCGAGGATGACGTCGACCTGCTCGACACGCCGATGAGCGCGCTCAAGGAAGCGGTGCGCATCCTCTGGGGTGAGACCATCGCCGACGACCTGCCTCAGCCGGTGGCCCTGAGCGCGGTGCCGGCCGGCTCGATCCGCGTGGCCATTGCCTCCAACAACGGCGCCCAGCTGGACGGCCACTTCGGCACCTGCCTGCGCTTCCTGGTCTACCAGGTCAGCGCCGGCGAGCAGACCCTGGTCGACATCCGTTCCACTCTCGAGGCCGAAGAGGCCGAGGACAAGAACGCCTTCCGCGCCGAGCTGATCGGCGACTGCCAGGTACTCTACGTGGTCTCCATCGGCGGCCCGGCGGCGGCCAAGGTGGTGCGCGCCGGCATCCACCCGCTGAAGAAGCCCGGCGGCGGTCGCGCCGAGGCGGTGCTGGCCGAGCTGCAGCGGGTCATGGGCGGCTCGCCGCCGCCGTGGCTGGCCAAGCTGCTCGGCAAGAGCGCCGAGCAGCGGGTGCGCTTCGAATGGGACGGGGAGGAGCTGGCCTGAGGGGCGCGGGGCGCGCGCTGATGGACCGCAAGTAGGGTGGACAACGGCGCAGCCTTGTCCACCTGTGTCCGGCCCCAACGGTGGACAATCGCTGCGCGTTGCCCTGTATGGACCCCCTTCTTCACCCTGCGTTGCTTTGGCTCATCATGGCTTGACCTGACGACTATAGTAGGGTCGAAGCTTGGCGCTCCCATTCCACAGGAGCAGACCATGGGCGATCCGAAATCAATGTCTGACGACCAGTTTCTGGCGGCTTTTCTGGATTCCAGCATGCCGCCAGCCGGCTTTGATCACCTCGGCCACATGCGAGCCGCCTGGCTGCTGCTCCAGCGTCGTCCGTTTGAGGATGCGGTGGCGGAAACCTGCAACGCTATCGCCCGGCTGGCGACGCGTCTGGGTGTTCCGGAAAAGTACAACCGGACCCTTTCCGAAGCACTGGTACGTCTGATGGCGCATGGCGGCGCCAGTAACAGGGCACTCTCCTGGCCTGACTTCCTTGCCGCCAACGCCGATCTGGTCGGTGACGCGCGCCGCGTTCTGGTGCGCCACTATAGTGACGAAACCTTGTACTCGGAGGCGGCACGGGAGTGCTTCACGGCACCGGACCGCCAGCCTCTGCCGTTATGAGCCAATCCCGCAGCAAGCTCACGCTCGGCCAGCTCGCCAAACGCGTCGGGCTGGCGCGCTCCTCGATCCTGTATTACGAGTCCATCGGGTTGTTGGCTCCCCACGGACGTAGCCCGGCCGGCTACCGCTTCTATGGGGAGTCCGAGCTGGATCGCCTGCTCACTATCCGTCGTCTGCGCGAGTCGGGTTTGGCGTTAGCCGACATACGCAGCATCCTTTCGCCATCCGAGGAATCAGCCGCGCGTGGAGGCACCGGGCCTATGGCGTTACTGGAGAAGCGTCTGCTCGGTCTCAGCCAGGAAGTGCAGCGTATCCGCAAGCAGCAGCGCGATCTCGCACGTCTGCTCGCGGCTCCCGACGTCCTCAACGGTCGGCAGCACTGGGACAAGGAGTCGTGGGTCGAGTTGTTGCGGCGCGCAGGCTTCAACGAAGAGGCAATGCACCTGTGGCACATTGAGTTCGAGCGTGAAGACCCTGACCAGCATGCGAGCTTCCTGAAGTTGCTTGGCCTCGATCCGGCGGAGGTGGCAAGAATTCGCTGCTGGTCGCGAGTCAAGACCGACAAGTAGGCTGGACAACGGCGCAGCCTTGTCCACCGGCGTACTGCTCCGCGGTGGGCAATCGCTGCGCGAGTTGTCTGTCGTGTGTGACTCGCGGATGATCGGAAGGCGCCACGGGGCGCGGACCGGGTCGCTGCGAAGGCGCCATTGATGGCGAAGGATTGAGCAATGGACTTGCTATTGGCACTGCTGGCATTCGCGGCCCGTCTTCTCGCCGAATTTGTCGGCGAGCTGATCCTCGGCACCCTGTGCTACTGGCTCGGCTGGCCCTGGGTGAAGTTGTTCACCCTCGGCCGCTATCCCCGCCACGGCTGGCGTAGCGGGCACCGTGAGGAAATCTATGTCCAGTGCGTCGGCGGCGCCGTAGCGGCACTGGCGATGATGGCCGCTCTCGGCCAGTTCGCCGCCTGACGCGCTGTCCTTACTGCGCCGCCCTCACTGCTCCGTACCACGCAGCTCCAGCACCCGCTGGCGCAGCAGCCGGGGTTCGGCCACGTTTGCCGGCACCGGTTCGCCGACGCTGAGGGCGACGCGGCGCAGCGGATGCAGCTGGCCGAGGCGCTGCAACAGGGAGCTGGCGCGGCGCGAGAACGGGCTTTCCCACAGCCCTGACAGCGCCATGGGCAGCACCTCGACCGGGTTGCTTTCGAGGATGCGCTGGGTGCCGGGGCGGAACGGGCCGACCTCGCCATCCGGGGTCAGCCGGCCCTCGGGGAAGATCGCCACCAGCTCGCCGGCCTCCAGCGCGCTGGCCACCTCGGCGTAGGCGCGCTCCAGCAGCGCGGCGTCCTCCTTCGCCGGGGCGATGGGGATGGCGCGGGCGTGACGGAACACGAAGGACAGCAGCGGCCAGCGGAAGATGCGGTGGTCCATGACGAAGCGGATCGGCCGCCGGCAGGCGGCGGCGATCACCAGGGCGTCGACGTAGCTGACGTGGTTGCACACCAGCAGTGCCGGGCCGCTCTGCGGGATGCGCTCGACGCCCTGCTTGTCCAGGCGGTAGACCGAGTGGATCAGCAGCCAGTCGAGAAAGCGCAGCAGGAACTCCGGCACCAGGCGGTAGATGTACACGGCGACCAGCGCGTTGATGAGCGCCGCGGCGGCGAACAGCTCGGGGATCGACAGCCCGGCGGCGAGCAGCCCGGCCGCGGCGCCGGCGCCGACCACCATGAACAGCGCGTTGAGGATGTTGTTGGCGGCGACGATGCGCGCGCGGTGCTCGGCGGCCGAGCGCAGCTGCATCAGCGCGTACAGCGGCACGATGAAGAAGCCGCCGAACAGGCCCAGGCCGAACAGGTCGAACAGCACGCGCAGGGTGCCGGGCGCCTGCAGCAGCTCGGCCAGCGCCAGCGGTGCCGGCGGCGGGCTGGCCGGCGAGGCGAAGGCCAGGTCGAGGCCGAACAGGGTCAGGCCGATCGAGCCGAGCGGCACCAGACCGATCTCCACCAGCTTGCCGGACAGCCGCTCGCAGAGCATGGAGCCGGCGCCGATGCCGAGGGTGAAGATGCCCAGCAGCAGGGTCACGCCGCTCTCGCTGCCGCCCAGCACGTCCTTGGCGTAGGCCGGGAACTGGGCGAGCAGCAGCGCGCCGTACAGCCAGAACCAGGAGATGCCGAGGATCGCCAGGAACACCGTGCGGCTCTCGCGGGCGAAGCCGATGTTGCGCCAGGTCTCGCTCAGCGGGTTGGGGTTGATCCTCAGCTGCGGTTCCGGCGCCGGTGCTTCCGGGATGCCCAGGCTGCCCCAGTAGCCGACCACGGCCACCGCCAGGCAGGCGGCGGTGATCCACAGGCTGCCGCCCTCGATCCCGGCGAGCAGGCCGCCGGCCAGGGTGCCGATGAGGATGGCGACGAAGGTGCCGGCCTCGATCAGCGCGTTGCCGCCGACCAGCTCGTCCTCGTGCAGGTGCTGGGGGAGGATGGCGTACTTCACCGGGCCGAACAGGGTCGACTGCAGGCCGAGCAGGAACAGCGCGGCGAGCAGCAGCTCCAGGCTGTGCGTCCAGAAGCCGGCGCCGGCGAGCAGGACGATGACGATCTCCAGCAGCTTGGTCCAGCGCGCCACGCGCGCCTTGTCGTACTTGTCGGCGAGCTGCCCGGCGGTGGCGGAGAACAGGAAGAACGGCAGGATGAACAGGCCCGCCGCCAGGTTGGCGAGCAGGCCGATGGACAGGCTGGTCCACTGCGCGGCCTGGAAGGTCAGCAGTACCACCAGGGCGTTCTTGAACAGGTTGTCGTTGAACGCGCCGAGGAACTGGGTGACGAACAGCGGGCCGAAGCGGCGGGCCCTGAGCAGGGCGAGGGACGAGCTCATGTCGGGGTGTCCTGACGGGCGACGGTGAGTGGGCTGGCGGCGGCTTCGGCCAGACGCTTGAGGGCGACGTGGTCGATCTTGCCGGTGCCGAGCAGCGGCAGAGCGTCCAGATGACGGATGTCGCGCGGCACCGCCAGCTCGCTGGCGCCCAGGCGGCGCGCGGCGGCCAGCAGGGCGTCGCGGCCCAGCTGCGGGGCGCTGGTGAACAGTACCAGCGCCTCGCCCTTGGCGGCGTCGCCGCGAGTCGCGGCGGCGTGGGCGAAGCCCGGTGCGGCGCTGGCGGCGATCTCTTCGACCACCTCCAGCGAGACCATCTCGCCGGCCAGCTTGGCGAAGCGCTTGAGGCGGCCGCAGATGTGCAGGAAGCCGTCGTCGTCGAGCTCGACGATGTCGCCGGTGGCGTACCAGCCGGGGCGGATGGCCGGCGGGGCCTGGATCACCCCGGGCTGCTCGAACAGCAGGTAGCCCTTGAGCAGGTTGGGGCCGTGCAGGTGCAGGGCGCCGCCGTGCTCAATGCCCGGTACCGGTTCCAGCTCATGGGCGATGCCCGGCAGCAACTGGCCGACGCTGCCGCGCCGGCAGGCCATCGGCACGTTGACCGCCACCACCGGCGCGCACTCGGTGATGCCGTAGCCCTCGAGGATGCGGATGCCGAACCTGTCGATCCAGGTCTGGCGCACCTCCTCGTTGAGCCGCTCGGCGCCGGCCACCACGTAGCGCAGGCGGCCGAAGTCGTAGGGGTGGGCGTACTTCGCGTAGTTGCCGAGGAAGGTCGAGGTGCCGAACAGCACGCTGCAGTCGCGGTCGTAGACCAGCTCGGGGACGATGCGGTAGTGCAGCGGGCTGGGGTAGAGGAACACCTTGCAGCCGGACACCAGCGGCAGCAGCACGCCGCAGGTCAGGCCGAAGGAGTGGAACAGCGGCAGCGCCATCATGAACTTGTCGAGCGGGGTGAAGTCGGCCACCGCGCGCACTTGGGCGACGTTGGCGAGCAGCGAGTCGTGCGAGTGCACCACGCCCTTGGGCTTGCCCTCCGAACCCGAAGTGAACAGCACCAGCGCCGGATCGTCGGGCTGCTGGGGCACGGCGGCGCGCCGCGGCAGCAGCAGGTGGGCGAGCAGCCACAGGCGGTCGGCGAGGCTCAGCTCGGCCTTGAGGTCCTCCAGATAGAGAACGCGGATGCCGGGCAACTGCTCGAGCAGGCCGCCGAGGCGCGCCCTGTCGACGAAGGTGCGCGAGGCGACGATGGTCCTGATGCCGGCGGCGGTGCAGGCGGCCTGCAGGCCGTCGCGGCCGGCGGTGTAGTTGAGCATTGCCGGGATGCGCGCGTTCAGCGACAGGGCGAGCACCAGACCTAGGGTCGGCGCGGCGTTGGGGGTGAGCACGCCGACGATCTCGCCGGGCGCGGTGTGGCGGCTGAGCAGGCGGCCGAGACCGAGGGCCATCTTCAGCAGCGAGCCGTAGGACTCCTCGACCATCCGCACGTCCTCGACCAGCTGGTAGTCGCTGCCGAACACCGCGCGGGCGTCGAGGAAGGCCTCGAACAGGGTGCGTCGCGGCCGGCTGGCCACCAGCATGTCGAGCAGGATGTGGCGCATCAGCTCGCCGGCGCGGCGGCGGCGCTGCTTGGCCGAGGGCAGCGCCGGCATGGCGATCTGCCGCGGCGGCTGCACGTACAGGTCGACCTGCGGCAGCAGGCGGCGCGGGTAGACCCCGGCCAGACGGCCGAAGTAGCTGCGCGCGGCGCCGTCGATGCGCACCGGCACCACGGTGGCGCCGGTCCTGGCGGCGACGAAGCCGGCGCCGTCGTAGACCTTCATCAGCGAGCCGGTGCGGGTGATGCGCCCCTCGGGGAAGATCACCACCGGCCGGCCGCTCTCCACCAGGCGGACGATCTGCTTGATCGCCAGCGGGCTGGTCGAGTCCACCGCCAGGTGCGGCACGAAGCGCAGCAGGAAACCCAGCAGCGGCCGGCTGGCGATCTGCGAGTGGACCACGAAGGTGGCGTCCACCGGCAGGAACAGGCCGAGCAGCAGGCCGTCGAGGAAGGATTCGTGGTTGGCGACGATCAGCGTGCGCGGGTTGGCGAACACGTCGGTATCGCCGTGCACGCGCACCCGCAGCAGGCGCTGCAGCAGGTTGCGCAGGAGGAGCTTGAGCATGATCGGTCCCTGAGCTCAGGAGTGGTGGAGGGAGTGGCGCGATGGTGCCACCGCTTCCGTGTCGCTGGCCAGCGGCGCGCGGCGCGCCAGCTGGGCGACCACTACCGCGGTGGCGGCGGCGGACAGCAGGTGCTTGAGGGTATGGCCGGTCAGCGGGGCGAACAGGGCGGCCAGCTGATGGTCGAGCAGCTCGGCGAGCTTGGCCAGCAGGTACAGGCCCATGGCACCGGCGAAGGCCAGGCGCTCGCCGCGCGGGCGGCCATGCAGCCACTGCCACAGCGGGATCAGCAGGATGGTCAGCAGCTGCAGCAGCAGGTAGGGGCGCAGGTCGCCGACGCCGGTCAGCGCGGTGAGGTACCACCACAGCACGCCGGCCAGCGCGAAGGCTCCGAGCAGGGCGGCGAAGGCGCGGCCATCGCGTTGGCGACAATCGGCCCACACCCCGGCCAGCAGGCCGGCGCTGGCCAGGGCGATCGGCAGGCGGTCCCACAGCAGGCGGTGGTCGTCGGGCGCCAGGTGATACCAGCTCGAACCCGCGGCGGTGAGCAGCAGGCCGGCGAGGAACAGCGCGTAGCCCGGCCAGCTGTGCGCGAAGTGGCTGTGGCGGCGCGGCGCCAGGCGCCACAGCCCCCACAGGGCGACCACGGCGAAGCCGAGGTTGGACAGCACGTCGCAGAAGTGGGGGATGCCGAACAGGGTCAGCCGGTCGGCGAAGGCGTGGTAGTCCTCGAACTGGGCGATGGGCCCGTGCAGCAGGGCGGCGGCCGATAGCAGCAGGGTGAGCAGCAGCGGCAGGTGGCGAGAGCAGCGATCCATGGCGGTCTCCAGGGTGGTGGGTGAGCCGAGCATGGCCTCGGGAAACGTGAAGCGAAACTCCGTCGAGAAATGTCGCGTCGCGTACACTGCAAGGTATCGAAAAACGCTACTTTCCGTGCCCCATGAGCGAACTCGACCAGTTGATCGCCACCCTCAAGCGCCAGCTCAAGGCGCGCGGCATGACCTATCGCGACCTCGCCGGCGAACTCGACCTCTCCGAGGCCAGCGTCAAGCGCCTGTTCGCCAGCGGCAGCTTCAGCCTCGAGCGCCTGCTGCAGATCGCCCATCTGCTCGGCTTCACCCTAGCCGAGCTGAGCCAGGAGGCCGCCGCCAGCGGCCAGCGCCTGCACACCCTGAGCGAGGCCCAGGAGCGCGAGCTGGTCTCCGACGACCGCCTGCTGCTGGTGGCGGTGTGCGTGCTCAACCAGTGGCGCCTGGCCGACATCCTCAGCGTATACCGCCTGAGCGAGAGCGAGGCGATCCGCTGCCTGGCGCGCCTCGACCGCCTGCGCCTGATCGAGCTGCTGCCCGGCAACCGCGTGCGCCTCAACGTGGCGCGCGACTTCGACTGGCGGCCCGACGGGCCGATCCAGCGCTTCTTCCTGCGCCAGGGTCTCGGCGAGTTCCTCGCCAGCGATTTCGCCGGCGCCGACCAGGCCCTCGGCTTCGCCCACGGCATGCTCACCGAGGCGGCGCTGGCCCAGCTGCAGGCCGAGGTGCGCCGCCTGCGCCAGCGCTTCGCCGAGCTGCACGAGGAGAGCCTGGCCGCGCCCTTGGCCAGGCGCCGCGGCTGCGGCCTGCTGCTGGCGCTGCGCGAGTGGGAGCTGGCGGCGTTCACCGCGCTGCGCCGCCACCAGGAGTAGGGTGCGCCGTGCGCACCGCCGTGCCTGTTGGTGCGCAGGGCGCACCCTACTCCAGAGGGGCGGGTGCCGGAAAACAAAACTCCCACCAGCACCGCCACCGGAAGTAGGGTGCACCGCGCGCACCGCCGTGCCTGTTGCTGCGCGCGGCGCACCCTACTCCAGCGGGGGCGGGTGCCGGAAAACAAAACTCCCCACCAGCACCGCCACCGGAAGTAGGGTGCGCCATGCGCACCAGCGAAGATAGGCCGGTGCGCGCGACGCACCCTACTCCTGCGGAGGCGGGCGCCGGAAACAAAACTCCCCCAGGAGCGGGGGAGTGGCTTAACGGCCTAAATGGGACACTGGAGATCGGGACGGCGGGATCAGACCGGGCCGCGGTGCTCGCGCTTGACCGTGCTGACGAAGGCCAGGCACTGCTCGAAGCTCAGGCTGTCGAACTTCGGGTGGTAGTCGGCCAGGCCCGCGGCCATGGTGATGACCTTGTCCTCGGCGCTCTGACCCTTGAAGTCGTCCTTGTCCAGGCGCAGGTCGTCCATCAGGGTCTGCCAGGCGGCGCCGCCGTCCGGGTGCGGCAGCAGGATGATGCCGACGCCGTCGAGGTCGGTGGTGAGCGACTTGGTCAGGTCCTCGACGTAGAACAGCACATGGATGTCGGCGGCCAGGTCGTGACGGTAGCGCTCGACGAACAGCGGCACCTCGGCCAGGTGGCTGAGGATGCCGCTGACCATGGCCAGCTTGTCGCCCTTGACCAGCACGGTGGCCTGCTTGACCACCGCGGTCGGCGGCAGGCGGCGGCCGGCGTCGTCGGCGACCTCGCCCTCGGTCAGCACCAGGTCGCCGCGGTAGGCATAGGTGTCGGCCTGGCTGGTGGCGCCGTTGACGCTCAGGTTGCACAGCAGGTTCTTCTCTTCGTAGGTTTTCAGCAGCATGGTGAGGCTCTCTCGTTGATCAAGGGATTCAGGCCACGCGCACGGTGTCGGCGGCAGCTTCGGGGTTGGCCAGGGCGAACAGGCGGCTCCAGTCGGCATCGATCAGTTGCAGGTGCTTGCGCGCGCAGACCTTGCTCTCCTTCTCGCTCGGTGCGCCGATCAGCGCCCAGCCGGCCGCCGGGGCGGCGTCGTGGATCAGGTCGCTCATCACCATGCGTTCGGTGTCGCGGTTGAAGCGCATGCCGAGGAACAGGTAGCGCTTGTTCTTGCGCTTGAGCTTGAGCCAGGCCGGCACCGCAAAGCCGCCCATCAGCTCGGTGATGTAGTCGACGAAGTCGGCGTCCGAGGCCACGTAGCCGGGCCGGGGCAGCGGCGTGCCGAGCGGCTTGAACAGCACCGGCAGCTCGGCGTCGACCTCGGCCAGCTCGATCGCGCGGTAGTGGCCGGCGTCGAACTGGTAGAGGTCGAAGCGATAGGGCGTGGCGGCGATGCGCGCGGCACCGACCACCAGGGTGTGGGCGCGGTCGGCGTAGCAGCGCTGCAGCTGGGTATCGCGGTTGCAGTCGATCACGTAGGGCAGGCGCTGGTCGGCCAGCCACTGGTGGAAGGGCGACGGCGTCCAGTGGTCGCTGGCGTAGGTCTGGGTCAGGAAGCGCTCGATGTAGCTGCGGCCCTTCTTGTTCTCCAGATGCATGGCGGCGCGCGGGAACTCGTACATCAGCCGTGGCGACATCGGCTGGCCGCCGGTCATGGCGAGGATCAGGCTGTCGCTGTCGGCCGGGATCGGCTTGCCGCTGAGGCGATCGACCACCCCGCGCAGGACGCCGGGGCCCAGGTAGGGAACGATATCGCCGCTGCCGAGTTGGGCGAGGATTTCCTCAATGGAAGTGCTGTTCACTGGACTCTCCCGCTGGAATAAGGCGTTGCTCGCCGGCACTGACGCAATATCCGAACCAGTTTCGCGGGAATACGACAACTCATTGATGCGCAATGAATTTATTTGCCGTGTTGGTAGTCGAGGAGTTTCCCGTAAATAACAAAAGCCAAGTAGCGCAGCGACAATTGTCGTATTCGCGACAGGCCGAGTGCGGCTCGCTGGCGAACTTTGCGAACCACGGAAAAGTTTGTTGGGTTGTCGCCATTGGCACATGGCGCGAGAGGCCTTTGTTGTGTATCGAACCGCTCGGAATGCCCCGGTGAGTATTATTTATTCGATTTAAATCAATGACTTATGAGTTGTTTTCGGTGCTGGCACAGACGCTGCATCGATCAGGTTGCGCAGGCTTGTTCGGGCCTACAGCCCACAAACGTGGAAACGAAACCTGAGGAACTTGATTATGGCAATGCGTCAATGCGCTATCTACGGTAAGGGTGGGATCGGCAAGTCCACCACTACTCAGAACCTCGTGGCTGCTCTGGCCGAAATGGGCAAGAAAGTCATGATCGTCGGCTGCGACCCGAAAGCCGACTCCACCCGCCTGATCCTGCACTCCAAGGCGCAGAACACCATCATGGAAATGGCCGCCGAGGCCGGCACCGTGGAAGACCTCGAGCTGGAAGACGTGCTCAAGGTCGGCTTCGGTGGCGTCAAGTGCGTCGAGTCCGGTGGCCCGGAGCCGGGCGTTGGCTGCGCCGGCCGTGGCGTGATCACCGCGATCAACTTCCTCGAGGAGGAAGGCGCCTATGACGAGGACCTCGACTTCGTGTTCTACGACGTGCTCGGCGACGTGGTGTGCGGCGGTTTCGCCATGCCCATCCGCGAGAACAAGGCCCAGGAAATCTACATCGTCTGCTCCGGCGAGATGATGGCCATGTACGCCGCCAACAACATCTCCAAAGGCATCGTGAAGTACGCCAACTCCGGTGGCGTGCGCCTGGCCGGCCTGATCTGCAACAGCCGCAACACCGACCGCGAAGACGAGCTGATCATGGCCCTGGCCGACAAGCTGGGCACCCAGATGATCCACTTCGTGCCGCGCGACAACGTGGTGCAGCGCGCCGAAATCCGCCGCATGACCGTGATCGAGTACGACCCGCAGGCCAAGCAGGCCGACGAGTACCGCGCGCTGGCCAACAAGATCGTCAACAACAAGAAGCTGATCATTCCGACCCCGATCACCATGGACGAGCTGGAAGCCCTGCTCATGGAGTTCGGCATCATGGAAGAAGAGGACCTGAGCATCGTCGGCAAGACCGCCGCCGACGAGGTCAGCGCCTGATCGCATCGCCGCTGAAGGACGGGGCAGGGCAGATGGGCCCTGTCGGAGCGTCGCACTGCGCCGGGCGCAGTGCGGCCCATCCGTTACCCGCACATGAACGCAAGGCAAGAGGAACATACCCATGTCCGGTATGACGCGCGAAGAGGTCGAGAGCCTCATCCAGGAAGTCCTGGAAGTTTATCCCGAGAAGGCCCGCAAGGACCGCGCCAAGCACCTGGCCGTCAACGACCAGTCGCTGACCCAGTCGAAGAAGTGCATCACCTCGAACAAGAAGTCGCTGCCCGGTCTGATGACCATCCGCGGCTGCGCCTACGCCGGTTCCAAGGGCGTGGTCTGGGGCCCGATCAAGGACATGATCCACATCTCCCACGGCCCGGTGGGCTGCGGCCAGTATTCGCGTGCCGGCCGCCGCAACTACTACATCGGCACCACCGGCGTGAACGCCTTCGTGACCATGAACTTCACCTCGGACTTCCAGGAGAAGGACATCGTCTTCGGCGGCGACAAGAAGCTGTCCAAGCTGATCGACGAGATCGAGACCCTGTTCCCGCTGAACAAGGGCATCTCCATCCAGTCCGAGTGCCCGATCGGCCTGATCGGCGACGACATCGAGGCGGTGGCCAAGCGCAAGGCCGCCGAGCACGAGACCACCGTGGTCCCGGTGCGTTGCGAAGGCTTCCGCGGCGTGTCGCAGTCCCTCGGCCACCACATCGCCAACGACGCGGTGCGCGACTGGGTGCTGGACAAGCGCGACAACGACAACTCCTTCCAGACCACCCCCTACGACGTGGCCATCATCGGCGACTACAACATCGGTGGTGACGCCTGGTCCTCGCGCATCCTCCTCGAGGAAATGGGCCTGCGCGTGGTCGCCCAGTGGTCCGGCGACGGCTCCATCGCCGAGATCGAGCTGACCCCCAAGGTCAAGCTGAACCTGGTGCACTGCTACCGCTCGATGAACTACATCTCCCGGCACATGGAAGAGAAGTACGGCATCCCATGGATGGAGTACAACTTCTTCGGCCCGACCAAGACCATCGAATCGCTGCGCGCCATCGCCGCCAAGTTCGACGAGTCGATCCAGGCCAAGTGCGAGGAAGTGATCGCCAAGTACCAGGTCGAGTGGGAAGCCGTGGTCGCCAAGTACCGTCCGCGTCTGGAAGGCAAGCGCGTCATGCTCTACATCGGCGGTCTGCGTCCGCGCCACGTGATCGGCGCCTACGAGGATCTGGGCATGGAAGTGGTCGGCACCGGCTACGAGTTCGCTCACAACGACGATTACGACCGCACCATCAAGGAAATGGGCAACGCGACCCTGCTCTACGACGATGTCACCGGCTACGAGTTCGAGGAGTTCGTCAAGAAGGTCAAGCCCGACCTGATCGGCTCCGGCATCAAGGAGAAGTTCATCTTCCAGAAGATGGGCATCCCGTTCCGCCAGATGCACTCCTGGGACTACTCCGGCCCGTACCACGGCTTCGACGGCTTCGCCATCTTCGCCCGTGACATGGACATGACCCTCAACAACCCGTGCTGGAACAAGCTGCAGGCCCCCTGGCAGAAGGCGGAAGCAACCGCCGAGAAAGTCGCCGCCAGCGCCTGATAGTCCGCCGCCGTATGAACCGTCCGCTGCGGGCGGTGCGTCGCCCGCAGCCGACATCCGCAAGCGCCGAGCACAGATGAGTGCGGCGCAGGAGAAGAGTCATGAGCCAGCAAGTCGACAACATCAAACCCAGCTATCCGCTGTTCCGCGAGGAAGAGTACACCTCGATGCTTGCCAGGAAGCGCGATGCCTTCGAAGAGAAGCATCCGCAGGACAAGATCGACGAAGTCTTCCAGTGGACCACCACCCAGGAATACCAGGAGCTGAACTTCGCCCGCGAAGCCCTGACCGTCAACCCGGCCAAGGCCTGTCAGCCGCTCGGCTCGGTGCTGTGCGCCCTGGGCTTCGAGAAGACCATGCCCTACGTGCACGGCTCGCAGGGCTGCGTGGCCTATTTCCGCACCTACTTCAACCGCCACTTCCGCGAGCCGGTGTCCTGCGTGTCCGACTCGATGACCGAAGACGCCGCGGTGTTCGGCGGTCAGCAGAACATGAAGGACGGCCTGCAGAACTGCATGGCCACCTACAAGCCGGACATGATCGCCGTGTCCACCACCTGCATGGCCGAGGTCATCGGCGACGACCTCAACGCCTTCATCAACAACTCGAAGAAGGAAGGGTTCATCCCGGAGGAGTATCCGGTGCCCTTCGCGCATACCCCGAGCTTCGTCGGCAGCCACGTCACCGGCTGGGACAACATGTTCGAGGGCATCGCCCGCTACTTCACCCTGAACCACATGGAAGACAAGGTGGTCGGCAGCAACCACAAGGTCAACGTGGTGCCGGGCTTCGAGACCTACCTGGGCAACTTCCGCGTGATCAAGCGCATGCTCAAGGAAATGGACGTCGGCTACAGCTTCCTCTCCGATCCGGAGGAAGTGCTGGATACCCCGGCCGACGGTCAGTTCCGCATGTACGCCGGCGGCACCACCCAGGCCGAGATCAAGGACGCGCCGAACGCCCTCACCACCCTGCTGCTGCAGCCGTGGCACCTGGAAAAGACCAAGAAGTTCGTCGAGAACACCTGGAAGCACGACGTACCCAAGCTGAACATCCCGATGGGCCTGGACTGGACCGACGAATTCCTGATGAAGATCAGCGAAGTCACCGGCCAGCCGATCCCGGAAAGCCTGGCCAAGGAGCGCGGTCGCCTGGTCGACATGATCACCGACTCGCACACCTGGCTGCACGGCAAGCGCTTCGCCCTGTGGGGTGACCCGGACTTCGTCATGGGCATGGTCAAGTTCCTGCTGGAGCTGGGTTGCGAGCCGGTACACATCCTCTGCCACAACGGCAACAAGCGCTGGAAGAAGGCCGTCGAGGCCATCCTCGAGGCTTCGCCGTACGGCAAGAACTGCACCGTGTACATCGGCAAGGACCTCTGGCACCTGCGCTCGCTGGTGTTCACCGACAAGCCGGACTTCATGATCGGCAACAGCTACGGCAAGTTCATCCAGCGCGACACCCTGCACAAGGGCAAGGAGTTCGAGGTGCCGCTGATCCGCATCGGCTTCCCGATCTTCGACCGTCACCACCTGCACCGCTCCACCACCATGGGCTACGAGGGCGCCATGCAGATGCTGACCACCATCGTCAACTCCATCCTGGAGCGCCTGGACGAGGAAACCCGCGGCATGCAGACCACCGACTACAACTACGACCTGGTGCGCTGAAGCGCAGTCGGTAGCGGTACCGGCCGGGGCGGCATGCGCCGCTCCGGCCCGCTTCACCCCACTGTCCGCCGGCGTCCGGGTCCAGAGCCCCCGGACGCCGGCGGCGGTGCCCATCCCGATCCGGAGAACCGCCATGCCCAGCGTCATGATCCGCCGCAACGCCGAAGGCCAGCTGGCCTTCTACATCGCCAAGAAGGACCAGGAGGAGATCGTCGTCGCCCTCGAGCACGACAGCGCCGAACTGTGGGGCGGCGAGGTCACCCTCGGCGACGGCTCCAGCTACTACATCGAGCCGATCCCCCAGCCCAAGCTGCCGATCACCGTGCGCGCCAGGCGAGCCGGCGAGGCCTGAGATCGTGAGCGCGCCTCCCGTTTCCAGGCATGCGCAGCTGCCGGGCCACCTGGCCCTGCGGATCGCCCTGGCGGCGCGCACGCTCAAGGGCGTCGACACCGCACACCTGCTGCGCGCGGTGATCGCCGCGGTCGGCGAACCCATCACCGAGGCCCGCCTGCGCAAGCTGCGCGCCTCGCGGCTGTACGCGCGCCTGCAGGAAAGCGTGCCGCCCGGCGGCGAGCTGCCGCTGATCGGCGAGCGCCAGCTGCACAGCGCCCTCGGCCTGCTCAAGGGCCGCGGGGTGAGCATGCCGGAGGATCCGCTGCCGGTGCCGCAGGGCTACCGCGACGGCGAGTTCGAGGACTCGGTGCGCATCGCCTGCGCCTCCGATGGCGGCGAGCGCATGGACGGCAGATTCGGCGGCTGTGCGCGCTTCCTCATCTACCAGATCTCCCCGCACGCCAGCCGGCTGATCGCCATCCGCGAACCCGCCCCGGCGACCGAGGACGACGACCGTTATGCCCTGCGCGCCGAACTCATTCACGATTGCCAGCTGCTCTACACCCTCAGCATCGGCGGCCCGGCCGCGGCCAAGGTGATCCGCGCCGGCGTGCACCCGATCAAGCAGCCCCGCGCGCTGCCGGCGCGCGAGCTCGTCGAGGAGCTGCAGCGGGTGCTGGCGACCCTGCCGCCGCCCTGGCTGGCCAAGGTCATGGGCGCCGAGCCGGTGCGGCGCGTGCGCTTCACCCCCGATAGCGGGCTTTGACAGTTACCGACGAGGACCCAGCCATGATCAGCCAGAAACTACTCGACGACGTCATCCGTCGGGCCGAGGAGGGCGTGCTCGACGACGCCCTGATCGCCAGCCTGCGCAGCGCCCACCCCGGCGTGCACTTCACTTGGTGCATGGACGACGACATCGTGGTCAACGCCCGGCCGCTGGTCGAGCGACCGCGTTTCAACCTCTACCTGGTCAACTCCAGCGCCCACTGCTCGGTGCTCACCAACGACTGCGCAGCGGCCTCCGGCGTGGTGCTGGCCGAAGTCATTGCCGATTGAGGTGCGCATGTTCGACGACCAGGGCCAGGACCACACCCCGCTCGGCGACTGCCTGCAATGCAGCTTCCGCCGCAACCTGCTGCTGACCGGGCGCTGCACGCCGGGCGATGCCTGCGTGGCGGTGGAGAGCGGCCGGCAGATCGACCGCTTCTTCCGCAACAACCCGCAGCTCGCCGTGCAGTACCTGGCCGACCCGTTCTGGGAGCGGCGCGCCATCGCCGTGCGCTACGCGCCGCTGGAGGCGTTGCCCTCCCTGGTGCGCGACAGCGACGAAGCGGTGCGCCGCGCGGTGGCCTATCGCCTGCCGCGCGAGCAGTTGTACCTGCTGATGCAGGACGAGGACCGCGAGGTGCGCATCACCGTGGCCGACCGCCTGCCGGTCGAGCTGCTCGAGCAGATGGCCGCCGACCGCGACTACCTGGTGCGCGCCTACGTGGTCCAGCGCATCGCCCCGGGCCGGCTGTTCCGCTTCATCCGCGACGACGACCGCCAGGTGCGCAAGCTGGTCGCCCGGCGCCTGCCGGAGATCAGCCTGGGGTTGATGATCGACGACCCCGAACCGGAAATCCGCCGCATCGTCGCCTCGCGCCTGCACGGCGAGGATGTGGTGCAAATGCTCCACGACCCCGACTGGACGGTACGCCTGGCGGCGGTGGAGAACGCGCCGCTGGAGGCGCTGCGCACGCTGGACGAGCAGGACCCGGAGGTGCGGGCGGCGATCGGGGAGCGGTTGGGGTAGGGGGCAGGCACTTTCGCCTGTCCGCCACTTGGGCTGCTCATAAAGGTTCCCGGCTGGCACGCCGGCGATGGATGAGCAACGCCCACAGCCAGACAGCCAGTTCGACCGCGAAGGACCAGTGCAGGATGAAGTTCAGCCACCAGGGCTTGAACAGGGCCGGGACGCTGAACAGGGCGAAAGGCTGGTCGACGAAGGGCGCCAGCCACCAGATATCGCCGACGAAACTGTCCAGCAGCAGATGGAGGATGCCGCCCAGGCTGAAAACCAGGGCGACGATGGGCCACCCGGATCTCGCGGCTATTCGCCGCCAGAGCAGGCAGGCCAGCGCCAGGCCGAACCAGAGAATGGGCCAGTGCACGAAATAGCGGTGGTGGTGGGTCTGCCGATTGTCGACCAGATAGAAGTAGAGCATGTCGAAGTCGGGCGCCACGGCACCGAGGATGCCGGCCAGCATGAGCGTGCGGGGCAGTACGGAATGCCGCCCGGCGCGCTTCAGCAGCAGCGAGGCCAGGATGTAGCCGGACGGCAGGTGGGCGATGAACATGGGGTGGCTCCTGGGGAGTCGATCCGGGCTGCAGACACGCAGGACTGCACGTCCCGGGAAGGCGGCAGTCCGTCAGGGATTCCTATGCGCCGGGCAGCGCATAGGTAACCTTGGCGCCCTCCACCCGCACGTAGCCGCGCTTCAGCAGCCCCTGGTAGACCGCCTCGATCTCGGTGAGGGGGCGCTGCTTGCCGCACTTGGCATGGATGGTGTTTAGCAGGGTCTTGGCGGTTCGCGGCTTGGAGGCCTTGCGCCGGATGAGGTCGTCGACCGCCACCCGGATCAACTCGTCCACGCTGCCGCTGGCCTGTTGCAGCGGGGCCTTTGTCGCCGTTGCTTGCGCCTCGGTGGGCGGTGTCGGTTTGCTTTCCAGCTGGGCGAAGCAGGGCATTTCCTCGATCGACTCGGAACGGGAGGAAAATATCTTCTTGGCCTTGAGGTGCTTGATCAGCGGGTCGAACCCCGTGTCCTTGGAAATGATGTGGAAGAAACCGGCGGGATCTTCCTTGGCCAGTGCTCCCAGGTAATAGGCGATGTGGAAATCGAGCGCGTTGCTGCCCGGCGTCTCCAGCTGGACATATTCGGCGCGGTCGCCCAGTTGCTGCATGGCCAGCACCAGCTCGACCGGCAGGCGGGTGTTCTTCGGCCCCAGAAACACCGTCACGCGGAAGTGTTCCTCGCGCAGCAGGTCGAGCGACTTGACCTGCACATTCTCGTAGTCGACCAGCACGTAGTTCGTCTTCAATTTCTGTCCTTGTTCTCGGCGCTCCGTCGCAGAGCCTGTCTTCCTGTGCGCGATCCGGGCAACGGACCCCTTGGCGCCTGACGGTAAGCGGCCGGCCCAGGCAGTGCAACCCTCCTGGGATAACGAAGATCGCCCTGCCACAGCCAGCGCGCTTGTGGCTATGATCGCCACCTTCACGCCCAACCTAGGTGATATCCGATGTCCCTGAGCGCAGAGCAACTCGCCGAGTACCAGGCCTTCGCCGAGCAACTGGCCGACGCCGCGGCCGCCGCCATCCAGCCCTACTTCCGCGCCCCGCTGGCGGTGGAGGACAAGGGCGGCCGGCTTTACGATCCGGTCACCGCGGCCGACAAGGCCGCCGAGCGGGCCATGCGCGAGCTGATCCGCGCGCGCTACCCCGAGCACGGCATCCTCGGCGAGGAGGAGGAAGCCACCGCCGGCAGCAGCGCGCTGACCTGGGTGCTCGACCCCATCGACGGCACCCGCGCCTTCATCACCGGCCTGCCGCTGTGGGGCACGCTGATCGCCCTCAACGACGGCCAGCGGCCGCTGCTCGGGGTGATGAACCAGCCGTTCACCGGCGAGCGCTACGTCGGCACCCCGGCCGGCGCCTGGCGCAACGGCGACGCGCTGCAGACCCGCGCCTGCGCCAGCCTCGCCAGCGCCCGGCTGATGTGCACCACCCCGGACATGTTCGACACCCCGGCGCGGCGCCAGGCCTTCGACGCGGTGGCCGCCCAGGCCCAGCTGCTGCGCTTCGGCGGCGACTGCTACGCCTACTGCATGCTCGCCTCGGGCTTCGTCGACGCCATCGTCGAGGCCAGCCTGCAGCCCTACGACATCCAGGCGCTGATGCCCATCGTCGAGGGCGCCGGCGGCGTGGTGACCGCGTGGGACGGCGGCTCGGCGCAGAACGGCGGTGCGGTGATCGCCTGCGGCGACCCGCAACTGCACGCCCAACTGATCGAGCTGCTGCGCCACGCCGCCTGAGGCGCGCGTCTGCCGCCGCCCCACGAGGCCGCCCGCGGGCGGCCTCGTCGCATCCGCCCCGCGCTCGGCATGGCCGCCGGCCGCTCCGAGCAGGACGCGATCATGGGCGCGCCCCATGCCAGCCGCCCGGCGCTGGAGCGCTACGCGCAACCGGCGGCGTTAGCCATGCGCAGCCGCATCGGCGACAATGCCGCGACACTTCCCGTCTCACAGGATCTCCCCATGAAAGACCAGCTCGTCGAGCTGATCACCCTGATCAGTTCCGGCTGCATGCGCGACGAGGACATCGCGCGCATCGCCGACGAGGCCGCCCAGGCCTACGCCGATCCGCAGGCGTTCCTCGCCGCCAATCCGGACGTCAACTACGACGACGATTTCCCCATCCCGCTCGGCGAGTGGGTGGTGGTCGGCAGCCTGCCGGACACCGTGCTGTTCCAGGCCGACGACGGCGAGCAGCTGTTCGAGCAGATCCGCTCCTCGTTCGGCCCGGACGTGCCCTTCGTGCTGACCGCCAAGCAGTTGGCCAAGTCCGACCTGCTCTCCCAGCTGCGCCGCATCCAGGTGCAGATGAGCGCGCTGTACCCGGAGAAGGGCGGCTACGTGCTGGTCGATTTCAGCGAGCCGCTCGACGACGAACTGCAGGTGGTGCTGGTCTACAGCGCCGACCTGGCGCGCGTGCTGGAGCTGGCCGTGGCAGTCGGCATCTACGCCGCACCGGCCTACGAGACCCTGCTGGCCGAGTCGCAGGCCGAGGGCGAGGCGCAGTAAGCATCGCTCCCGTCGCCGCGCCCCGCTGGCGCGGCGGCTTCCCGCCGGGTTGCCCGGCAGCCCTCCGCTTTTCCTCCCTCTCTCCTGCTTTGCCGCGTCGCGGCGGGGCACTTTCGCGTCGTCCAGACGCACTCCGCGTGCGGCCACTCACGGCATGCTCGATGCTGCCATCTGCCTGTCTCCCGTACTCCTGCCGCTGCCCGGTCCATATCCCGCGCCGCCGTGCGTTGCCCCGAAACAGGCCGGCCTGCCCCGCGGTTGTGCAGGCGCTGGCTGGCGGATGGCCAGCGTGTGGGCCATGCCCCTGCGCAGCAATAAAACAAATCCTTGTAAATCAACAGGTTGAAATTTTCTGGCACGCAACATGCTTTCCCATAAGGAACAAAATGTTCTTTTGAGTAATCTTAACCGCTGCGCGCCGAGCTCCGGCCCGCGACTGCGGCGGGGCAGGGGAGGGGTTGCGGATGAGTGGCGAAGTGACGGGCGCGATGCCCAGTACGCCGGTGTATGCACCGGAGATTTCCATCCTGGCCAGCGGGCGACGCCTGCTGGTGCTCCAGGATGCCGGACTGGCGGAGGCTGCCCAGCTGTACGGGCAGCTGGGCGCCGATGGCCAGCCGGTGGAGCTGGTCGCCCTGCGCGGCGAGGCGCCCTGGGCCGACGGCCAGCGCGGCTGCGGCAGTACCGATCTGCTCGAGGTGCGTGTGCTCACCCTGCTGTCCACCGCGCCGGTGGGCAGCCGGGTGTACGTGTGCGGCGACGAGGCCTTCGCCTGGCGCATCTATCGGCTGGCGCGCAACAGCGGCCTGCTCGCCGAGGAGATCGAGCTGATCAAGACCGGCAGCCGGCGCGAACTGTACTGCGTGCACTGCGCCACCCTGCAGACCATCGGCAGCGAGCAGGAAGTCGCCTGCCGCCACTGTGGCGTGCAGCTCCTGGTACGCGAGCACTTCTCGCGTCGCCTGGGCGCCTACATGGGCGTCTGCCTGAACCCGGACCAGCCTTACGCGGAGGACAAGGCATGAACGGACTGCTCGACGTGCGGGTGGCGGCGGTGCGCCAGCTGACCCCACTGGTGCGCGAATTCACCTTCGAGGCCGAGGGCGGCGCGCTGCCCGGCTTCTCCGCCGGCAGCCATGTGGTGGTGCACATGCCGGCGGCGGGGCGCACCCTGCGCAACGCCTATTCGCTGCTCGGCGATCCGGCCGACGCGCAGCGCTACCGCATCGCCGTGCGCCTGCAGGAAGACTCGCGCGGCGGCTCGCGCTTCATGCACGAGCAGGTCGCCGCGGGCGACCGCCTGCAGCTGTCGCCGCCGGCCAACCTGTTCGGCCTGAACTCCCAGGCGCACCATCACCTGCTGATCGCCGGCGGTATCGGCATCACCCCGTTCCTGGCCCAGATCGCCGAGCTGGAGCGCCGCGGCGCCAGCTTCGAGCTGCACTACGCCTGTCGCGGCGGTCTCACCGACGCCTACCGCGACGAGCTGGCCACCCGCCTCGGCGCGCGCTTCCACGCCTACGACGCCAGTGCCGGCGAGCGCCTCGAGCTCACCGCGCTGCTGCGCCACCAGCCGCTGGCGACCCACGCCTACGTGTGCGGCCCGCAGCGGCTGATCGACGGCGTGCGTGAGGCGGCGCAGGGCCTGCGCTGGCCGCAGGGCCGGGTGCACTGGGAGGCCTTCGCTGGCGCGGCGCCGGGCGCCGGTGCGCCGGCCGAGCCCTTCGTCGCCGACCTGGCCGGCAGCGGCCGGCGCCTCGAGGTGGCGGCCGACCTCAGTCTGCTCGAGGCGCTCGAGCAGGCCGGCGTGGCGGTGCCCAGCCTGTGCCGCGGTGGCGTCTGCGGCCAGTGCGCGACGCGCTACCTGCGCGGCGCGGTGGAGCACCGCGACAGCTTCCTTGCCGAGGCCGAACGCGCCGACCAGCTGATGCCCTGCGTGTCGCGCGGCTGCGCCGGCAGCACCCTGGTCCTCGACCTCTAGTTCCCGTCGGCCCTGTGGCCCGAACCGAATCCGTGGAGTCCGTCATGCCCGTCACTCTCAAACCGCTGGAAAGCTACCGGGACGATTTCAGCTTCGCCAACAGCCCGGCGGCGATCGCCCGCTTCCCTTTCCCGTTCCCCGACGACCATTACCTGTACTCGGTGAACATCGAGCCGGCCACCGCCGGTGCGCCGGGCTCGGTGTTCGAGCACTGCTTCGACATCGACGAGCACTACCGCTCGGAGACCGCCGAGCGTGCCCGCGTGCTGGCCCGCGACCCGCAGCGTTTCGTGGTCATGCCGCACATGCACGACGCCTGCTGGGACGCGCTGGAAATGCTGATGACCCACCTGGCCGCCGACTATCCCGAGCACTTCCGCCTGACCCGCAAGGGCAACCAGTGGACCTGGGAGAACTTCGCCCTCGACATCTGCCAGCGTTTCACCTTCGGCGACGCCGACAGCCTGCCCTACGAGCCGCTGGAGTACATCGGCCGCCAGGTGCAGGGCGATTTCGCCCTGCTCGACCAGCGCGACGGCGACCTGTACATGGACGCCGGCATCGTCACCGGCCCGGCCGACTGGTCGCTGGCCTTCGACGCCGGCATGAGCTTCAAGCAGTGGCACGCGCCGGTGCCGATGGCCCACCAGCTGGGCGTGTTCGACCGCGCGCTGAAGTACCTGCTGAACATCCAGGTCGATCGCCCGGTGCGCCGGCTGAACTGGACCATGACCATCAACCCGCGCCTGGATACCTCCTCGGAGACCTTCCACGAGTGGGGCCACGAGCGCGGCCTGGTGACGGCGGACAACGTCGGCCAGCTGGTGCACCTGCGCGTCGAGCTGCAGCACATGGCGCGCCTGCCGCGCAGCAATGCGCTGCTGTTCAGCATCCGCACCTACCTGATCAGCCTCGACGAGCTGGCGACCAACCCGGCCTGGGCCTGCCGCCTGCACCGCGTGCTGCGCGGTCTGCCCGATGCCATCGCCGACTACAAGGGGCTGACCCGCTACCGGCAGACGGTGGTCGACTGGCTGAGCCGCTTCGACCCCGAAGCCGAGGCCGCCGCGTAGCCGCGCAGGGTGGGTGACCGTGCCGTGTTGCCCAGCCCTCGACCGCTTGCCGGATAGGCCGCAGCCGGCCTCATCCCCCGCGACTCCAAAAAACAACCGAATGCCTTGCGTGCACCGGATGGGCCGGCGCGCGCCCGAAAAAACTCAAGGAGAACGACATGGCCAATTCCTGGCGCATTTCCGTCCTGGCCGAACGTCATCGTGCCCTGGGCTCCAAGCTGGAAGACTGGAACGGCATGGGCACCGCCTGGACCTACGAGGCCACCAGCCTGGCCGACGCCCACGAGGCGATCCGCACCCGCGCCGGCCTGATGGACGTGTCCGGCCTGAAGAAGGTGCATTACGTCGGCCCGCACGCCGAGTCGCTGCTCGAATACGCCACCAGCCGCGACATCTCTAAGCTGTATCCCGGCAAGTCGGTGTACGCGACCATGCTCAACGAGGCGGGCAAGTTCGTCGACGACTGCGTGATCTACCGCACCGGGCCCAACGCCTTCATGGTGGTGCACGGTGCCGGCGGCGGCTACGAGATGCTGCTCCGCTCGGCGCAGGGCCGTCAGGTCGCCGTGCTGTTCGACGACGACATGCACGACCTGTCGCTGCAGGGCCCGCTGGCGGTGGACTTCCTCGCCGAGCACGTGCCCGGCATCCGCGAGCTGGCGTACTTCCACCATCTGCAGACCAAGCTGTTCGGCTGCCCGGTGATGATCTCGCGCACCGGCTACACCGGCGAGCGCGGCTACGAGATCTTCTGCAAGGCCGCCGACGCGCCGCTGATCTGGGACACCATCCTCGAGCTGGGCAAGCCCATGGGCATCATCCCCTGCGCCTTCACCGCGCTGGACTGGTTGCGGGTGGAGAGCTACCTGCTGTTCTTCCCCTACGACAACTCGGAGATGTACCCCTTCGCCGACCAGGGCGCCGGCGACACCCTGTGGGAGCTGGGCCTGGACTTCACCGTGTCGCCGACCAAGGGCGAGTTCCGCGGCGGCCTGGAGCACGCGCGGCTCAAGGGCAAGGAGCGCTTCAAGATCTTCGGCGTGCTGCTCGACGGCGAGCAGGCGGCGACGGGTGGCGACACCCTGTGGGCCGACGGCAAGCAGGTCGGGGTGATCACCTGCGGCATGTACTCGCGGCTGACCGGCAAGTCGATGGCCATCGCGCGGATGGAGGTGCCCTACGCCGAACAGGGCTGTCCGCTGGAGGTGCGCGGCAGCCTCGCGGTCGCCGCCATCGCCCACACGCTGCCGTTCGACGATCCGCAGAAGCTCAAGCGCACGGCCAAGGGCTGATCGGTAGGGGACGCCGTGCGCACCGCCTCGCTGTGGTGAACGGTGCGCATGGCGCACCCTACGAATAGATACCGGAGCTGCCCGCACGATGGGCAGTGTCCGTCAACGCGTTCCTGGGGCAGGGAACCGGGCGGCAGACAGGATGTGGCCGCCCGTCATCACTTTTACGGGGAGCACGACATGTTCACAGGTGCCAACGCCGGCTGGTGGTTCCTGATCAGCGCCGGCATCGCCGAGATCTGCTACGCCGCCGCCATCCCGCGCACCGAAGGTTTCACCCGCCCGTGGCCGACGCTGTACTGCGTGGTATTCATCGCCCTCAGCCTGTACCTGCTGGCCATGGCGGTGCGCACCCTGCCGGTGGGCACCGCCTACGCCGTGTGGGTCGGCATCGGCGCGGTGGGCACGGCGGTCTACGGCATCCTCTTCCTCGGCGAGGCGGCCAGCGCCGCACGCATCGCCTGCCTGCTGCTGATCGTCGCCGGGGTGGCCGGCCTCAAGCTGTTCTCGCCGGCCATGGCCTGAGCCGCGCGTCAGCCGCTGCGCCCATGCACCGCGGCGGGTGGCGCTGGGCAGCACCCTGCCGCGCATGGCAACCTTCGGTCAGCTGAGCGACAGCGGATGGACGGAGGCGAGGACGATGAGCGGGTGCGAACAGGGCTGCGGATGTTCCGCGTCGGCGGGTGAGCCGACGGCGGTGCCCGCCGACGCGGCGTGGGTCAGCCATTTCCTGGTGCCGAAGATGGACTGCGCGGCCGAGGAGCGGATGATCCGCCTGGCCATCGAGCGGATGCCCGGCGTGGCGGCGCTGGCCTTCGACCTGCCGCAGCGCCGCCTGCAGGTGTTCCATGCCGGCGAGATCGAGGCGGTGGCCAGCAAGCTGGCGTCCCTCGGCCTCGGTGCCCGGCTCACCGCCACCGAGGCGCTGGCCGGCGAGGCGGTGGCGGCACAGCGGCGCGCGGCGGCAGCGCAGGCCGGGCAGCAGGCCGGCGTGTTGCGGGTGCTGCTGGCGATCAATGCGCTGATGTTCGGCGTCGAACTGGTCGGCGGCCTGCTGGCGCAGTCTACCGGGCTGATCGCCGATTCGCTGGACATGTTCGCCGACGCGGCGGTGTACGGCGTGGCGCTGTTCACCGTCGGCCGCACGGCGCAGGCGCAGCTGCGTTCGGCGCGCTTCGCCGGCGTGCTGCAGCTGCTTCTCGCCCTGTCGGCGCTGGCCGAGGTCGGCCGGCGCTTCTGGTTCGGCAGCGAGCCGCAGTCGCTGTCGATGATGGGCATCGGCCTGCTGGCGCTGGCGGCCAACGTGACCTGCCTGTACCTGCTCTCCGCGCATCGCGACGGCGGCGCGCACATGCGCGCCAGCTGGATCTTCTCGGCCAACGACGTGCTCGCCAACCTGGGGGTGATCGTGGCCGGCGCGCTGGTGGCCTGGAGCGGCTCGCCCTGGCCGGATCTGCTGATCGGCAGCGCGGTCGGCCTGCTGGTGCTGAATGGTGCGCGGCGCATCCTGGCGCTGAAGTGACAGGTGATTTTTGCGACCTGCGTCGCAGAAAATCACCGTTGCCGGCTATGCTTCAAAGAGGGGGAAAGAAAGGCACGATGTCGGCCCGGCTGGTCGCAGGTCTTTCCTGACATAATTACAACTCCAGGGAGTCGAGGGATTATGCAAGGCATGACCAGGGATCAAGCCCGACAGGGCTGGCTGGACTCGAGCGCTGCGGTGCTGCGGGTTCACGAGCTGACCGGTATCTTTCTCACCAACCACGAGCTGCTCGAACTGTGCGCCGCCGAACGCTGCGTCGCCCATGTCGACTGCGCCTTCGCCGCCGGCCCGGCTCCGGCCGATCAGCTGTTCGTGCGCAAGGTCAAGGGCGCCGGGCATTGCGAGCTGCTCGAGGCGGACGGGGTGATCGTGGCCATTCCCGAAGGCAGCGCCGAGCCGCTGCTGTGCGCCAGCGACCGCATCATCGTGCGCGGCACCGCCTGGGTCTATTCCAGCGAGGATGGTCGGCCGAACCGCGAAGACGGCATCTGGTGTCTGGACCTCGGCGCCTCGATCCGCCCGCTGGGCTTCCGCCCGGACGACGTCGAGCAGCTGGCCGCCGCCATCAACGACGGCGACCTGCCGCGCGGCACCGCGCGCAGCCCGCACGGGCGTCGGCGCGCCAACTGAGGCGCGCGTCCCTCATTCCTCGCGCCGCGGGCGGCTCCAGGCCGCCGGCTCGGCGATCTCGATCAGGTTGAGATCCGGATCGCGCACGTACACCGAGCGGATCGGCCCGGTCGCGCCGGTACGCATGACCGGCCCCTCGACGATCGGCCAGCCATGGCGCTGCAGATGGGCGATCACCGCCTCCAGCGGTTGGCTGGCGATGAAGCACAGGTCCAGCGCCCCCGGCACCGGCAGGTGCGCCTTGGGCTCGAACTCGTGCCCGCGCACATGCAGGTTGATCTTCTGCTTGCCGAAGCACAACGCCAGGCGGCCGTTGCCGAAGGTTTCCAGACGCATGCCGAGCACCTCCGTGTAGAAGCGCGTGCAGGCGTCCACGTCGGTGGTGGTCAGCACCAGGTGGTCGAGGTGGTCGATCATGCGGGTGGCTCCCTGTTCAGGTCTGGGCAAAGCGTTCCAGCTGCATCTCGCGCAGGCGGCTCAGCGTGCGGCGGAACGGAAAGGTCAGGCCGCCCTCGGTGTACAGCGCCTCCAGCGCCACCTGCGCTTCCAGATACAGCGGCACGCGGCGGTCGTAGCATTCGTCGACCAGGGCGATGAAGCGCCGCACGCTGTCGTCGTGCACCGACAGCTCGGGCAGCTGGCGGTCGCCGGCGACCACCAGGCGGGCGCCGTCCTCGGTGCCGCGGGCGATGCGCGCCGCGCGCTGGCGGGCGCTGAGGCAGGGTACCTCGCCGAGCAGGATGGCCGGGAAGCGGTCGCACAGGGCGATGAAGTCGAAGGCCGACAGCGGCTGCTGGCACAGGTCGGCGTAGCGGCACCAGAGCGCCGCCGGGCTGTGGCGCAGCGCGCCGACGCTGCGCTGGCCGAGCGCGACCGGCGCGGTGGAGACCGCCTGGCCGCCACTCAGCCGGTCGAACACCGCCGCCAGCGCGCTCGGCTGCCCCGGGCGGGCGAGCCAGTAGCGCTGGCACTGCGCGCCGGGATGCAGGCGGTGATCGGCGCCGCCATCCACGCCGACCACCTGCATGTGCCGCTCGATGGCGGCGATCGCCGGCAGCAGGCGCTGGCGGTTGAATCCGTCGGCGTACAGCTGGGCCGGCGGCTGGTTGGAGGTGGCGACCACCGTCACCCGTTCGGCGAACAGCGCGGTCAGCAGCGGGCCGAGCAGCATGGCGTCGCCGATGTCGCTGACGAACAGCTCGTCGAAGCACAGCACGCGCACCTCGCCGGCCAGCTCGCGGGCCAGCGCCGGCAGCGGATCGACGGTGCCGGTGAGCTGGAACAGGCGGCGGTGCACCCAGCGCATGAAGTGGTGGAAGTGCTGGCGGCGCGCCGGCACCTGCAGGCTGGCGTGGAACTGGTCCATCAGCCAGGTCTTGCCGCGGCCGACCGGACCCCACAGGTACACCCCGCGCGGCGCCGGATCGCCCCGGTGCAGGGCGGCATGGCAGTCGTCCAGGTGCCGGGCGGCCTGGCGCTGGGCCTCGTCCGCCGCGAAGCCCGCGGCGACGGCGGCGTGCCAGGCGGCCAGCGGCGCCAGGGCCGAGGCGTCGGCGGCGCGATGCGGCATCAGGCGTGGTCCTCCGGCGCGACGCCGATGTCCTCGTTCCACAGCTCGGGACGGGCGGCGATGAACTCGCGCATCAGCTGGATGCAGGTTGCGTCCTGCAGCACCTCGACCGCCACGCCGCGCGCGCGCAGCAGATCCTCCTCGCCCAGGAAGGTGCGGTTCTCGCCGACGATCACCCTGGGAATGCCGTAGAGCAGGATGGCGCCGCTGCACATCGAGCAGGGCGACAGGGTGGTGTAGAGCACCGCCTCGCGGTAGACGCTGGCCGGCTGGCGCCCGGCGTTCTCGAAGGCGTCCATCTCGCCGTGCAGGATGGCGCTGCCCTGCTGCACCCGACGGTTGTGGCCGCGGCCGATGATGCGGCCGCGATGGACGATCACCGAGCCGATGGGGATGCCGCCCTCGGCGAGACCCAGGCGAGCTTCTTCGATGGCGGCTTGCATGAAGGGATCCATGGCGGCTCCTCGCGACGACGGTGTGATGTTCCCGGCTCGCATGATAACCGCTGGGCGGGGTTTAGCGAGGCGCCCGACGCTGCCTATACTGGCTCCACCCTCGCTCGCAGGAGTCGTCCATGCGCGTTGCCCTGGCCACCCCCGCCGACCTCGACGACCTGATCTGGCTGTTCGCCGGCTACCTGACCTTCTACGAGGTGCCGCAGCCGGCGGCGCCGGTGCGCGCCTTCCTCGGCGAGCGCCTGGCGCGCGGCGATTCGGCGATCTTCCTGGCCCGTGACGAGGCGGGACTGGCCCAGGGCTTCGTGCAGCTCTACCCGCGATTCTCCTCGCTGAGCCTGCGCCCGGCCTGGCTGCTCAACGACCTGTTCGTCAGCCCCGAGGCGCGGCGCCAGGGCGTAGCAGTGGCGCTGATGAACGCCGCCCGCGCGCATGCCGAGGCCACCGGCGCCTGCGGCCTGCAGCTGGAAACGGCGCGCAGCAACCGGGCCGCCCAGGCGCTCTACGAGAAGCTCGGCTACGTGCGCGACGAGGTGTTCCATACCTACTGGCTGGCGCTGCCCGCGCGGCCGTCCGAATGATTTCCCACGCAACTGCAGAGAGGCCCGGCATGGACCATCTGGTATTGACGGTAATCGCCCCCGACCAACCGGGGCTGGTGGAAAAACTGGCGAACTGTGTCGCCGAGCAGGGCGGCAACTGGCTGGAGAGCCGCATGGCGCGCATGGCCGGGCAGTTCGCCGGGATCCTGCGCGTCGCGGTGCCCGGCGAGCGCCATGCGGCGCTGGAGCAGGCCCTGCAGGCGCTGGCCGGCCAGGGCATACGCGTCCTGCTGGCGCCCAGCGGCCCGGAGCCCGGCGCCGAGCGCCAGGCCATCCACCTCGAGCTGGTGGGCAACGACCGCCCCGGCATCGTCCGCGACATCACCCGCCTGCTCAGCGAGCACGGCGTCAACGTCGAGAGCCTGACCACCGAGGTGTTGTCGGCGCCGATGAGCAGCGAGCCGCTGTTCCGCGCCGAGGCCGAGCTCGGCGTGCCCGGCGGCATGCCCCTGCACCTGCTGCGCCAGCATCTGGAGGCGCTGGCGGACGATCTGATGGTGGAGCTGGTGCTGAGCAGCGAGTAGGGCGTGACTCCGCGCTGCGGGTGACGGACGTGGCCGGTCGGGGGCGTTGCCCCTCGACAGGGCCGGCGTGTCTTGCGACAGTCCGGCAACGCCATGAAGGCGTGCATACCCCACCGCATGGAGACTCGTGAATGGCCTTTTCCCCCACTGTTGTCCGTTCGATCCTGCTGGCCGGCGCGCTCGGCGCGACCACGCTGGCCGCCAGCCTGCCGCCGCTGGCCGGCGCCGCGCCGGCGGCCCGGCAGCAGGCCCAGGTGCCGGGCTTCTACCGCATGGCGCTGGGCGATTTCGAGGTCACCGCGCTGTACGACGGCTACGTGGATCTCGCCCCGCAACTGCTCAAGGGCGCCAGTGCCGAGGACATCCAGAGCCTGCTGGCGCGGATGTTCGTCGAGTCGGGCCAGGGCGTGCAGACCGCGGTCAATGCCTACCTGATCAACACCGGCAGCCAGCTGGTGTTGGTGGATACCGGGGCGGCGCAGTGCTTCGGGCCGACCCTCGGGGTGATCCAGGACAACCTCCGGGCCGCCGGCTACCAGCCGGCGCAGATCGACAGCGTGCTGCTCACCCACCTGCACCCCGACCACGCCTGCGGCCTGCTCGATGGCGGCGGCCAGGCGGCCTTCGCCAATGCCACCGTGTACGTGCCCCAGGGCGAGGCGGATCACTGGCTGAATGCCGAGGTGGCGGCGCAGGCGCCCGAGTCGGCGCGCGGCTTCTTCAGGATGGCGCAGGACGCGGTGGCGCCCTACCGCGCCGCCGGTCGCCTGAAGGTCTACGGCGCGGACGGCCCGGGGCTCGCCGGAGTGCGCAGCGTGGCCAGCCCCGGCCACACGCCGGGGCACAGCGGCTACCTGTTCAGCGCAGGCGACAGCCGTCTGCTCGTGTGGGGCGATATCGTGCACAGCCACGCGGTGCAGTTCGCCCGGCCGGAAGTGAGCATCGAGTTCGACGTGGACGGCGCCCAGGCCATCGCCAGCCGGCAGAAGCTGCTCGCCGAGACGGCTCGCGACAGGCTGTGGGTGGCCGGTGCGCACCTGCCGTTCCCCGGCATCGGCCATGTGCGGGCCGAGACGCAGGGCTACGCCTGGGTACCGGTGGAGTACGGGCCGCTGCGCGGCGCGCGTTGAGGCGGGAGCGGGCGGGCCTGGCGGTCCGCCCATCCGTCTGGGCGGACGGGGGAGGTGCGCCTTCCGTGGCGCGGAGAGAACCCTGGCGACTCAGCGAGTGCCCATCAGCACGTTGTACTGCTTGCGGCTGAAGCCGACGGTCAGCGGAGCGCCTTCGTAGTTGCAGGAGACGCTCACCTTCAGACCGCGCTTGTGGTCGTAGTAGGTGTGGTTGTCGGTCTTGTCGATGGCCAGCTCGAGTTCGCTGGCGTTGATGCCCAGGCTCTGCAGGGCGGCCGCCGAGTCGATGGCCTGCTTCTGGCTGCACGGCGGGTTGCCGCGGAACTCGACGTCGGCATAGCCCACGGTGTTGCCGTCGGCCTCCAGGAAGACGTGGTGCTTGTCGGTGTCGAAGACGATGTTGTTGGCCTGGTTGGGTTGCACGCCGACGCGGGTGGCGGCTTCCTTGACCGGAAGGTCGATCAGGTTGTAGGGCATCTTGGCCGGATTGTTGTCGGCCAGTGCGAGGGTGGAAGTTGCCAGGAGTGCAAAGCCGAGTGCAGCGCAGCGGATTTCCATGTTTTTCTAGTTCTTTCTAATGGGTGTTGATTAGCAGCCAGGGAACGAGAGCTGCCGGACAACGACAGGCTCTCGCCGATACCATGCCCAGTATGCCCAAGCGGGGCACTCCGTCGAAGTCGATCAAGGTCTTACTGGCATAGTGGAAAAATGCGCGCAGATGCCGGCTTATCGTGAGCTATGTCACGTTTTTCCGCCCATCCTGCGTGTCTCCTCAGCCGGCGCGGCGCAGGCTGCCGGTGCAGAGGTCGAGCAGGTCGCTCTTCAGCGCGGCGGCGATGCTCTTCAGGTAGTCGTCGGGCGTCTGCGCATGGCCCTGGACGATCAACAGCGCGGCGCTGGAGTCCGGCTGCAGGGCGCTGGCCGCGGCCTGGCGGTACTCCATGCGGCAGATGACCTGGCCGTTGGCGTCGAAGTAGGCGTACTCGCCGGCCGGCAGGCTCTCGGCTTCCTCGTTGGCGGCGCGGCCGAGCGGGCGGAACAGCTCGCTGCCGCGGGTGAGCGCCAGGCGCACCGGCAGGCGCAGGCGCTGCAGGTCGTGGGCGCCGATCGACAGCCCGCTGTTCAGCGACCACTGGTTGTACAGGTCGACCACCGGGGCGATGGGGCGCAGCCCGCCCTGGCGGCGGTTCTGCTCGAACAGCGCCAGCGGCGAGGGCGGAAAGCGCCGGGGCGAGCGCTCGATCTGCTGGCGCAGGGCCTGGAAGCCGTGCTGGCAGGTGAGGCTGTGGCTGGGATCGAAACTCTCGCGCAGGTGGCGCAGGCGCTCCAGCAGTCGCTCCGAGTAGTGGTGGTTGTCGAGCCCGTGCAGGGTGAAGGCGATGGCCTTGAGGCCCAGGCCGGCGGGGGTTTCCAGACGGAAGACGGGGTTGAGCATGGTGCACCTCGGCGCAGCGGGAGTGGGGTGAAGCACCGGCCAGGTCGCGCTGCCTGTTTCATCACGATTGTTGTTGTGCGGTACTGCCAGAAGGGTCGCCGGTCGCCAGACCGGCGCCGCCACCCGGGTCGTACACGGCAAGGTGGCTCCGCATCATTCAGTCGAGAGTTTGAAAGCATCTTCCATGCCAGCTTTGGGGCCGGGGCTGCAGGCCCTGTGCCGCGCCCTGCACCGCAGCTGCGGCGCACGGCCGTCGCCACGGCGCCGCGGGCTGCGCCGTGGCGGAACGGGGCTGCCCCACAAACGCGCATGCCCCTGACACGGGGCAGGGGCATGCGCGGGGGACGGGCGGCCGGCGGCCGCCCGAGGGCTCAGTTGTTCTGCGGCAGACTGGCGGCGCGGGTGCTCGCCGCTTTGGCGAAGTACTCGCGGGTCAGCTTGACCACCACCGGGCTGAGCAGCACCAGGGCGATCAGGTTGGGGATCGCCATCAGGCCGTTGAGGGTGTCGGCGACCAGCCAGGCGAAGTCCAGCTGGGCGACGGCGCCGAAGGGGATCGCCAGCACCCAGAGGATGCGGAACGGCAGGATCGCCCGGGTGCCGACCAGGTACTCCCAGCAGCGCTCGCCGTAGTAGCTCCAGCCGAGGATGGTGGTGTAGCTGAACACCATCAGGGCCAGGGCCAGCAGGTACTGGCCGACGCCGGGCAGGGCGGTCTCGAAGGCCGCGCTGGACAGCGCCGCGCCGCTGGCGCCGCTGGTCCACGCGCCGGTGGTGAGGATCACCAGGGCGGTCATGCTGCACACCAGGATGGTGTCGATGAAGGTGCCGAGCATGCCGATCAGGCCCGAACGCACCGAGCTGTGGGTGGTGCCGGCGGCCTGGGCGATGCCGGCGGTACCCAGGCCCGCCTCGTTGGAGAAGATGCCGCGGGCCACGCCGAAGCGGATCGCCGCCATCACCGCGGCGCCGGCGAAGCCACCGGTGGCCGCCGCCGGGTTGAAGGCGTGCTCGAAGATCAGCGCGAAGGCGCCGGGGATGGCCTCGGCGTTGAGCACCAGCACGGTCAGCGCGGCGATGATGTAGCCCACGCACATGGCCGGCACCAGGGCCTCGGCGACCTTGCCGATGCGCTTGATGCCGCCGAGGATCACCACCCCGGTGATCAGCATGGTGACCACGCCGGTGACCCAGTCCGGCACGCCGAAGGAGCCGCCGAGGGCGTCGGCCATGCTGTTGACCTGGACCATGTTGCCGATGCCGAAGCCGGCCAGGCCGCCGAACAGGGCGAAGGCGCCGCCCATCCACGCCCACTTCTTGCCCAGGCCGTTCTTGATCGCGTACATCGGCCCGCCGACGTGCTCGCCGCGCTCGTCCTTCTCGCGGTAGTGCACGGCGAGCACCACTTCGCAGTACTTGGTGGCCATGCCGACCAGCGCGGTGCACCACATCCAGAAGATCGCGCCGGGGCCGCCGAGGAAGATCGCGGTGGCGACGCCGGCGATGTTGCCGGTGCCGACGGTGGCGGCCAGGCAGGTCATCAGCGCCTGGAACGGGCTGATCTCGCCGGAGCCGTCGTCGTCCTTCTTGCGCCCCTGCCAGAGCAGGCCGAAGGCGGTGACGATCCTGGCCAGCGGCATGAACTTGAGGCTCAGCATCAGGAACAGGCCGGTGCCGAGGATGAGGACCAGCATGGGCGGACCCCAGACCAGACCGTTGAGAGCGTTGACCAGATTGTTCAGGGATTCCATCGAGGGGTTCCTCTTGTTGTTGTGTACCGCGGTAGGGGTAGTTCCTGCGGGCTCGGAAATGCCTTTCCGAAGGTCGGTGGCCGGGGAGGGGCGCGCCCGGTCGGGGCGCTGCTCCTCGGGGGAAACCGGTCACGATCCGGAGGCTGCCGGGGTGCTGGCAGCGGACTGCATCCTGACTATCCATGTGCCACAAGGTCGAACCTGGCGTGAGCGACGCCGTGCAGGGCATTCCGCTGGAGAGGTTCGGCAGCGCTTGTGGCGAGGCGAGTATAGGGGCGATGCTTCGGGGGTTTTGGCTGTTTGCAAGATCGATTGCGCGAGAAATCACCGAAAACTGTCACGATTACTTGACGGCAGGTTGTCTCCGGCCGGTCCGGTGCAGGGGGAGTTCGGGGGGCGCACGGTAGCCTTAGGGGAAGATGCGGGGCCGGCCGCAGCCGGCCCCGGCGGGGTCATTTCTTGGTCATCGGGCTGCTGTAGCTGTGTTTCTCGTGGCGCACCGTGGCCCAGATGCTGAACAGGGTCAGGGCGACCGCGAGGATCAGGATCACGCTCATCACCGCCGGTTTGTCGGCGAAGGTGTACACGGTGCTGGCGCCTTCCCAGCTGCTGATCGGACTGCTCATGGCGTTGCTCCTTCATCGGGCGCGGCGGCTGAGCGCCGCGCATACAGGGGATTGGCTCAGGCGGTCTTGGCCTGGATCATCGAGGGCTGGACTGCCGGTGCACTGGCCGCCACTGTGGTGCTGGCGCCGGTGATCGCCCATTCCGGATAGGCCTGCGCCGGCACCTCGACCAGATCCAGACCGCGCTCCTCGGCGTGCGCCGGCACGCGCAGCCAGCCGGCCTTCTTCATCGCCAGGGACACCAGGTAGCCGGGGAGGAAGCCCAGCGCGGCGAGCACCACGGCGCCGCCGAGCTGGCCGAGGAAGTTCACCGCCGGGGCGCCTTCGGCGACGTTCGGGTAGCCGGCGAGGAACAGGCCGCTGATCGCCAGCCCGGCGAAGCCGCCGAAGCCGTGCACGGCGAAGGCACCGACCGCGTCGTCGAGGCCGCGGCGAACCAGCTGGTTCTGCACCAGCGGCGCGGCGGCGGCCACGCCCATGCCGATCACGTAGGCCAGCGGCGGGTAGTAGACATCCAGCCCCGGCGCCACCGAGACGATGCCGACCAGGCCGCCGGACATCATCCAGAACGGCTCGCGGGTGGTCAGGTAGGCGCCGATCAGGCCGCCGGCGAAGCCCATCAGGGCGTTGAAGGCGAAGGCGGACAGGGTGGCCGGCTGGCCGTAGATGTTGGTCCACTGGCCGCCGACGTTGTAGATGATGCAGCCGCCGAGGAAGCCGAAGAAGCCGACGATCACCAGCATCAGGCCGATCACGCTCATCGGCATGCTGTGGCCGACGATCGGGTTGGCGCTGCCGTCGGCGTTGAAGCGGCCGAGGCGCGCACCGACGTTCATCACCACGCCGAGGGTGAAGAAGCCGGCGATCAGGTGCACCGCGCCGGCGCAGCCGACGTCATGGAAGCCCCACTCGCTGGTCATCCAGCCCTTCGGGTGCCAGCTCCAGGCCGCACCGAGGATCCACACCACCGAGCCGAGCAGGATCGCCAGGACGATGAAGGCGCTCATCCGCGTGCGCTCGATGATCGCCCCGGACATGATCGAGGCGGTGGTGGCGGCGAACAGCACGAAGGCGGCCCAGAAGATGCCGGTGGCGTTGTCCTGCACGTTGGGCCCCATGCTGGCGCTCCACGGCAGGCTGGCCGCGGCGCCGGCCAGGTCGGGGACGATGCCGCCGGCGAAGCCGTTGTAGATCCACCAGCCGAAGAAGAAGAAGGTCGGCACGATGAAGGCGAAGGCGAGGATGTTCTTCACCCCGGCGGTAAGCGCGTTCTTCAGCCGCGAGGCGCCGATCTCGTAGGAGAGGAAGCCGGCGTGGATCACGATCATGAAGGCGATGCACCACCAGTAGAAGATCTCCATGTTGATGGTGTCGGACATGCGGATGAGCTGGTGCAGCTCTTCGAGTGTGGGCGTTGCCTGTTCCATAGTGAAACCTCGATGCGATTTTGAGTGGCGAACCTTGTTGGGCAGATCGAGAGTCAGGGCTTTGGGTATTATCTTGAGTTATAAATAATTCGCAGATTGCAAGTGCAATCGTTGTGCCACCGAGTGGAATGGTCGGAATTTCAAAGAGTTATTCGCCGGCGGCAGCGGCAGGAGCGGTGCCGATGCCCCGCTGGTGCCCAAGCCGGCACGGGCGTGCCTGCAAATGGGTCGTGGCGCCGGGCCTGCCGGGCGTGTACCGGAAAGGCGCGAGCCCCGGTCGCTGGCGCGGTCCGGGGCTCGGGCTCATGCGCCAGCCAGGCTGGCGCGCACGTCAGTTGGCGTACTTGTAGCCGGCTTCGCCGTGGGAGGAGAGGTCCAGGCCGTCCACCTCGTGTTCCTCGTCCACGCGCAGGCCGCCGCACAGCACGGCGGCGAGCTTGAACGCCGCCCAGCTGCTGAGCGCCGAGTAGAGGATGCTGAACAGCATGGCGCCGCCGTTGACGACCAGCTGATCGAACAGGTCGCGCCCTTCGGCGAAGCCCTGGCCGCCGAGCACGCTCATGGCGAACACCGGGGTCAGCAGGCCGCCGACGATGCCGGCGACGCCATGCACGCCGAACACGTCGAAGGCGTCGTCGAGGCCGATCATCGGCTTGAGCTTGTCGACCGCCCAGACGCAGATCGGTGCGGCGATCAGGCCCAGGGCGATCGCGCCCATCGGGCCGACGAAGCCGCAGGCCGGCGTCACGGCCACCAGGCCGGCGATGGCCCCGGAAACGGCGCCGAACATGCTGGGTTTGCCGCGGTACGCCCACTCGACCAGCAGCCAGGCCAGGGCGCCGGCGCAGCTGGCGAGCATGGTGTTGACCATCACCAGCATGGCGAAGCCGTTGGCCGCCAGCACGCAGCCGCCGCAGAAGCCCAGCCAGCCGACCCACAGCAGGCAGCCGCCGGTGACGGTCATGGTCATGTTGTGCGGCGACAGGGTCGCGCTGCCGAAGCCGCGGCGGCGGCCGACCAGCCAGGCGCCGACCAGCGCGGCGATGCCGACGTTGAGGTGCACCACGTTGCCGCCGGCGAAGTCCTGCACGCCGAGTTCGAATACCCAGCCGCCGCCCCAGGCCATGTGCGCCATGGGGATGTAGTTGATGGTCATCCAGACCGCCATGAACACCATCACTGCGGAGAACTTCATGCGCTCGGCGAAGCCGCCGACGATGATCGGCGGGGTGATCGCGGCGAACAGCAGCATGAACAGGAAGTACAGCAGCTCGGGAATCGTGCCCACCAGGGCGTCCGGGCCGACCCCCTGGAGGAACAGCTTGTCGGTGCCGCCGATCAGCGCCTGCAGGCTGCCGCCGTCGGTGAAGGTCAGGCTGTAGCCGTAGATGGCGAACAGCAGCGCCATCAGCGCGGCGCCGGAAAATACCTGCATCAGCACCGAGAGCACGTTCTTGCTGCGCGCCATGCCGCCGTAGAACAGGCCGAGGCCGGGCAGGGTCATCAGCAGCACGACCAGCGAGCACACCACCAGGAAGGCCGTGTCGCCGCTGTTCAAGGCCGGGGCGGCATCGTCCGCCCAGGCACAGAGGGAGCCCGATAGTAGAAGTGTGCCGATCAGGCTGCGGCGCAGAAGGCCGAATCGCTTCATGGTCTGTTTCTCTCGTCAGGGGTCAGTAGAAGGTCCAGGGACCGGGCCGCGGGTGCTCAGGCGCGCACGCGGCTCTTGTCCGGGTCGTAGAAGATCGGCGCCGTCACCGTGGCGGCGATGCGCTTCTGCTGGCCGTCGAGCTTGCCGATCTCCACCGCCGTGCCGGGCTCGCAGTAGCCGATGTCCAGGCGGCACAGGGCGACGTTCTTGCCGGTGATCGGCGAGCGGGTGGCGCTGGTGACCACGCCGATCTGCGCGCGGCCGTCATGCACGCAGTCGCCGTGCTGGGCCGGCTCGTTGCCCTCCAGTTGCAGGCCGACCAGCTTGTGCTGCGGGTGGGCGCTGCGCCGCAGCAGCGCCTCGCGACCGATGAAGTCGTCCTGCTTGGTCTTCAGCGGCACGCAGAAGCCGATGCCGGCCTCGAACGGGTCGGTCTGGTCGCAGAACTCGTAGCCGGCGAAGATCAGCCCGGCCTCGATGCGCAGCATGTCCAGCGCGTGCAGGCCGAGCGGCACCAGGCCCAGCGGCTCGCCGAGCTGCCACAGGCGCTGCCAGACCTGCAGGGCGTCGCTCGGGTGGCACCAGATCTCGTAGCCCAGCTCGCCGGTATAGCCGGTGCGCGAGACCATGACCGGGCAGCCGTTGTAGTCGCCGAGGCGGCCGATCAGGAAGCGGAACCAGCCGAGTTCTGCCAGTTTCGGCTGGCTGGGCGGGGTCCAGATCAGCTGGCTGAGCAGTTCGCGGCTTTTCGGCCCCTGCACGGCGACGTTGTGGATCTGCTCGGAGGCGGACTTCACCCAGACCTTCATGCCGAGCTTCTCGGCCTGCTGGCGCAGCCAGTCGCCGGCGAAGTCCTCGCCGCAGACCCAGCGGAAGGCGTCCGGGCCGAGACGCAGCAGGGTGCCGTCGTCGAGCATGCCGCCGTGCTCGTAGCACATCGCCGAGTAGACCACCTGGCCGACCGCCAGCTTGCGCACGTCGCGGGTCAGGCAGTGGTTGAGCAGCGCCTCGGCGTCCGGGCCTAGTACCTCGAACTTGCGCAGCGCGGACAGGTCCATCACCGCCACCCGCTCGCGGCAGCCGTGGTATTCCTCGAGGGTGCCGAAGCCGTAATAGTGGGTCGGCGTCCACCAACCGCGATAGTCGACGAAGTTGCCGGTGAGCGCCGAGGTGGCGGGGTGGAAGCCGCTTTCGCGGGTCAGTACCGGGTCGGCGTCGGCGGTCTTGCGGGTGGCCATGGCCATGCTGAAGCGCTCCTTGGCGGAATACACGCGGATGTGGATGTCGGTCGGCTGCCAGCCGTTGGCCGGGTCGATGTCGTCCGGGCAGGAGCTGCTGGCGCAGACCAGGTCGGTCATCGCGCGCAGCAGCACATAGTCGCCGGGGCGCGACCAGGGCTCGTCGAGGGTCAGTTGCTGGTGGGCGTCGATGCCGGTGTTGAAGAAGAAGTTGATCGCCGGCCAGCCGGCGCGGGCGCCGACGCCATGGGCGGCCAGCGCGCGGCTGAGGTTGTCGCTGCAGTTGGCGTGGCCGAAGTAGCCCTGGCTTTCGTAGTAGCGCGCGGTGCAGGCGAGGGCGAAGGTGTCGTGGCGGCCGACGGTGTCGCGCACCACCTCGAGCATCGGCTGCAGGTTGCGGTCGAAGAACTTGGAGAACAGTCCCGGGCCGGGGTAGGCGTTGCCGTTGAGGGTGCGGGTGACGGTGGGATCGAGGTCGATCTGGCGACCGGCGTCGAGGGCGCGGCGGTCGAAGGCGACGAAGTCCGAGCACTGCCGCCCGGCCACATCCAGCACCTGGAGGTACTGGCCGGCCTCGACCACGTAGTCGCGGGCGGTGCCGGGGGTGATGGTGAATTCGTCGACCAGTTCGCCGAGCGGCGCCGGCAGCGGCGGGGCCAGCACGGCACGCGGGTTGGCGCGCTGGATCAGCAGGCGCAGCTCGCTGGCGCGCTGCTGGCAGTCCACCGCCACTGCGCCGCCGGGGGCGGCGACCAGCACCAGCAGCTCGCCTGCGGCGGTGAAGCGGCGGGAGAAGCCGGCCGGGGTGTCGGCGTCCCACAGCCGCGCGGCGTCGGGCAGCGCGCGGCAGTCGATGTCGCGCTTGGCCAGGCCCAGGCGGGTGTGCAGCGATTCGGCGCTGCCGTCGCCGAGCAGTTCGGGGATGAAGCGCGCGCCGGCGCTGGCGGTCAGGCCGAGGTCGGCCAGCGCGGCGCGGCCGCCGGCGGCGAAGGCCAGCAGCTCGGCGCTCTGCCGGCCTTCGAGGTCGATCACTTCGAGGCGGTCGCCGGGTTCGAGGGCGACCACGGTCAGCCCGCCCGGGGCGACGCGGTGGCGCTCCAGCGCCGGGGCGCGGGCGAACAGCGCGGGTTCGCGCGGTCGGGAAATCACGGGCGTGTGCATGCAAGGCTCCTGCGCGAAGGCGCGGCGGAAGATTCCGGGTGGGCTCTGGCCCATCTGCAGGGAGGTCGCTGGCGTAGGGGCAGCCGGTGGAAAACCGCGGAAGGTTTGCCGCCGCGCCCCCTGGTGGGCAACGCTGCGCGGTTGCCCACCCTACGCAAGCCGTTCGGCGCGGAGTCAGCCGACCGCCTTGAGCGACTTCTCCGGCTGGTCGGACAGGTAGGCGGCCATCGAGTCGTCGAGCGCCTCCAGCCAGGGGGTGTGGTGCGGGGTGGCCATGGTGCCGGTCATCAGCGAGCGGTGGCACTTGTTGCGGTAGCCCATGATGTCCTCGTACTTGTCGTGCTTCCACTCGAGGAAGGTCTTGTTCACCGCGGCGATGTCGAAGCTCGGGTAGTCGGTGGCGTCGATCAGCTGCTGGATGTACTTGCCCTGGAACTCGAACATTTCCTGGGCGTTCTGCAGGGTTTCCTCCTCGGCGCGCCAGGCCAGATCCTCGGCGTGCATCTCTTCGTAGCTCGGCAGGGCGATGCGGCCGAGCAGCACGTCGCGCACGTACCAGGCCTGGGCATCGAACATGTTGAAGCTGTACCACTGGTCCTGCATGCCCAGATAGATCATCTTCGGGTTGTCTTCCCAGAACACGCCCTTGTACAGGTTCAGCGGCCACAGGCGGTTGTCGGTCTTCAGGCACAGCTCCTCGGGCAGGAAGGGGAAGTGGTGCTTGTAGCCGGTGCACAGGATCACCGCGTCGATGTGCTTGTGGCTGCCGTCGGCGAAGTGCGCGGTGCTGCCCTCGACGCGCAGCAGCAGCGGCTTCTCCTCCCAGTTGGCCGGCCACTTGTAGCCCATCGGCGCGTTGCGGTAGCAGCTGGTGATCGAGCGTGCGCCGTACTTGTAGCACTGCGAGCCGATGTCCTCGGCGGAGTAGCTGGCGCCGACGATCAGCACGTCCTTGCCCTTGAATTCCAGCGCGTCGCGGAAGTCGTGGGCGTGCAGCACGCGGCCGGCGAAGCTCTCGAAGCCCGGGAAGTAGGGGACGCTGGGGGTGGAGAAGTGGCCGCTGGCGCAGACCACGTAGTCGAAGGTTTCCGCGTAGGTCTCGTTCTTCGTGTAGTCGTGCACGCTGACGGTGAACAGCTCGCTGGCCGGGTCGAAGCTGACGTGGCGCACGGCGGTGTTGAAGCGGATGTAGTCGCGCACACCGGCCTTCTCGACGCGGCCCTTGATGTAGTCCCACAGCACTTCGCGCGGCGGGAAGGAGCCCATCGGCCGGCCGAAGTGCTCGTCGAAGGTGTAGTCGGCGAACTCCAGGCACTCCTTCGGCCCGTTCGACCACAGGTAGCGGTACATGCTGCCGTGTACCGGTTCGCCGTTCTCGTCGAGGCCGGTGCGCCAGGTGTAGTTCCACATGCCGCCCCAGTCCTGCTGCTTCTCGAAGCACACCAGTTCGGGAATCTCGGCGCCCTTGGCCTTGGCGGACTGGAAGGCGCGCAGTTGGGCGAGGCCGCAAGGGCCGGCGCCGATGATGGCGATGCGAGTGGTCATGGTCAGCTCCTGAAACGAAGGATTGCGGATTTTTAGGAAACAAAGTTTCCCGTTGCGAATTACGCTACCGCGACCGTGCCGTGCTGGAACTCTGCCGGTGGAGATACTCCGTTGGGGGTAGATACTGCGGCCGTCGTTCGTCTGGCGAAGACCGATTGGCGCTCAAGCACCGCGAACAGGCAGGAAACGGGCAGGATGCATCGCGCTGGTGCAGATGGCCGCGCTGTCGGGCGCAGTTCCCTGTCGGGAAAGATTGTTTCCTGTGTGAGCGCCTGTTTCTGGGCGGAAGGCACGGAACTTGCTGCAGCCGGGCAGCGATCCTTTCTGCGAGGGTAGACCCCATGCTGGCTGTGGCGATCACATGCATGCGTCCCACAGGGGGGCGACGATGACCGGCGGCGCCGCTACCGACCTGCTGGCCGCGCTGACCGAACGCGAGCGGCAGACCCTGGCGCTGATCGCCGAGGGGCTGAGCAACAAGCTGATCGCCCGCCAGCTGGGCATCAGCGACGGCACGGTGAAGGTCCACGTCCGCCACCTGCTGTGCAAGCTCGGCCTGCATTCGCGCCTGGAGCTGGCGGCCTGGGCACACCGCGCCGGCGACCAGCTCGGCCTGCCGCTGGCGCTGCCGGTTGCCCGTCAGTTGCCGATCAGCCCGCTGGATCTCGGCAACCTGCTCGACGACCTGCCGCTGATGCTCTACCGCTGCCGCAACGACCCGCACTGGAGCATGGCCTACGTCAGCGCCGGTTGCCTGGAGCTGACCGGCTACAGCCCGGCGCAGCTGCTCGGCAGCCGCCGGCTGACCTGGAACAGCCTGATCCACCCCGCCGACCGCGATCGGGTGTGGCTGGTGGTGCAGCGCGGCCTGCAGGAGGGCCGCCCGTTCAGCCTCGACTACCGGCTGCTGTGCGCCGACGGCCGCGAGCGTCTGGTGCAGGAGCGCGGTTGCGGCATCTACGGCGGCAACGGCGAGGTGCTGGAGCTGGAAGGAGTGGTGATGGCGCGTTAGTCGCGCTCATGCACGGCGGATTCGCTACCTTGGTACAGGCTTTCGGTAGTGCTTTTGTAGTGCGACAAAAAATTCGCTACAAAACTGTTGACGAGGGGCCATGCAAGAATGCAGGATGAAGCCACTCCCGGATGCGGGGGCCCTGGCAAGGGGCTTCAGCATCTCTCCGGCCCACCAGCCGGAACTCCCGTGTTTGTACTGCCCACAAGGCAGACTGAAGAAGTTGACTGGCAGGTTCGTCCGCGGACGGCAAGTGCCGGTGAAACGTCCTCATGATGCTGGCTGTGGCCGTACGTAGTCCGGTTGCGCCCTCCGCTTGGCATCTGCAGGCCCCACCGGCACCTTCCACCCCGACGAACCCGATGCAGGCTTCAAAGCTCTGCCGCCTGTAGTTCGCTTGGATCAGCGCTACACCAGGCTCAGGTTGAGATCAGACCCCGCGTGCACACGCCGGCCTACCGCTGGCGGTATTCGGGTCTACCCAAATTCAGACCGACGTTTTCGATCAACAATTAAGGGGCTCACACCATGAATCTGAACAACCAGCACACCGCCGAAGACCTGGCCAAACTGTTCGCCGCGCGCAAGGACAGCCACGGCAGCCACATTCTCTGGGTCAGCGAGTGCGGCCAGGTGCACCTGGACACCCTGGCACCGGAACTGGGCGAGGAAGAGTTCGCCAAGCGCACCCCGAGCATGCGTGCCCGTCTGCGCACCTACCACCGCGGCAAGGGCTACGTGGGCAAGAAGGCCGCCGCCGACAAGGAGTTCATCGGCCGCGTGTACCAGACCCTGCAACAGGAATGGCCGGCAGTTCGCAGCAAGCCCGAGGTCGCCTACATCGACCGCTACTGCTGATCCCGGCGCAAAAGAGCAACAAACCCTCAGTTTTCGCCTGACCCTCGCGGGTCAGGCGTTTTTTTTTGCGCGCGTGGCTGGAGATGCGCCGCGGTGCTTCGCGCCTGGCGCTCAGTGCGCGGTGCCGGTGCCGCCGCCCTGGCGCCACTGCCGCGGGCTGACGCCGAACCAGCGGCGGAAGGCGCGCGAGAAGGCGCTGGTTTCCGAGTAGCCGAGCAGCGGGGCCAGCTCGGAGATCGGCAGCTGCTGCTGGCGCAGGTAGTGGGTGGCCAGCTCGCAGCGCAGCTTGTCGACCAGTTGGCTGAAGGTCAGGCCCTGCTCGCGCAGGCGGCGCTGCAGCGACCAGCTGGCCAGGCCCATCTGCTCGGCGACGACCTCCAGGCTCGGTTCGCCGGCGAGCAGTTGCTGGCGCACCTGGGCGCGGGTGTCGTCGACGATGTTCGGCGCCTCGCGCCCGCCGGCCAGGCTGAGCTGGCGCAGCGAGTCCTGCATCACCAGCAGCAGGGTCGGGTTGCTCTCGGGCATGGCGCGGCCGAGGTCGCGCTTGGGGATGACCAGCGAGTTGCACGGCTGCTCGAAGTACACCGGGGCGTCGAACACCTTGCAGTGCTCATGCCAGTGCTCCGGGCGCGGATGCTCGAAGTGCACCGCGCGCGGCGCCCACTGGCTGCCCAGCACGTGGCGGATCAGGTTGAGGGCCATGCCCAGGGTCAGCTCGGCGTCCTGGCGGCGGACCAGGATGGCGCCGTGGCGCACCTGGTAGTCGAAGCGGTAGCAGTCGCCGGCATCTACCAGGCGGATCAGGCTGTTGCGCTGGTGCAGGGGGAAGGCGCGGGCGAAGTTGATCAGCGCCTGCTCCAGAGTTGCCGAGCACAGGCCGATGTAGCCGAGCAGGCCGAGCTCCTGCGGCTTGAACTGCTGGCCGTAGTACAGGCCGAAGTTGTCGCAGCCGGACTGGCGTGCGGCTTCCTCCAGCACCTGACAGTAGTTGGGCAGCGCCAGGCTCAGGGTGGGGTGCTGCAGCTGCTCGGGATCGATGCCCGAGATGCCGAGGATGCGGTCGGCATCCCCGCCGTGCTTGTCGATGAAGGCGCACAGGCCGCTGGCGGCCGCCGCCAGCACACCGCTGTGGCGTGGGCCGGAAGACAGCTCCGGCACGCCGGCCAGGCTGGCAGGGGAGGCGAGCAACGGGGGCATGGTGAAACTCTCCGCGGGAACAACCGGTCATCCGAAGCAAGTTTCGCGCCGGCCCCCGGTCCGCCGGTCCGGCCCAGTGACGCCGGGGCCTGCGCGCTGCCGCCGTGACGCCGCCGCACCGGGGTGGTGCATGCGGCGGGTGATTTGGAAACACCCGAACCGCAACGGGGCCGGCGAGTTGACCGGCGGTGACACGCGGGCGGCGGGCGCGGAAAAGTTGACTTCAGACGACAGCGCAGCGCGGCGACGGTCAAGTCAGGCGCGTGCGCCCGGCGCATGATTGAGCGCAAGCCGCTGCGAGCGGCGGCGGGCGAGGGCCCGCTGTCCTCCCCGGTATCCCACAACTACAAGAATCGTCGTTTCGGAGAGCCAGCATGATCTACGCACAACCGGGCAGCGCAGGCGCCATCGTTTCCTTCAAGCCGCGCTACGGCAACTACATCAACGGCGAGTTCGTCGCGCCGGTGAAGGGCCAGTACTTCACCAACACCACGCCGGTCACCGGCGAGGCCATCGCCGAATTCCCGCGCTCCACCGCCGAGGACATCGAGCTGGCGCTGGACGCCGCCCATGCCGCCGCCGACGCCTGGGGCCGCACCTCGGTGCAGGACCGCGCCAACATCCTGCTGAATATCGCCGACCGCATCGAGCAGAACCTCGAAGTGCTGGCCGTGGCCGAGACCTGGGACAACGGCAAGGCCGTGCGCGAGACCCTCAACGCCGACGTGCCGCTGTCCGCCGACCACTTCCGCTACTTCGCCGGCTGCATCCGCGCCCAGGAAGGCAGCGCCGCCGAGATCAACGACACCACCGCCGCCTACCACTTCCACGAGCCGCTGGGCGTGGTCGGCCAGATCATCCCGTGGAACTTCCCGCTGCTGATGGCCGCCTGGAAGCTGGCCCCGGCGCTGGCCGCCGGCAACTGCATCGTGCTCAAGCCGGCCGAGCAGACCCCGCTGTCGATCACCGTGCTGATCGAGCTGATCGGCGACCTGCTGCCCAAGGGCGTGCTGAACATCGTCCAGGGCTTCGGCCGCGAGGCCGGCGAGGCGCTGGCCACCAGCAAGCGCATCGCCAAGATCGCCTTCACCGGATCGACTCCGGTCGGCTCGCACATCCTCAAGTGCGCCGCCGAGAACATCATCCCCAGCACCGTCGAGCTGGGCGGCAAGAGCCCGAACATCTTCTTCGAAGACATCATGCGCGCCGAGCCGCAGTTCATCGAGAAGGCCGCCGAGGGTCTGGTGCTGGCGTTCTTCAACCAGGGCGAGGTGTGCACCTGCCCGTCGCGCGCGCTGATCCAGGAGTCGATCTACGACGAGTTCATGGCCGTGGTGATGAACAAGGTCAAGCAGATCAAGCGCGGCAACCCGCTGGACACCGAGACCATGGTCGGCGCCCAGGCGTCCAACCAGCAGTTCGAGAAGATCCTCTCCTACATGGACATCGCCCGCGAGGAAGGCGCCGAGATCCTCACCGGCGGCGCCGCCGAGAAGCTCGAGGGCAGCCTGGCCAGCGGCTACTACGTGCAGCCGACCCTGATCAAGGGCACCAACGACATGCGCGTGTTCCAGGAAGAGATCTTCGGCCCGGTGGTCGGCGTGACCACCTTCAAGGACGAGGCCGAGGCGCTGGCGATCGCCAACGACACCGAGTTCGGCCTGGGCGCCGGGGTGTGGACCCGCGACATCAACCGCGCCTACCGCATGGGCCGCGGCATCAAGGCCGGTCGCGTGTGGACCAACTGCTACCACCTGTACCCGGCGCACGCCGCTTTCGGTGGCTACAAGAAGTCCGGCGTGGGCCGCGAGACCCACAAGATGATGCTCGACCACTACCAGCAGACCAAGAACCTGCTGGTCAGCTACGACATCAACCCGCTGGGTTTCTTCTGATCTGCCATAAATGAATCCATCCACATGACGCCGCCCCTGTCTCGGCAGGGGCGGCGGGGAAAGGAGCCTTGCGCATGTCCACTCAACCATCCCACATCGTTTCCCACGCCCAGGGCGTGGAAACCGAAAGCGTCGATGCCGACTACTTCGCCAACCGCCAGCTCAAGCAGGGCGCGGCCGGCTGGGTGCTGCTGATCGGCCTCGGCGTCGCCTACGTGATTTCCGGCGACTACGCCGGCTGGAACTTCGGCCTGGCCCAGGGCGGCTGGGGCGGCATGTTCGTCGCCACCCTGCTGATGGCCACCATGTACCTGTGCAAGTGCTTCTCGCTGGCCGAGCTGTCGTCGATGATCCCCACCGCCGGCGGCGGCTACGGCTTCACCCGCACCGCCTTCGGTCCGTGGGGCGGTTTCCTCACCGGCACGGCGATCCTCATCGAGTACGCCATCGCCCCGGCGGCCATCGCCTGCTTCATCGGCGCCTACTGCGAGTCGCTGTTCGGCGTCGGCGGCTGGCTGGTCTACCTGGCCTTCTACGTGGTGTTCGTCGGCATCCACATCCTCGGTGCCGGCGAGGCGCTCAAGCTGATGTTCGCCATCACCGCGGTGGCCGCCATCGCCCTCGGCGTGTTCATCGTCGGCATGCTGCCGCACTTCGACGCCGCCAACCTGTTCGACATCCCGGTCAGCGAGGCCGCCGGCGCCAGCGCCTTCCTGCCGTTCGGCTACGTCGGCATCTGGGCGGCGATTCCCTACGCCATGTGGTTCTTCCTCGCCGTCGAGGGCGTGCCGCTGGCCGCCGAGGAAACCAAGAACCCCAAGCGCGACCTGCCGCGCGGGCTGATCGGTGCCATGCTGGTGCTGCTGGCCTTCGCCGGGCTGATCCTGCTGGTCGGCCCCGGTGCCGCCGGCGCCAAGGCGCTGATGGGCTCCGGCAACCCGCTGGTGGAGGCGCTGGAGTCGGCCTACAACGGCTCGACCTGGATGAGCCAGTTCGTCAACCTGGTCGGCCTGGCCGGGCTGATCGCCAGCTTCTTCTCGATCATCTACGCCTATTCGCGGCAGATCTTCGCCCTGTCGCGCGCCGGCTACCTGCCGCGCAGCCTGTCGGTGACCAACCGCAACAAGGCGCCGGTGGCCGCGCTGGTGGTGCCGGGGATCATCGGCTTCGGCCTGTCGCTGACCGGCCAGGGCGACCTGCTGATCCTGGTGGCGGTGTTCGGCGCGACCCTGTCCTACGTGCTGATGATGGCCGCGCATATCACCCTGCGCCTGCGTCGCCCGGAGATGCCGCGTCCGTACCGCACTCCCGGCGGCATCGTCACCTCGTCGGTGGCCCTGCTGCTGGCGGCGGTGGCGCTGGTCGCCGGCTTCCTGGTCGACCCGCGGGTGGTGATCGGCGCCGCGGCGATCTATGCCTTGTTCATCGCCTACTTCGCGCTGTACAGCCGTCACCACCTGGTGTCCGGCACGCCCGAGGAAGAGTTCGCGGCGATCCAGGCCGCCGAGAAAGCCCTGCGCTAACGCTTGATACGGCGGCCGCCGCCCGGCGGTCGCCGCGAGGAGAATGAACAGATGGCCCAATTCGCCCACACCATCGGCGGCCAGGTCTGGCGCTTCGACAGCCTGCGCGAACTGCTGGCCAAGGCCACCCCGGCGCGCTCCGGCGACTACCTGGCCGGTGTCGCCGCCGCCAGCGCCGCCGAGCGGGTCGCCGCGCAGATGGCGCTGGCCGAGGTGCCGCTCAAGCACTTCCTGATCGAGGCGGTGATCCCCTACGAGATCGACGAGGTCACCCGGCTGATCATCGACACGCATGACGCCCTGGCCTTCGTGCCGGTCAGCCACCTCACGGTCGGCGGCCTGCGCGACTGGCTGCTGAGCGAGGCGGCCGACGAGGCCGCGCTGGCCGCCCTGGCCCCCGGCCTGACCCCGGAGATGGCCGCCGCGGTATCGAAGATCATGCGCGTGCAGGACCTGATTCTGGTGGCGCAGAAGATCCGCGTGGTCACCCGTTTCCGCAACACCCAGGGCCTGCGCGGGCGCATGTCCACCCGCCTGCAGCCCAACCACCCGACCGACGATCCGGCCGGTATCGCCGCCAGCACCCTCGACGGCCTGCTCTACGGCAACGGCGACGCGATGATCGGCATCAACCCGGCCACCGACAGCATGGGCTCGATCGTCACCCTGCTGGAGATGCTCGACGCGGTGATCCAGCGCTACGAGATCCCCACCCAGTCCTGCGTGCTGACTCACGTCACCAGCTCGATCGCCGCCATCGAACGCGGCGCGCCGCTGGACCTGGTGTTCCAGTCGATCGCCGGCACCCAGGCGGCCAACGCCAGCTTCGGCATCGATCTGAAGATCCTTCAGGAGGGCTACGAGGCCGGCCTGAGTCTCAAGCGCGGCACCCTCGGCAACAACCTGATGTACTTCGAGACCGGCCAGGGCAGCGCGCTGTCGGCCAACGCCCACCACGGCTGCGACCAGCAGACCTGCGAGACCCGCGCCTACGCGGTGGCGCGCCACTTCAAGCCGTTCCTGGTCAACACCGTGGTCGGCTTCATCGGCCCGGAGTACCTGTACAACGGCAAGCAGATCATCCGCGCCGGCCTTGAGGACCACTTCTGCGCCAAGCTGCTCGGCGTGCCGATGGGCTGCGACATCTGCTACACCAACCATGCCGAGGCCGACCAGGACGACATGGACATGCTGCTGACCCTGCTCGGCGCGGCGGGGATCAACTTCATCATGGGCATCCCCGGCTCCGACGACGTGATGCTCAACTACCAGACCACCTCGTTCCATGATGCGCTGTACGCGCGTCAGGTGCTCGGCCTGCGCGCCGCACCGGAGTTCGAGGGCTGGCTGTCGCGCATGGGCATCCTGCACCAGCAGGGCGGCCGCCTGCGCCTGGGCGACGAGCTGCCGCCGGCGTTCCGCCAGGCGCTGGCGCAGTTGTCCTGAACCGTAGGGTGCGCCATGCGCACCGCCACGCGAATGACCATGGTGCGCACGGCGCACCCTACGCCTGAACCGAGGTGCCCGATGTCCAGATCCCCCGCCACCGAGAATCCCTGGCAGCAGCTGCGCAGCCTGACCCCGGCGCGCATTGCCCTCGGTCGTGCCGGTACCAGCCTGCCGACCGCCGCGCAGCTGGACTTCCAGTTCGCCCACGCCCAGGCGCGCGACGCCGTGCATACCCCGCTCGATGTCGCGGCGCTGGGCGAATCGCTCGGCTCGCTCGGCCTCGAATGCCTGCACCTGCACAGCGCCGCCCGGGACCGCGACACCTACCTGCAGCGCCCCGACCTCGGCCGCCGCCTGCACGCCGACTCCGCGCAGATCCTGCGCGAGCACGTCGCGACCCACGGAGGCGGCTTTGATCTGGCCATCGTCATCGCCGACGGCCTGTCCGCCCTGGCGGTGCAGCGCCACAGCCTGCCATTCCTCGACCGCCTGCTCGAACAGGTGCGCGCCGAGGGCTGGAGTCTGGCGCCGGTGAGCCTGGTCGAGCAGGGCCGGGTGGCGGTGGCCGACGAGGTCGGCGAGCTGCTCGGCGCGAAGATGACGGTGATCCTGATCGGCGAGCGCCCGGGGCTCAGCTCGCCGGACAGCCTCGGCCTGTACTTCACCTGGGGTCCCAAGGTCGGCCTCACCGACGCCTACCGCAACTGCATCTCCAACGTGCGCCTGGAGGGCCTCAGCTACGGCATGGCCGCCTTCCGTCTGCTGTACCTGATGCGCGAGGCCTGCCGTCGCCAGCTGTCCGGCGTGGAACTCAAGGACGAGGCCGAGGTGCCGAGCCTGGGTGGCAGCGGCCAGGGCAACTTCCTGCTCGAAGGCGTGCGCTGACCGCGCCTCAGCCGCCGAGCACGCGACGCAGGGTCAGCAGGTCGCGGCGCACCCAGTCGCAGTCGGCGGCGAAGCTTTCGTCGTCCTCGTCGGGGCGGCGGAACAGGGTCAGTTCGACCGTGCTGCCGTCGCCATTGGCCACCACGCGCAGCGGCACGTAGACGATGCGGCCGTCCTCGAGGCGGACCCAGTGGTCGGCGACACCGAAGGGATTGGCCGGGCTGAAGCGGATACGCAGGCGGCCGTGCGGCGTGCTGGCCAGCCACTCGCTGCCGGACAGCGGCAGCAGCGGGCTGTCCGCCGCGGGTTCCAGGCCATCGGCCAGGCCGCTGGCCCAGCGCGGGTAGTTGCGCGGTTCGGCGAGGAAGGCCGCCACTTCGGGCAGGGGGCGGTCGATACCGATGGTCAGGATGCGTGCCGGCTGGAGCATGGTGGCGACCTCGCTGGCGCTGAGGGTTCACATTGAGTCTTGCAGAGCCGGCGTGGCGGCGCCAACCGGCCGGTGGCGCCGTCCGCACCGCCCGTCGCCCGGCCGGCTACGCTGAGGCCAACCAGGGCGAATCCGCTCTGCACGCCTGGAGGCCAGGGACATGCCCGCACCGGCAGCTCCGCCGTCGATCCCGCGCACCGTCTGGGCGCTGGGCATGGTCAGCCTGTTCATGGACGTGTCGTCCGAGCTGGTGCACAGCCTGCTGCCGCTCTTCCTGGTCGGCAGCCTGGGCCTCGGCATGCTCACCGTCGGCCTGATCGAGGGCGTGGCCGAGGCCACGGCGCTGGTGGTCAAGGTGTTTTCCGGGGCGCTCAGCGACTACCTGGGCAAGCGCAAGGTCCTGCTGCTGCTCGGCTACGGCCTGGCGGCGCTGAGCAAGCCGCTGTTCCCGCTGGCCCACTCGGCCGAGCTGGTGTTCGGCGCCCGCCTGCTCGACCGCCTCGGCAAGGGTATCCGCGGCGCCCCGCGCGATGCGCTGATCGCCGATGTGGCGCCGCCGGCGATCCGCGGGGCGTGCTTCGGTCTGCGCCAGTCGATGGATACCGTCGGCGCCTTCCTCGGCCCGCTGCTGGCGATCCTGCTGATGCTGTGGCTTGGCGGCGACATTGCCCTGGTGCTGTGGTTCGCCGTGCTGCCGGCGCTGCTGTGCCTGGCCATGCTGGCCTTCGGTGTCGAGGAGCCGGCGCACGCGGACGCGCCGCGGCAGTTCCGCTCGCCCATCCACCTCGACGCGCTGCGCGGCTTCACCCCGGCCTACTGGCGGGTGGTGGTGATCGGCGCGCTGTTCACCCTCGCGCGTTTCAGCGAGGCCTTCCTGATACTGCGCGCCGAGCAACTCGGCCTCGCCGCCAGCTGGGTGCCGCTGGTGATGGTGGTGATGGCGGCCTGCTACATGCTGTCGGCCTATCCGGTTGGCCGGCTGTCCGACCGCATCGGCCGCGAACGGCTGCTCAGCGTCGGCATACTGTTGCTGGCGCTCGCCGACCTGGCGTTGGCCTGGGCGGTGTCGCTCGGTCCGGTGCTGCTCGGCGTCGCCCTGTGGGGGCTGCACATGGGCTTCAGCCAGGGCATCCTCGCCACCCTGGTGGCGGATACCACGCCGGCCGAACTCAAGGGCACCGCCTTCGGCCTGTTCAACCTGGTCAGCGGCGTCGCCCTGCTGCTGGCCAGCGGCATCGCCGGCTGGCTGTGGCAGACGTATGATGCGGCGACGACCTTTCATGCCGGCGCCCTGTTCTCCCTGGCGGCGCTGGTGCTGCTGCGCCGCGGAGGGCGCCGACCGTGAACCTGAATGATGATTTCGCGCAGCGCGTGGTGATCCGCACCGCCGCGCAGCCCTGGCAGGACTCGCCGCAGCCGGGCGTGCAGCGCATCCCGCTCGACCGCCTCGGCGACGAGGTGGCGCGCGCCACCAGTCTGGTGCGTTTCGCCCCCGGCAGCCGTTTCCCCGCGCATGTGCACGGCGGCGGCGAGGAGATCCTGGTGCTGGAGGGGGTATTCAGCGACGAGAGCGGCGACTACCCGGCCGGCAGCTATCTGCGCAATCCGCCGGGCAGCCGGCACAGCCCCGCCTCAGGTCCCGGCTGCACCCTGCTGGTCAAGCTCTGGCAGTTCGCTCCCGACGATCATCGCGAGCTGCGCCTGGACAGCCGCGCGCAGGCCTGGCAGGCGGGCGAGGAGGCGGGGGTCGCCGTGCTGCCGCTGCACGCGCATGCTGGCGTGCGCACGGCGTTGCTGCGTCTGCAGCCCGGCAGTCTGCTGCCGGCCCGGGAGTGCCCGGGCGGCGAGGAGCTGTTCGTGCTGGAAGGGGCGTTGAGCGATGCGCACGGCGACTACCCGGCCGGCAGCTGGTTGCGCCAGCCGCCCGGCGGCGTCGCGCGCCGGCATTCCGCGTCGGGCGCCCTGCTGTTCGTCAAGACCGGGCATGTCGGCGCGCCGACCTGCTGGGACCTGCGCTGAGCGTCAGACCAGCGCCGGCAGCAGGCGTGCCCACAGGATCGCCAGCAGCAGGTTGCTGGCGGCGAACACCAGGAAGCGGTGGAACACCCGGTTGTAGGTCAGATGCACCAGGCTGTGCAGCACGCGCAGGCCGACGTAGCCCCAGGCCAGACCGAGCGCCACGAGGTCGATCTGCCGGGTCAGGTAGCCGACCAGGCAGAGCACGTAGAACAGCAGCGGCACTTCCAGCAGGTTCTGCAGGTTGCGGTTGGGGAGGCTCACCTCGGGCGGCACCCGGGGCGACTCGCCGAAGCGGAAGTCCTCGGCGCTCACCCGCCCGGCGAAGGCGGCGCGGAAGCGTCGCCAGGGGATCAGCAGCAGGACCAGCAGGGTCCAGCCGATCAGCGCCAGCATCGGTGCGAGGATGTCCGTGTTCGCCATGTGCGTCTCCCGACCTGCTCTCAGAACACCATCACGTGGTCGACCAGGTAGCGGCCGTCGCGCTCGACCAGCAGCAGCTCGGCCACGTACTCGCCGGGCTCGCGGCTGAACCACTGCTTCCAGATCACCACCACCGAGTCGGGGCGGCGGAAGATGGCCACCGGCTTGCGCCGGGCGAACTGGCCCTTCTCGCGCTGGTAGCGCTCGCCGACCTGCTGCAGATGCTCGGGGGTGACGATCGCCCGGGCGCGCTCGGTGAAGTCGCGCACGTGGCGCGCGTGGTCTAGGGCGCTGGAGGCGTCCATCAGGTTGTCCATGATGGGGGTGGCGACGGCGAGGATCTCATCGTCGGACAACAAGGCCAGTTCCATGTCGGTGTCTCTCCCTGAATCGCTGGCATGGCGTGCGCTGCACAGTGTAGTGGCTCGCCGGCGCCGTGCCTGCCCGGTCTGCGGACAGCAAAAAGCCCGCGTGTGGCGGGCCTCTCACTTTCTTGCCTAGGGGCGCTGGTCCTTCAGCTGCTTCGATAGTGCCGCGGGGCATGTCAACAAAACGTGAAGGGCGGCGAGACCTGCCGATGAGGGGCGGGCCGGGCCGCATGCCGCGCAGTCGTCGAGCGGCAGCGCACGCCAGACAGCACGAAGCCCGCGTGGCGCGGGCTTCGTGCTTTTCTTACCAAGGGGGCTGATCCATCAGCGAGATCGATAGTGCCGAGGCGGACGTGAAGAAAACGTGAAGGGCGATCACGGCGGCGTCGGCCCGCCGCGGAGCGTCCTCACAGCACGCCGAAGACCTTCTTGGCCAGGCTGGTGGCGGCGCCGGCCGGGTTCTGGCGGATGCCGGCCTCCTGCTCGGCGATCACCTGGAACAGGCCGTCGAGTGCCTGCTCGGTGACGTAGCCTTCGAGGTTGGCGCTCTTGGCGTCGACCACGCCGAAGTTGGCGGCGGTGCCGGCGAAGGCGTTGTACTGCTGGGCCAGGCCGACCTGGTCGGTGGCCTGCTTGACCATGGGCAGGAACTGGGCGCGGATCTGCTCGCGGCTGCTGCGGTCGAGGTACTGGGTGGCGGCGTCCTGCGGACCGGCGAGGATGGCCTTGGCATCGCTGATGGTCATCTTCTTCACCGCCTCCAGCAACAGCGCCTGCGCCCGCGGCACCGCCGCCTCGGCGGCCTGGTTCATGGTCAGCTCGAGCTGCTCGACCTGGGCGCCCATGCCCATCATCTTCATGGTGTTGGCGACCCTGCCGAGGTTGCCGGGCAGGCCGATGCGCACCTGCGGGTCGTTGCTGAAGCCGCCGGGCTTGCCGAGCTGCTGCACGGCGATCTGCGCGCCCTGGCTGAGGGCGTCCTTGAGGCCGCCGCTGGCGTCCTGCTGGCTAAGGTCGGCGAGCGAGAAGGCGAGGGCCTGGGCGCTGAGGGCGAGGCCGGCGAACAGGGTGGCGAGACGGCGCATGGGGGCGATCCTTGGCTGGGAGTTGTCGCCCCATCTTAGCAGCCGGCCGCGCGCGGCGATGCGACGGCCGGCGTGCCGCTACAGCGCCGGCGGCTGGAAACGCTTGAGGCGCAGGGCGTTGCCGAGCACGAACACGCTGGACAGGGCCATGGCGCCGGCGGCGAAGATCGGCGACAGCAGCATGCCGTTCACCGGGTAGAGCGCCCCGGCGGCCAGCGGGATCAGCGCGGTGTTGTAGGCGAAGGCCCAGAACAGGTTCTGGCGGATGTTGCCGAGGGTCGCCCGCGACAGGGCGATGGCGCTCGGTACGCCGCGCAGGTCGCCGGACATCAGCACCACGTCGGCGGCCTCGATGGCCACGTCGGTGCCGCTGCCGATGGCCAGGCCGACGTCGGCGGCAGCCAGCGCCGGGGCGTCGTTGATGCCGTCGCCGACGAAAGCGAGGCGACCGTGGGCGGCCTTGAGGCGTTCGACCGCGTCGACCTTGCCGTCCGGCAGCACCTCGGCGACCACCTCGTCGATGCCGAGCGCCCGGGCGATGGCCTCGGCGGTACGGCGGTTGTCGCCGGTGATCATCGCCACCCTGAGGCCCAGGCCGTGCAGCGCGCGGATCGCTTCGGGCGTGCCGTCCTTGAGCGGGTCGGCCACCGCCAGCATGGCCGCCAGGCGACCGTCGACGGCGGCGTACAGCGGGGTCTTGGCCTCGTCGGCCAGGCGCCGGGCGTCGGCGGCGAACACGTCGACGTCCAGGCCGAGCTGCGCCATGAAGCGGTCGGCGCCGATCTCCACGCGCACGCCGTCCACCGTGGCGCGCACGCCAAGGCCGGTGACCGCCTCGAAGTGCTCCAGCCGGCCGAGCGCCAGGCCCTCCGCCTGCGCGGCGGCGACGATGGCGCGGGCGATGGGGTGCTCGGACTTGTTCTCGACCGCCGCCACCTTGGCCAGCACGGCGGCACGGGTGCAGCCCTCGGCGAGCAGCAGGTCGGTCAGCGCCGGCTTGCCGCGGGTCAGCGTGCCGGTCTTGTCCAGCGCCACCACGCGAGCATCCTTGAGCGACTGCAGCGCGGTGCCCTGGCGGAACAGCACGCCCAGCTCGGCGGCGCGTCCGGTGCCGACCATGATCGAGGTCGGCGTGGCCAGGCCCATGGCGCAGGGGCAGGCGACGATCAGCACCGCCACCGCGTTGACCAGGGCGAAGGTCAGCGCCGGCTCCGGACCGAACAGCAGCCAGGTAGCGAAGCTGAGCAGGGCGGCGAGCAGCACCGCCGGCACGAACCACAGGGTGACGCGATCGACCAGCGCCTGGATCGGCAGCTTGGCGCCCTGCGCCTGCTCGACCAGGCGGATGATCTGCGCCAGCACGCTGTCAGCGCCGATGCGCGTGGTGCGCAGGGTCAGCGCACCGTTCTGGTTGATGGTGCCGCCGACCGCCGCGCTGCCGGGGGCCTTCTCCACCGGCAGCGGTTCGCCGGTGATCATCGACTCGTCGACGAAGCTGTGCCCCTCGACCACCTCGCCGTCCACCGGCACCCGCTCGCCGGGACGCACTTCCACCCAGTCGCCGACGCGCACCGCGTCGATGGCCACCTCCAGCAGCTCGCCGTCGCGGCGCACGCGGGCGCTGCGCGGCTGCAGGCCGATCAGGCGCTTGATCGCCTCCGAGGTACGGCCCTTGGCGCGAGCCTCGAGCAGGCGGCCGAGCAGGATCAGGCTGACGATCACCGCCGCCGCCTCGTAGTAGACGTGCACGGTGCCGGCCGGCAGCAGGCCGGGGGCAAGGGTGGCGACCAGCGAGAACAGCCAGGCGGCGCTGGTGCCGACCGCCACCAGCGAGTTCATGTCCGGCGCGCCGCGCAGCAGCGCCGGCACGCCGAGGCGGAAGAAGCGCCGGCCGGGGCCGAACAGCACGGCGCTGGTGAGCACGCCCTGCACGATCCAGTTGGTCTGCTGGCCGAGGGTGGCGAGGATCCAGTGGTGCAGGGCGGGAATCAGGTGTGCGCCCATCTCCAGCAGGAACACCGGCAGGGTGAACAGCGCGGCGAGCAGCAGCGAGCGCTGCAGTTCGGCCAGCTCGGCGTGGCGCCGCGCTTCCTCGGCATCCATCTGCGCGCCGGCGGCGGCCAGCGGCTCGGCCGTGTAGCCGGCGCGCTCGATGGCGGCGACCAGCGCGCCGGCCGGCACGCCGCGCAGCACGCGCACCCGGGCGCGCTCGCTGGCCAGGTTGACGTGCGCCGCGGTGACGCCGGGCACCCTGTCCAGCATGCGCTCGACCCGCGCCACGCAGGAGGCGCAGGTCATGCCGGCCACGCTCAGCTCGATGGTTTCCTCGCCGACCTGGTAGCCGGCCCGCTGCACCGCCGCGATGGTGGCGGCGACGTCAGGCGTGCCGGCGAAGCTGACCTCGGCACGCGCACTGGCGAGGTTGACGCTGGCTGCGGTGACCCCGGGCACCTTGCGCAGGACACGCTCGACGCGGCCGACGCAGGAGGCGCAGGTCATGCCGTCGATGCTCAGGTGCAGCGGGGCGGTGCCGGCGGGCTGGGGGGGGCGCTACTGTGCATGGCGGGTTCCCTGTGCGGAAATGGCATGTCGCCACCTTAGAGCTTCCAACGGTGGCAAGGTCAAGCGGCGCTGGCCTCAGACGGCGACCGGCTTCCATCAAAAAAACTGCACCCATGCAGCATCATTATGAATTTGAGTCGATGCAGGCGGAGCGACAGACTGGTGCCTGTCCTGCCGTCCCCGCGATGCCGGCGCGCGCATTCCCCAGCAAGAGGGAAGCCGCGGCGGCGAGCGCGGCGGGAAGCTGAACCCGGTTGCCTTTGTCCCTTTGCGGAACTGCCCATGATCACTGTCTATCGCCTGGACACCCGCGTGTCCCGCCATGGCGCCGGCCTGCGCCGGCGCATTCCCATCCTCCGCACCGAACCGAAGCGCCGAATGCGGCCGATCGCCGCTGCCCCGGCGTGGCGGCGAGGTCCCCGCCCGGCCTGCGGCGGCGGAGGTGGCCATGTCTGTCCGGCGTGACGGTCTGCTCGCGCGCATCCTGCCGCCCGTGCAGCACACCCGCCCCATGGAGTGGCTGCGTGCCGCCCTGGGCGCCGCGCTTGGCACGCTGGTGCCGCTGCTGCTGTGCGGTCTGTTGTTCGGCCAGGAGGTGGCGCTCTGCCTGCTGGGACCGCTCGGCGCCTCGGCGGTGCTGCTGTTCGCGGTGGCCTCGGGGGCGCTGTCGCAGCCCTGGTCGATCCTCGGCAGCTACCTGTGCGCCGCCCTGGTGGCGATCGTCGTCGGCCTGCTGCACCTGCCGGCGCTGGCCACGCTGCTGCTGGCGCTGGGCGGGGCGCTGCTGGCGATGTACGCCCTGCGCTGCCTGCATCCGCCCGCTGCGGCGGTGGCGCTGAGTCTGGCGCAGGGGCATCCGACGCTGGCCGGGATGGGCTTCGCCGCGCTGGCGCCGGTGCTGTTGTGCGCCGGTGCGCTGCTCGGCTGCGCGCTGCTGTTCAACAACCTGACCGGCGTGCGCTATCCCAAGGCGCCAGTGGCCGAACCGGCGCCACCGGAGCCGGCGCGCCCGGACGTGTGGGTCGGCATCACCGCCGCCGATCTGCAGCGGGCGCTCGAGGAGTTCGGCGAGTTCGTCGACGTGACGCCGGAAGACCTCGAGGAGATCGTCCTGCGCAGCGAGCGCCACGCCCTGCAGCGCAGCTTCGGCGAGGTGTTCGGCGCCGGGGAAGGGCAGGGCGGGGAACGGCTCGCGCACTAGATGGGGAAGCCGGAGGGAGCAGTGCGCCGGCAGCGGTCGCCGGCGCAACCCGCCAGGCGTGCCGCAGAAACGAAAAAGCCCCTGATGTCAGGGGCTTTTGCTTTGGAGTCTGGAGCGGGCGATGGGAATCGAACCCACGGCTCTAGCTTGGGAAGCTAGGGTATTACCATTATACGACGCCCGCTTTTCAGGCCGTCTTTTTACCAGAAGATGCGCCGCGGGTGAAGTGCGTTTTATGCCGAAGCGATCTGAGCCATGTCCGGCTCAGGCGCAGGCGATCTCCGCCGGGGTGAGCGGGCGGTACTCGCCGGGGCGCAGGGCCGGGTCGAGCCGGATCGGCCCGATGCTCTCGCGGTGCAGGCGGGTCACCCGGTTGCGGAAGTGGCCGAACATGCGCTTGACCTGGTGGTAGCGGCCCTCGACCAGGGTCAGGCGGGCGCTGTGGCTGTCGAGCAGTTCCAGCTGCGCCGGCAGGGTGACGAGGTCCTCGAAGGCGAAGTAGATGCCGCGGGCGAAGGTCTCGACGTACTCGGCGCCGATGGGCTCGGCGGTTTCCACCCGGTAGACCTTGGGCAGCTTGCTGGCCGGCAGGGTCAGGCGGCGCGACCACTGGCCGTCGTTGGTCAGCAGGAGCAGGCCGGTGGTGTTGCCGTCCAGGCGTCCGGCGATGTGCAGGTCCGCGCGTTCGGCCGCCGGCAGCAGGTCGAGCACGGTCCGGTGCTGCGGGTCGCGGGTGGCGCTGACCACTCCGGCGGGCTTGTGCAGCATCAGGTAGCGGGCCGCTTGTCCGGCCTGCAGCAGTTGGCCGTCCAGCTCGATGCGGTGGAAGCCGTTGATCTCGCGCAGGCCGTCGCGCTCGGGCCGGCCGTCGACCTGCACCTGCCCGGCGAGCAGCAGCTGGCGGACCTGCTGGCGGTTGAACTCGGGGCGTTTGCTGAGGAAGCGGTCCAGGCGCATGGCGGGGGCTCGTGGCGTGGGGGCAGGGCAACGTGCCGGGTGCGGGTGGCCCGTGGCGGCGCCATGCTACCCGATGCTGCAACAAAGCTGGACAGCGCAGGTCCAATTCATTGCGATCAACGGGTTCGAGAGGCTGACCATGCGCTGGCTTTCCATGATGTTGTTTGGGCTGGTCATCGCGCTGGCGGGTTGCAGCGTGCATGTGCCGGGCGAAGATGTGTATATCGATGTCGGCGGCGGGCACCATACCCACGGCGGCTTCTGCCCGCCGGGCCAGGCCAAGAAGGGCAATTGCTGAGCGGGTCGTCGGCAGCATGCAACGGGGCGCCATGGCGCCCCGTTGTGCATTCCGGGTGCAGCGGAATCAGCGTTCGGCGAGATCCGCCAGCGGGTGTTCGCCCTCCCAGGTCGGTGCGAAGTGGGCCTCGATCAGCGCGGCAGGAAGCGTTGCCACGTCCGGCCAGTGCCAGCGCGGCTGATTGTCCTTGTCGATCAGGCGAGCGCGCACCCCTTCGGCGAACTCGGGGTGGCGGCAACAGTTCAGGCTCATGGCGTACTCCATGCGCAGCACATCGGCCAGCGACAGCCGTCGCGCGCGCTGCAGCTGTTCCCAGAGCAGATGGGCGGTGACCGGGCAGCCGCCGCGCAGGGTGGCGGCGGCGCGGGCCAGCAGCGGGTCGCTGTCGTTCGCCAGCGCGCTCAGTGAGTGCCAGGCCGCCGGCAGGTCGGCGACGTCGAGCAGGCGGTCGATGCGCTCGCGTCGGGGCAGCAACTGGGCAGCGGGCAATTGGGGCAGGGCTTCGTTCTCCAGCGCCTGCAGCAGGCTGTGCAGCTGGCTGTCGGCCTGTTCGGCCCAGTTGAGCTGGGCCAGGCCGTGGAGCAGGGCGGGCTGCTGCTCGTCGAGCAGGCAGCGGTCGGCCAGGCCGAGATCGATGGCGTCGCGGGCGTTGAGCTGGCAGGCGCCGAGACCGGCGAACAGGCCGAGCCTGCCGGGCAGGCGCGCCAGGAACCAGCTGGCGCCGACATCCGGGTACAGGCCGATGCCGATTTCCGGCATGGCCAGGCGGCTGGAGGGGGTGACGATGCGCTGGTTGGCGCTCTGCAGCAGGCCTAGGCCGCCGCCCATCACGTAGCCATGGCCCCAGCACAGCAGCGGTTTGCGGTAGTGGTGCAGGCGGTGGAGCAGGCGGTATTCGTCGGCGAAGAAGCGCCGCGCCAGCGCCGGCACTTCGCCGGGCCGGGCGCGACAGGCTTCGGCCAGCTGGCGCACGTCGCCGCCGGCGCAGAAGGCCCGGGTGCCGTTGCCGCGCAGAACCACGCAGGCGATCCCGGGGTCGTCCTGCCAGGCCGCGAGGCGGTGGGCGAGGGCCTCGATCATCGGCAGCGACAGGGCGTTGAGACTCGCCTCGGCGTCCAGGCTGGCGAGGCCGAGGCGATAGCCGTGGCGGCAGGGGCGTTCTTCGAAGGTCACGTGCATTGCGGCTCTCCTGCGCGCCCGGGGCGCCTCAGCGGTTGCGCCACTGCGGGTCGCGCTTCTCCAGGAAGGCATTGACGCCCTCGCGGGTATCCTCGGCATCGAACAGGTCGACGAAGCGCTCGCGCTCCTCGGCCAGCCAGCTGCTCGGGCCGCGCTGGCGGGCGCCCTGGATCAGCGGCTTGATCGCGCGCACCGCCACCGGACTCTGCCGGCCGACCCGCGCGGCGAGCAGCAGGGCGTGGCCGCGCGCCTCGTCGCTGTCGACCACCTGTTCGACCAGGCCGATGCGCAGCGCGGTCTCGGCGTCGACCCGCTCGCCGCAGAGGATCATGCGCTTGGCCCAGCCTTCGCCGACCAGCCAGGGCAGGTGCTGGGTGCCGCCGGCGCAGGGCAGCAGGCCGACGCCGGCTTCCGGCAGGGCCAGCAGGGCGTGTCGTTCGGCGATGCGGATGTCGCAGGCCAGCGCACACTCCAGGCCGCCGCCCATGGCGTAGCCGTTGATGGCGGCGATGCTCACCCCGCGGAAGTCGCGCAGGGCCTCGAAGGCTTCGCCGAACAGGCGCGCCATGCTGCGCGCGCGGGCCTTGTCGCCGTCGGCGAACAGCTTGAGATCGGCACCGGCGCTGAAGAACTTGCTGCCCTGGCCGGTGATCACCAGGGCGTAGATGTCGTCGTCGCGGTTGAGGTGCTCGACCAGCAGGCGCAGGCCGATCAGCGAGTCGCGGTCCCAGGTGTTGGCCGGCGGATTGTTGATGGTGACCAGCGCGGTGTGACCGTGCTTCTCGACGGTCAGCTTGTGGGTGAGGTCGAAGGGGGCGGACTTGTAGGGTTCGACGGCGTTGCTCATGACGGTCCTCGGGCTTCGGGCGGGTGGCCGCGTTCTGCCGGAGTCTCCAGCCGCGCCCACCCGGCAGGCGGATGCTCAGTCTGGTACGTCAGTGGGGCTCGCGTCCGCTCGTGCGACCGGTGCCGCGAGCCGCCGGGATGAACTTCTTTTAGCCGTCCCGGGCGGGGCTTGTCCAGCCCCGCCCGGGAGGGGGAGGGGATTACTGCAGTTGCGGCGGCTGGCCGGCGGCGGTGCGTTCCTGCTTCCACTCGTCCAGGGTCGGCGCGGCGAGGGGGCCGTCGAGGCGGCCGACGATCTCGAAGTAGTCCTGCTTGGAGCGGTCCTTCATGATCTCGTCACGCGACTTCACCTTCACCGCGTAGACGGTCTGCACGTTCTGGTGGTCGAAGCTGCGCCACTCCTGCGGCCCCTTGAGCAACTGGTACTTGTGGCCTTCCAGGGACTTGATCAGCTTCTCGCTGTCCAGGCTGCCGGTGCGCTCGGCGGCGTCGGCCCACTGGTGGACGATGCTGTAGGCCGAGGCGGCCGAGCTCGACGGCATCAGCTCGTAGCGGGCGCTGTAGTTCTTGACGAAGGCCATGCCCGGCTCGGACTTCTCCAGCTCCGGAACGCGCCAGGTCCACGGCTCGGTACCGATCACGCCAGCCATCAGGCCGGGGCCGGCCTGCTCGACGATGCTCTGGGTCAGGTTGGGCGCGACCACCTGCATGCGCTTGGTCAGGCCGAGGTCCTCGGCGATGCGCATGGCGCGCACCAGGTCGTCGCCGAACAGCACCAGGGCGAGCACGTCGGCATCGCTGCTGGCGGCCTGGGTCAGCGCATCGCGATAGTCGGCCAGGCGTGCGCCGGGGAAGGGTACCTTGAGACCCGGGTTGCTGCGGGTGTCGGTGCTGCCGGTGGTCTGGCGCAGCGAGCTCTCGCTGGTGTGGCCCCAGGTGTAGTCCGCGGTCACGTAGAAGTAGCGCTTGTTCGGCATGGTCTTGGCCAGGTACTGGCCGAGCACGCGGGCGCTCATCCACGCGCTGTTGCACTCGCGGAACATGTAGCGGTGGCCGTTCTTGCCGGTGGTGTCGTTGGAGTAGGTGAGGGTGCCGAAGTACAGCACGCCGAGTTCCTTGGCCCGTTTGCTGGCGGCGATCGCCACGGCGCTGGAGGCGCCGCCGAACAGCATGACTGCGCCATCGTTGACCAGGCGTTCGACGTTGTTCACGGCTTTTTCCGGGCGCGAGGCGGTATCGCGGCTGATCAGGCGCAGCGGTCGGCCGAGGACGCCGCCCTGGGCGTTGATCTCGTCGACGGCGAGCAGGGCGCCGCGCATCTGCGCGAGGCCTTCTTCCTTGTAGCTGCCGGTACGCGGGTAGTTGAGCCCGAGAGTGATGGGGTCGGCAGCTGCGGCAGTGGTGCACAGTCCGGCCCACAGGGCTAGAGCAGTAAAAGTACGCTTCATGGGGCCTCCTGGTCGTTGTTATGTTTGCCCGAGCGTGTTGTACGCGAGGGGGAGGCTTGACGGGCATTAGCTCATGGTCTAGCGAGGGCTTGCCGGCTTTCGTGATCCGTTTCACATACCTTTCGGGGTGTCTGTGCGGGGCGCGGCCGTGGCCGCGCCCCGGTCCTGGTCGTTCACTCGAGGGTCAGGCTGTCGCGCTCCTGTTCCCAGTCGTCCAGCGCCACCGCGGCCTGCTCGCCGCGCATGCGGTGGATGACCTCGAAGTAGTCCTGCTTGAGCGGGTCGCGCATGATCTCCTCGCGCGGGCGCACGCGCACGGCGTAGATGTCCTGCACGTTCTGGTGGTCGAAGGCGCGCCACTCCTGGGGGCCCTTGAGCAACTGGTAGCGGTGGCCTTCGAGCGCGCGGATCACCGCCTCGCTGTCGCTGCTGCCGGCGCGCGCCACCGCATCGGCCCACTGGCGGACGATGGCGTAGGTGGAGGCGGCGGTACTGCCCGGATATTCCTGGTTGTCGGCGATGAACTCGCGGACGAAGTCGTCGCCGGCGGCGCTCTTCTCCATCTGCGGGCTCCGCCAGGTCCAGGTCTCGGTGCCGATCACCCCGGTCATGATCGACGGGCCGATCTGCTCGACCAGCGGCTTGGTCAGGTGCGGGACGATGATCTGCAGGCGGCGGTTGAGGCCCAGCTGGTCGACCAGGCTCATGATCTGCACCAGGTCGTTGCCGAGCAGGTTGAGCACCAGCACGTCCGCCTGGCTCTTGGCCGCCGCCTCCAGCGCGCTGCGCATGTCGGCCAGGCGCGCGCCGCTGGCGGCCAGGCTGCGCCGGCCGTGACGCGCCTTGTCCTGGCTGGAGGTGCTTTCGCGCAGCGCGCTTTCCATGCTGCGTCCCCAGGCGTCGTCGCGGGTGATGTGGAAGTAGCGCCGGCGCGGCTGGTGGATGGCCAGGTACTCGCCGAGCACCCGGGCGCTCATCCGCGCGCTGCCGGACTCGCGGAACAGGTAGCGGTGGCCGTGCTGACCGGTCACCTCGTTGGCGTAGGCCAGGGTGGCGAAGTACAGCAGGCCGTGCTCGCGGGCGCGCTGGCTGGCGGCGATCACCTCCTCGCTGGTGGCGCCGCCGAAGACCATGGCCACCCCCCTGGCCTGCAGGCGGTCGACGTTCTTCACCGCGGTTTCCGTCCGCGAGGCGCTGTTGGCGGTCTCCAGCTGCAGTGGCCGGCCGAGCACGCCGCCGGCGGCGTTGATCTGCTCCACCGCCAGCAGGGCGCCGCGCATCTGCTCCAGCCCCTCGGCCTTGTCGTTGCCGGTGCGCGGGTAGTTGAGGCCGATCTTCAGCGGATTGCCGGCCGGTGCGGCGTGGATGGCGAAGGTTGCGAGCAGCAGGCTCAGGCAGGCGAGTCGACGCATGGACACCTTTCCTTGTGACTGGGGGGAAGCAGGCTTTGTACGCCCGCACTTCCGGGGCGCCCATGCGCTTTTGCGGGGGGAGGAGGGCGACTTGGGTAGCGCTTCTCCCGGCCTGCTACCCACATCCTTGGTCGCGCCTTGACTTGCCGGGGAGCCCTCTCTAGGGTGCCGCTTTGTTTTGCATAGAGGGGGCCGCATGAGCGCCGCGCAGGATCGCATCAAACTCGAACCGGGCTGGAAGGCGGCCTTGCACGAGGAGTTCGACAAGCCCTACATGCAGGCGCTCGGCGAGTTCCTGCGCAGCGAGAAGGCGGCCGGCAAGCAGATCTTTCCGCCAGGCGGGCTGATCTTCAACGCGCTCGACTCCACGCCGCTGGCGCAGGTCAAGGTGGTGATCATCGGCCAGGACCCCTACCACGGCCCGGGCCAGGCCCACGGGCTGTGCTTCTCGGTGCAGCCCGGCGTGCCGGTGCCGCCGTCGCTGCAGAACATCTTCAAGGAGCTCAAGCGCGACCTGAACATCGACCCGCCCAACCACGGCTGCCTGCAGCACTGGGCGGAGCAGGGCGTGCTGCTGCTCAACACCTCGCTGACCGTCGAGCAGGGCAAGGCCGGCTCGCACGCGGCTGCCGGCTGGCAGCCGTTCACCGACCGGGTGATCGAGGTGGTCAGCCGCGAGCGGCCGCATCTGGTGTTCCTGCTGTGGGGCGCCCACGCGCAGAGCAAGGAGCGTCTGATCGACCCGACCAAGCACCTGATCCTGCGCTCGCCGCACCCCTCGCCGCTGTCCGCGCACCGTGGCTTCATCGGCAACGGCCACTTCGGTCGCACCAACAAGTTCCTCGAGCAGCACGGCCTGGCGCCCATCGACTGGCGTCTGCCGGCGCTCTGAGTTCAGCCCGCGCAGGGCAGGCCGGCCAGGTCCTCGTGCAGGTGGTCCAGCCTCTGCATGAGGTGCGCGCGCTGCGCGGGCGTGGCGCTGGCCCACAGCTCGCTGAGCAGCTCGGCGAGGATCTGTTGGGTGTGCTCGAGCGTCCTGCGGTAGTCCGCGCCCCAGTAGCGTTCGGGCTCGCCGAACAGCGGCTGCAGGCGCGCGGCGCGCTCTGCCGGCGGCGACTGGCGCAGCTCGGCCAGCAGGTGGGCCTGCCAGCGCTCGCGGAAGTCCAGCCAGGGCCGCACGTTGGCCTCCTGGCGGCTGGCCCAGAAGCGCAGGTAGGCGCGCTGCTGTGGATACAGCGGTCCCAGCCAGAACTCCAGGCGCGTCTCGGCGCGTTCCATCCGCTCCGCCAGGCGCTTCTCGCGGCTGCCGCCGAGATAGCGCTCGCGCAGCTTGCGCTGCTCCGTGGCCAGGTTGCCCTCCAGCTCGTCGATCTGCGCCTTGCTCAGCCCGGCCAGCAGGCGGGCGGCATCCGGGGCGACCTGGAGCAGGGTCGGCTGCAGCAGCTGGCGCGTCTGCGCGAGCGGCCCTTCCAGCTGCTCGGGGGCAGGGCTGGCGGCCAGCAGCGGCCGCTGGCGATCGAGCCAGTCGAGATAGCGCGGCAACTCGTGGCGGCAGTGCCAGGCCAGGTGCGCGTCGAGACGTGCCTCCAGCCAGTCGCTCTGCGCGGCATCGAGGCTCAGGTAGTCGTCCAGCTTCCACTCGATCAGGCGGTCGAGGTTGCGATAGGCCAGTTCCAGGCGACTGCAGGCCGCCAGCATCAGCAGAACCAGCAGCAGACCGAGCGAGCGGGCGAACAGGGCGAGGCGGGACATGGATGCTCCGGCGGCAGTCGGACCTGGCTTGAGGATAGGCCAGCACTGCGTCTCAGGAGCGGCGCTGGTCGGCAGCCAGGCGCCGCCAGCGCAGGTACAGCGGCTCGGCCAGCAGCATCACCAGCAAGAGGCGCAGCAACTGCTGGGCGCTGACCAGCGCTACCGGCAGCTGCAGGCTCTGCGCGGTCAGGCCCAGTTCGGTGATGCCGCCGGGCATGCTGCCGAGCATCAGCGCCCGGCCGTCGCCGCCGCCGAGCAGGCCGAGGCCGGCGCCGAGCAGCACGGCGGCGAGCATGGTCAGCAGGCTGAAGATGAGCACGCGGACGAGGAAGCCGGGCGCGCGGCGGAAGAAGGCGCGGTCGAAGTGCATGCCCAGGGCGCAGCCGAGCAGCCACTGGCCGCCGCGCGCCAGGCCGTCGGGCACGGCCAGCTGCAGGTCGAGGCTGGCGCTGGCCAGCGCGCACAGCAGCAGTGGGCCGAGCATCCACGGGTTGGGCTGGCCGAGGCGGCGCCAGAGTCGCGCGGCGAGCAGGCCGCCGGCCAGCAGCACGGCCAGCGCCGGCCAGTCGGTCGGTGCTGACGGCGCAACGGGCGGAGGCGGCAGGCCCCAGGCGAACGCGGCGGGTACCAAGAGCAGGACCAGCAGCAGGCGCAGGCTGTGCGCGGCGGCCACCTGGGCCGGCTCGGCGTCGTGGCGGCGCGCCAGGTTGACCATCTCGCTGGCGCCGCCCGGCAGGCTGGCGAAGAAGGCGGTGGCCGGATCGACGCCGCCGCGCCTGAGCACGGCGATGCCGATCAGGGTCAGCAGCAGGGTGCCGACGGCGCCGGCGAGCAGCAGCGGCAGGTGGTCGAGGAGGGCGAGGGCGGCCTCGCGGGAGACATGCAGGCCGACGGCGCAGGCCACCAGCCATTGCCCGGCCTGGCGACCGGCGGGCAGCGGGGCGGCGGGGAGACCGGCGCAGCGCGCCAGCGCCACACCGAGCAGGGAACCGAGCAGCCACGGCAGCGGCCAGCCGGCCAGGCTGGCGAGGAAGCCCCCCGCCAGTCCGGCCAGGATGCCGCTCAGGATGCCGCGGGCATCAGGCGGCAGAGGCATCGGCTGCCGGCGCCTTGCGGCGCGCGCGCCACCAGCGGATCCCGGGCAGCGCCAGCATCACGGCCACCAGCGCCCAGAGCACCAGGGTGATCGGGCTGGACCAGAGGATGCCCAGCTCGCCGCTGGAGATCGACAGGGCGCGGCGCAGGTTGTCTTCCATCAGCTCGCCAAGGACGAAGCCGAGGATCAGCGCCGACAGCGGGAAGTCCATCTTGCGCAGCAGGTAGCCGAACACGCCGAGGGCGATCATCAGCACCAGGTCGAAGGTGGTGCTGTGCACCGCCCACACGCCGACCAGGCTGACGATGATGATCGCCGGCACCAGGATCCAGTTCGGCACGCTGAGCATGCGCGAGAACAGGCCGACCAGCGGGATGTTCATCACCAGCAGGATGACGTTGCCGATGAACAGCGAGGCGATCAGGCCCCACACCACGTCGGGCTGCTGCTCGAACAGCAGGGGACCCGGGGTGATGTTGTACAGGGTCAGCGCGCCGATCATCACCGCGGTAGTGCCCGAGCCCGGCACGCCGAGGGTCAGCATGGGGATCATCGAGCCGCAGGCCGAGGCGTTGTTGGCCGCCTCCGGCGCGGCCAGGCCGCGCAGGTCGCCCTGGCCGAAACGACCGGACGGTCCGGCGATGCGCTTCTCGTTCATGTAGGCCATGGCGCTGGCGATGGTCGCCCCGGCGCCCGGCAGGGTGCCGATGACGAAGCCGCTCAGCGCGCTGCGCACCGCGGTCCAGCCGACCAGGCAGAACTCCTTGAAGTTGAACAGCATGCGCCCGCCGGCCTTGACCGCCTGTTGGCCGCTGTGGGTGTGCTCGAGCATCAGCAGGATCTCGCTGACGCTGAACAGGCCGATCACCACGATGACGAACTGGATGCCGTCGGACAGACTGACGCTGTCGAAGGTGAAGCGGTACACGCCGGTGGTGGCATCGACGCCGACGGTGGCCAGCGCCAGGCCCATCAGCGCGGCCATCAGGGTCTTCACCGGCTTGTCGCCGACCAGACCGCCCAGGCAGGTGATGGCGAACACCATCAGCACGAAGTACTCGGCCGGGCCGAAGGCCACCGCCCAGTTGGCGAGGATCGGCGCGAACAGCACCACGCCGAAGGTGGCGATGGTGCTGCCGATGAACGAACTCATCGCCGACAGCGACAGGGCGATGCCGGCCTTGCCCTGCTTGGCCAGCGGATAGCCGTCGATGGTGGTCATGATCGCCGCGGCGTCGCCCGGCACGTTGAGCAGGATGGCGGAGATGCGCCCGCCGTACTCGCAGCCCAGGTACACGGCGGCCAGCAGGATCAGCGCGGTTTCCGGCGGCAGGCCGAGGGCGAAGGCCAGCGGCAGCAGCAGGGCCACGCCGTTGATCGGGCCGAGGCCCGGCAGCATGCCGACGATGGTGCCGACGAAGGCGCCGAACAGCGCCATCAGCAGGTTGAGCGGGCGCAGGGCGACGTCGAAGCCCTGCAGCAGGAAGTTCAAGGTTTCCATGGCGTCACTCCACGAGGAATTCGAACACGCCCAGCGGCAGGGGCACGTCCAGCAGCAGGTCGAACAGCACGTAGAGCAGCACGCCCATCAGCACCCCGGACAGCACGCAGGGCAGCGGGCGGCCGCCGAACAGCAGGCCGAGGCCGGCGCCGGCCAGGGCGGTGGCCGGGACGAAGCCCAGCGGCTCGAACAGCAGGGCGTAGGCCAGCAGGCCGGCGACGCAGAGCAGGGCGCGCAGGCTCTGCGGGCGGCTCAGCAGGTGTGCGTGCACGGTCGGGCGCAGCACCAGCCACAGCGCGCCGGCGCCGAGCAGGCCGAGCAGCAGCAGCGGGTAGGCGCGCGGTCCGACTGGGTCATAGGAGAAGGGGGCCTGGAACCCCCAGGCGATCACGGCCAGTCCGGCGCACAGCAGCAACCAGACCGAGCCGAACAGGCGGTCATACATGGCGAAATACCTGGGTGGGGAAAGGGGCCTCTCCCGCGGGGGAGAGGGCCGGCCGGCGGGACGGGGGCTTCCCGCCGGCCTGACGCCTGGCAGCCTTACTGGACCAGACCGAACTCGCCGGCCAGCTGCTTGTACTGGGCGACCTGCTTGAGCACGAAGGCGCGCAGTTCGTCGCCGCTCATGGCCAGGGGGAACAGATCACGCTGTTCACGCAGCTGGGCGAAATCCTCGCTGGCCAGCATCTTGTCGAACTGGCCCTTCCACCAGGCGTAGTCCTCGTCCTTGACCTCCGGGCCCATGTAGAAGCCGCGGATCACCGGCCAGCTGATGTCGAAGCCCTGCTCCCTGGCGGTGGGGATGCTGGCCAGCTTGCCGGGCAGGCGCTCGTCGGACAGCACGGCGAGCACGCGGATCTTGCCGGCGGCCAGCTGCGGGGTGATCTCGCCGAGGCCGCTGGAGGTGACCTGCACGTGGCCGCCGAGCATGGCGGTGAGGGTCTCGCCGCCGCCCTCGAAGGCGACGTAGCGCAGCTTCTGCGGGTCGACGCCGGCGGCGCGGGCGATCAGCGCGGTCTGCATCCAGTCCTGGCCGCCGATGGTGGCGCCGGCGCCGAACACCACGCTGCCCGGATCCTGCTTCACCGCCTCGACCAGTTCGCCGAGGGTCTGCCAGGGCGCGTCGGCGCGCACCGAGATGGCGCCGTAGTCGGTGCCGATGGCGGCCAGCCACCTGACCGCGTTCTCGTCGTAGCGGCCGAACTTGCCCTGCGCCAGGTTGAGCAGCGAGCCCGAGGAGAAGGCGGTGATGGTGCCCGGATCCTTGGGCCTTTGGGCGACCACCGCGTTGTAGGCCACCGCGCCGACGCCGCCGGGCATGTAGGTGACGCGCATCGGCGCCTCGAGCAGGCCGCCGTCCTTGAGGCCGCTCTGCGCCAGCTTGCAGGTCAGGTCGAAGCCGCCGCCGGGCTTGGCCGGGGCGATGCATTCCGGGCGCTTGGGCTCGGCGGCGAGCAGCTGGCCGGCGAAGGCGAGGCCGGCGGCGGCGAGGGCGATGCGGGTGATAGCAGTGTGCATGGGGATATCTCCGGTCGATTCTTATTGTGGGTCCGGGCTTACCAGATCGGCAGGCTGTAGCCGACGATCAGCCGGTTCTCGTCCGCGTCGCGGGCGAAGTCGGAGCGGAAGCTGGCGTTGCGCAGGCGCACGTAAAGGTCCTTGAGCGGGCCGCTCTGCACCACGTACTTGAGCTCGAGGTCGCGCTCCCACTCGCTGCCGGTGGCGCTGCTGCCGGCGATCTCGGCGTCGTCGCCGCTGACGTAGCGGGCGAGGAAGCTCAGGCCGGGCACGCCGAGGGCGGCGAAGTCGTAGTCGTAGCGCGCCTGCCAGGAGCGCTCGTCGGCGTTGGCGAAGTCGTTGATCTGCACGAAGTTGACTAGGAACGGGTCGCTGCCGTCGATGTAGGCGTAGCCGGTGTCGCCGCTCATCTGCTGATAACCGAGACCGAGCTTGTGGGCGCCCAGGGCGTAGCTGAGCATGCCGTTCAGCGCGCGGTTGTCGATCTCGCCGGCGCGGGCGGCGCCGCTGTCGTCGCTGAGCATCAGGCGCAGGTCGGCGCTGAGGGTGCCGGCACCGAGCGGCTGCTTGGCGAGCAGGCCGAAGTAGTGCTGGCGGTAGACGTCGTCGAGGTCGGCGAAGAAGTAGCGGCCGCTCAGGCTCTTGCCGAACTGGTAGTCGAGGCCGGCGAGATTGAGGTGGTCGCTGGTGACGCCGCCGGGGAAGCGCTTGTTCTTGCTGTTGAGGATCAGGTCCTCGGAGTTGGTCGAGGCGCGGTCGATCACCTGGTTCAGGCGCCCGCCGGTGAAGGTCAGGCCGGCGATCTCCTTGGAGGTGAGCAGGCCGCCTTCGAACACCTGCGGCAGCAGGCGGCTGTCGCTGGCCTTGACCACCGGCAGCTCGGGGATGTGCGAGCCGTAGCGCAGCTCGGTTTCGGACACCTTGAGCTTGGCGGTCAGGCCCAGGCGGCCGAACTGGTCCGGGGTGCCGCCGTCGTCCTGTACCGGCAGCAGGTCGGTGCCGGTGCGTCCACCACCGGAGTCGAGCTTGACGCCGAGCATGCCGAGGGCGTCGAGGCCGACGCCGACGCTGCCTTCGGTGTAGCCGGACTGGATGTCGAGCAGGAAGCCCTGGCCCCATTCCTCGCGCTTGTTCTGGGCGGAGCCTTCGCGGAAGTCGCGGTTGAGGTAGATGTTGGTGGTGGTCAGGCTGGCGCTGCTGTCTTCCACGAAGTCGGCGTGGGCCAGCGGGGCGAGGGTGCAGGCGGTGATGGCCAGGGCCAGGCGGCGGACAGGCGGCAGGGCCTGCCAGGCGGCAATCGGCATCGCGGTATCTCCAGTCATTGTTGTTGTCATCGGCAGTCGGGCTGCCGTGGGGGCCGGGAGGACCCAGGGGCGATGCTAGGGGGCGAAGCTTTCGCCTGGCTTTCAGTCGCAAAGAAAGTTGGTGGTGCATTGGCTGCACGGCTGCGGCCGTTACACTCGACCCATAACGACAAGACTTCGGAGACTTCCCCGTGCGAATCCTGCTGGTCGAAGACCATCCCCCGCTGGCCGCCAGCGTGGCCCAGGCGCTGCGTGGCGCCGGCTGGACCGTGGACCTGCTCGCCGACGGCATGGCCGCCGACCACGCCCTGGCCAGCGAGGACTACGCCCTGGCGATCCTCGACGTCGGCCTGCCGCGCCTGGACGGCTTCCAGGTGCTGGCGCGCCTGCGCGCGCGCGGCAAGACCCTGCCGGTGCTGATGCTCACCGCCCGTGGCGAGGTGGCCGACCGCGTGCACGGCCTCAACCTTGGCGCCGACGACTACCTGGCCAAGCCCTTCGAGCTGGCCGAGCTGGAGGCGCGGGTCAAGGCGCTGCTGCGCCGCAGCGTGCAGGGCGGCGAGCAGCAGCAGCGCTGTGGCGCGCTGGTCTTCGACCTCGGCACCCGGCGCTTCAGCCTCGGTGCCGAGCTGCTCAACCTGACCTCGCGCGAGCAGGCGGTGCTGCAGGCGCTGATCGCCCGCCCCGGGCGGGTGATGAGCAAGGAGCAGCTGGCCGACCAGGTGTTCGGCCTCGACGAGGAGGCCAGCCCCGACGCCATCGAGATCTACGTGCACCGCCTGCGCAAGAAGCTGGAAGGCCGCGGCGTGCGCATCGTCACCTTCCGCGGCCTCGGCTACCTGCTGGAGGCCTGCGATGGCTGAGCTGTACGGCGGCAGCCTGCGCGGTCGCCTGCTGCGCCGCCTGGCACTGTTGCTGGCGCTGCTGCTGGCGTTCGGCGGGTTGAGTGGCTACTGGAGCGCGCGCCGCGCGGCGGATACCGCCTACGACCGTACCCTGCTGGCCTCGGCGCGCGCGGTGGCTGACGGTCTGTACAGCAGCGACGGCAAGCTGCGCGCCAACGTGCCCTACGTGGCGCTGGACACCTTCGCCTACGACAGCGCCGGGCGCATCTACTACCAGGTGCTCGACCCGCACGGCGGCCTGGTGTCCGGCTACGAGGCGCTGCCGGCGGCGGGGTCGCAGGTGAAGCGCACCGACGATTACCCGGCGCTGGCGCGCTTCTACGATGGCGTCTATCGCGACCAGGAGGTGCGCGTGGTCAGCCTGCTGCAGCCGGTCAGCGAGGCGGACCTGGAGGGCATGGCGGAGATCCGCGTGGCCGAGACCCGCGGCGCGCGCGAGCGCATGGCCCGCGAGCTGCTGGTCGGCACCCTGTGGCGCATGGGCCTGCTGGCGCTCACCGCGCTGGGCCTGGTGTGGCTGGCGGTGAGCCTGGCGCTGCGCCCGCTGGAGCAGTTGCGCCAGACGGTGGCGGCGCGCGCCAGCGACGATCTGCAGCCGCTGCCGGACAGCGGTCTGCCACGCGAGCTGCGCCCGCTGGTGGACGCCCTCAACCAGTTCAACGCGCGCCTGCGCGGGCTGTTCGAGCGCCAGGCACAGTTCATCGCCGAGGCCGCCCACGAGCTGCGCACGCCGCTGGCGGCGCTCAAGGCGCGTCTGGAACTGGGCCGGCGCAGCGCCGATGCCGCGCAGTGGCGGCAGGCCCTCGACGAAGCCGCCGGCAGCACCGAGCGGCTGACCCAGCTGGCCAACCAGCTGCTGTCGCTGGCGCGCATCGAGAGCGGCGCGCGGGCCATCGCCGAGGGCGGCGCGCAGCGCCTGGAGCTGGGCGCGCTGGCCCGCGAGCTGGGCCTGGCGCTGGCGCCGCTGGCCCACGGCCGCGGCGTGGCGCTGGCGCTGGAGGCGGAGGAGGCGGTGTGGATCGACGGCGAGCCGACCCTGCTCAGCGAGCTGTTGTGCAACCTGCTGGACAACGCCCTGGCGCATACGCCGGCCGGCGGCAACGTGATCTTGCGGGTGCTGGCGCCGGCGATCCTCGAGGTGGAGGACGACGGCCCGGGCATTCCGCCCGAGGAGCGCGAGAGGGTGTTCGAACGCTTCTATCGGCGCAGCCCCGGCGGCACGGGGGCGGGGCTGGGCCTGGCGATCGTCGGCGAGATCTGCCGCGCCCACCGCGCGCGCATCGGCCTGGAGGACGGCGCGGCGGGCGGGCTGCGCGTGCGGGTGGAATTCCCGCCGGCCGACCTGTAGGGGCGAATTCATTCGCCGACGCGGCCAGGTCAGGCGAATGAATTCGCCCCTACAGGGATCGCCCGCCGCAGCGAAGCCTCTGGCCCCGGCCTGGACGGCTTAGCGCTGGATGTCGCGGTCGCCGTCGATGCTGTAGGGCAGTTCGAGCAGCTGCAGCGCCGGGCCTTCGAGGCTGCCCAGGTGCAGGCGGCCGTCCTCGACGGCGTTGTCCTGTAGCACGGCGAGCAGCTCGATGCCGTCCGCGCTGCGCGCGGCCAGCGCCACTTCGCCGACCGAGGAACCGTGCACCGGCGAGAACAGCTCGCTGCCGGGCGCCGGCAGTTCGCCGCCGTCCAGCCGCAGGCGATACAGGCGGCGCTTGAGGCGGCCGAGGTACTGCATGCGCGCGACGATTTCCTGACCGGTGTAGCAGCCCTTCTTGAAGCTGACGCCGCCGAGGCTCTGCAGGTTGAGCATCTGCGGGATGAACAGTTCGCGGGTGGCGCCGAACACCTGGGCGACGCCGGCGCGTACCTGGCTCAGCAGCCAGTCGTTGAGGCTGCCCTCGGCCAGTTGGGCGGCCAGGCGCTGCTGCACGGTGGCGGCTTCGGCCGCCGGCGCCCACAGCTCGCAGCGCTCGCCATGCAGGCGCACGGCCAGCAGTTCGCCGTTGCGCGCCACGCGGCCAGGTTCGGCCGGCAGGTCGATGCCGAGGGCGAGCAGGACGCCGTCACCGTCGGCCAGGCCGAAGCGTGCCCAGCTCGCCGTCTCGTCTGCCAGCTGGGCCTTGAAGAACACCGCGTACTTCTTCAGGTCGGCCAGCTGCGCCTCGACCAGCTCGCGGGCCATCGCCAGGGCGAAGCCGTCGGCCAGCGGCACGATGCGAAAGCTCGACAGCATGCGGCCCTTGGGCGTGCAGCGCGCGCCCAGGCTGCTGGTCTCGGCGTTCAGGTAGTTGAGGTTGCAGGTGAGCTGGCCCTGGAGGAACTTGGCGGCATCCACGCCGTGGACGGCGAGGATCCCTTCATGGTCGAGCGGGGTGAAGAAAGCGGTTGCGGACATCGTGTTCGGTCGCCGGTGCGGAAGTCGGAGCGGCCATCATAGAGCCGCCCGGCAGCCCTTGTCAGCCGGCCAGGCTGGCGGTCGCCCGGGGCATCGTTATAATGCCGCGATTGCCGAGGAGGCCGAGATGAGCGAAGAAAACATCGAACTGAAGCGACTGCAGTGGGAATGCCGGCGCGGCATGCTGGAACTGGACGTGCTGTTCAAGCCGTTCCTCGACGAGGCCTACGCGCAGCTGGAGGCGGTCGACCAGGAGCGTTTCCGCAACCTGCTCAAGTGCGAGGATCCGGACCTGTTCAGCTGGTTCATGGGCTACAGCGTACCCGAGGATGCCGACCACGCGCGCATGGTGCGCATGATCCTGGATCGTGTCCAGCCGAAGTGAACCCTTCGAGTGCCGCTGGCGCCCGTCGCGGCGCCTGCGGGTACTCTATCTCTTCTGTGCCGGGTTGGCGCTGCTGGCCCTGACCCTCGCCGAGTTGCCGTGGTGGGCGCGTCTGAGCGGCATGCTGCTGGTCGTCGTTCATGCGCTGTGGTGTCTGCCGCGCGCCATCCTGCTCAGCCATCCGCGAACCTTCACCGCCCTGCGCCATGATGAGCGCGGCTGGCGATTGCGCAATGCCGCCGAGGGCTGGGTGGCGGTGCAGTTGCGGCCGGGCAGTCTGGCCCTGCCGCAGGCGGTGATCCTGCACTTCCGGCGTCCGGGGCAGTGGCTCGACCGCGCCCTGTGCATTCCTGCCGACAGCCTTGATCGCGAGGTGCACCGCCGCCTGCGCGTGCGGCTGAAGTTCAGCCGGCGGCGCTGGGCGGCGGTGGGCGACGTGGCGGTCGAGGGCTGAGCGTCCGCTCGCTTCAGGCCGGATGGAAGCCCGGTGGCACCAGGATGGTGTCGCCCGGCTTGGCCAACTGGCCCGGATAGTCGAGGGTGTAGTGCAGGCCGCGGCTCTCGCGGCGCAGCATGGCCGACTGGATCATCAGCTCGGCGACCTGGGCGAGGTTGCGCAGCTCGAGCAGGTCGCGGCTGACCTTGTAGTTGCTGTAGAACTCGTCGATCTCGCTGAGCAGCAGGCGCACGCGGTGCTGGGCGCGCTGCAGGCGCTTGCTGGTGCGCACGATGCCGACGTAGTCCCACATGAAACGCCGCAGTTCGTCCCAGTTGTGCGCGATGATCACGTCCTCGTCGGAGTCGGTGACCTGGCTGGCGTCCCAGGTCGGCAGCTGCGGCGGCATGCTCACCCATTGCAGCTGGCTGACGATGTCGGCGGCCGCCGCGCGGGCGTAGACGAAGCACTCCAGCAGCGAGTTGCTGGCCAGGCGGTTGGCGCCGTGCAGGCCGGTGAAACTGGTCTCGCCGATGGCGTACAGGCCGGGGAGGTCGGTGTGGCCGCGGCTGTCGACCAGCACGCCGCCGCAGGTGTAGTGCGCCGCCGGCACCACCGGGATCGGCTGGCGGGTGATGTCGATGCCGTACTGCAGGCAGCGCTCGTAGACGGTGGGAAAGTGCGCCTTGATGAACTCGGCTGGCTTGTGGCTGATGTCCAGGTAAACGCAGTCGATGCCCAGACGCTTCATCTCGTGGTCGATGGCGCGCGCGACTATGTCGCGCGGGGCGAGTTCGCCGCGCGGGTCGAAGCGATCCATGAAGCGCTCGCCGCTCGGCAGCTTGAGCAGGCCGCCCTCGCCACGCACCGCCTCGGTGATCAGGAAGTTCTTCGCCTGCGGGTGGTACAGGCAGGTCGGGTGGAACTGGTTGAACTCCAGGTTGCCGACCCGGCAGCCGGCGCGCCAGGCCATGGCGATGCCGTCGCCGCAGGTGCCGTCCGGGTTGCTGGTGTACAGGTAGACCTTGGCCGCGCCGCCGGTGGCCAGCACCACGAAGCGTGCGCAGTAGGTGTCGACCTGGCCGCTGCGGCGGTTCAGCACGTAGGCGCCGAGGCAGCGCCGGCCCGGGCCGCCGAGCTTGTGCTCGGTGATCAGGTCGATCGCCACGCGGTCTTCCAGCAGTTCGATGTTCGGCCGCTGCCGCGCGCACTGGAGCAGGGTGGTGGAGATCGCCGTGCCGGTGGCGTCGGCGGCGTGGATGATGCGTCGGTGGCTGTGGCCGCCCTCGCGGGTCAGGTGGAAGGCGAAGCCGCGCTCGCCGTCGTGGGAGCCGTCGTCGCGGGTGAAGGGTACGCCCTGGTCGATCAGCCACTGGATCGCCTCGCGGCTGTGCTCCACGGTGAAGCGCACGGCGTCCTCGCGGCACAGACCGGCACCAGCCACCAGGGTGTCATGCACGTGCGACTCGATGTTGTCGCTGTCGTCGAGCACCGCGGCGACCCCGCCCTGGGCCCAGTAGGTGGAGCCGCCGGCGAGTTCGCCCTTGCTCAGCACGGCTACGCTCAGGTGCTCCGGCAGGTTGAGGGCGAGAGACAGACCGGCGCCGCCGCTGCCGATGACCAGTACGTCGTGCTGATAGTGTTGGCTCATGTGCGCCGTTCCGCTGTAATCAGCGCCCTAGTATATAGAAGGGCCTGTCGGCACAATACAGCTGAACTTTTACCCCAGTCTGCGTTCTCATTCGGGTTGCCCACAGGTTGGGCCGGCCCGGGGGCCGCCTCGTGCGGCGCCCGTAATATGTGGTGAAGCAGATTCCACCGCCGGGCGCCTGCACCGCCGGGCATGACTTGCGAACCGCCCCCGGACGGGGTGCGGAGACGCAGCTCGAAGAGACGAACTTTTGCGCTGGGCCAGGGTCTATTTATGCAGACCGGTGCAACGGGCCGTGCAGGACTCTCCGGGCGTTTGAAGGAGCTTGAATGCAAACCCAGGAACCGGATCAGCAGCTGGTCGAGCGGGTCCAGCGTGGCGACAAGCGCGCATTCGATCTGCTGGTGCTCAAGTACCAGCACAAGATTCTCGGGTTGATCGTGCGCTTCGTTCACGACCCCCAGGAAGCCCAGGACGTGGCGCAGGAGGCTTTCATCAAGGCCTACCGGGCGCTGGGCAATTTTCGCGGCGACAGTGCCTTCTACACCTGGCTGTACCGCATCGCCGTGAACACGGCGAAGAATCATCTGGTGGCGCGTGGCAGGCGTCCGCCGGATACCGATGTCAGCGCTGAGGATGCCGAGTTCGTCGAGGGCGACCATGCTCTCAAGGATATCGAGACACCCGAGCGCGCCCTGCTGCGCGATGAGATCGAGGCGACCGTGCATCGGACCATCCAGCAGTTGCCCGAAGACCTGCGCACGGCCCTGACCCTGCGCGAGTTCGATGGGCTGAGCTACGAGGACATTGCCAATACCATGCAGTGTCCGGTGGGGACGGTGCGTTCGCGGATCTTCCGCGCGCGTGAAGCGATCGACAAGGCGCTGCAGCCCCTGCTGCAGGAAGCCTGAAACCCGGCGCAAGCCAAGAGAGGAAGACCATGAATCGTGTAGTGCTGGACGAGTCGGTGTCCGCCGTCATGGACGGTGAGGCTGATGAGCTGGAACTGCGGCGGGTGCTCGCGGCCACCGGCGAGGATCCGGCGCTGCGCGAGCGCTGGGCGCGCTATCAGCTGGCCCGCGACGTGATGCACAGGCAGGCGGTGATGCCGGGCCTGGACCTGGCCTCCGCCGTATCCGCGGCCATCGCTGCCGAGGAGCACCCGGCAGCATCTGCCGCGCCGGCGGGGTCGCGCTGGCGGCAGGTCGGCCGCCTGGCGGTGGCCGCCTCGGTGACCCTCGCCGTGCTGGTCGGCGTGCGCTTCTACAACAACCAGGACGACAGTGGCCTGGCGCCGCAACTGGCCCAGCAACCGGCTGCCGTCCAGCAGCCGCAGCAAGCCCTGCCGCCGGTGGCGGTGCCGCAGGGGCCGGCGGTGCTGGCCAGCTTCCCGGCGGAAGAGGCACCGGCCGAGCCGGCGCAGCCCGCCCAGGCCGACGACCTGCTGCGCAGCGTGCCGGCCGACAGCACAGCGCCGGCTGCTGCCGGCGACAAGCCGGCCCGGTAAGCCTGCATGCTCGAAGAGCAGGGCCGGGTAGTCGCCGTCGAGGAGGGCGCCGTGTGGGTGGAAACCCTGCGGCGCAGCACCTGTAATGCGTGTTCGGCCAGCGCCGGTTGCGGTCAGGGGCTGATGGAGAAGCTGGGTGTCGGCGAGCGTCGGGGGTACGTGCGTGCGCTGACCGACCTGCATCTGGCGGTGGGCGATGGCGTGACCATCGGCATCCGCGAGGAGCTCATGCTCGGCAGTGCCCTGCGCGTCTACCTGCTGCCGCTGCTCGGTCTGTTCGCGGCGGCGATGCTGGCCCAATGGTTGGCGCTGGCCGAGTCTTTTGTCATTCTCGCAGCCCTCGGCGGCTTCGTCGTCGTCTGGGGGCTGGTACGCCGCCACAGCCGGCGCCACGAGACCGATCCGGCCTGCCAGCCGGTGGTTCTGCGCGCCGAACTGGCCGTGCGTGGCGACTCGCAGGCGTACCGCTGAGTTGGGGTGGTCTTCTTCAAGGTTGTGCAAGAAACGGAGTCGGGGGGTTCCATGTCTATCCTGAAACGCGCAGTGCTATCGCTGGTCGCCGTGCTGGCGCTGGCCCAGACGCTGGTGGCCAATGCCCAGTTGCCTGAGTTCACCGAGCTGGTCGAGCAGGCTTCGCCGGCCGTGGTGAACATCAGCACCCGGCAGGTCATCCCCACCCAGGCGGCCGGCATGCAGCAGATGCCCGATCTGGAGGGCCTGCCGCCGATGTTCCGCGAGTTCTTCGAGCGCAGCATTCCGCAGTTGCCCCAGCAGGCGCCGCGCCAGCGTCAGGCGCAGTCGCTGGGCTCGGGCTTCATCATTTCCGCCGACGGCTACGTGCTGACCAACAACCATGTGGTGGCCGACGCCGACGAGATCGTCGTGCGCCTGTCCGATCGCAGCGAGCTGGAGGCCAAGCTGGTCGGCGCCGATCCGCGCACCGACGTGGCCCTGCTCAAGGTCGAGGGCAAGAACCTGCCGACCGTCAAGCTCGGCAAGTCCGAGGCGCTCAAGGTCGGCGAATGGGTGGTGGCCATCGGCTCGCCGTTCGGCTTCGACCACTCGGTGACCGCCGGCATCGTCAGCGCCAAGGGGCGCAGTCTGCCGGACGAGAACTATGTGCCGTTCATCCAGACCGACGTGGCGATCAACCCCGGCAACTCCGGTGGTCCGCTGTTCAATCTGGACGGCGAGGTGGTCGGCATCAACTCGCAGATATTCACCCGCTCCGGTGGTTTCATGGGGCTGTCGTTCGCCATCCCGATCGACGTGGCGATGAACGTGGCCGATCAGCTCAAGGCCGAGGGCAAGGTCAGCCGCGGCTGGCTCGGCGTGGTGATCCAGGAAGTGAACAAGGATCTGGCCGAGACCTTCGGTCTGGACAAGCCGGCCGGTGCCCTGGTGGCTCAGGTGCTGGAAAACGGCCCGGCAGCCAAGGGGGGCCTGCAGGTCGGCGACGTGATTCTCGCCCTCGACGGCCAGCCGATCCTGGTTTCCGCCGACCTGCCGCATCTGGTGGGAACCCTCAAGCCGGGCACCGATGTGAGGCTGGACGTGGTGCGCAATGGCGAGCGCAAGACGCTGAAGCTGGCGGTCGGCGCCCTGCCGGAAGACGGTCAGGCGGTTGCTGCCAGTGGCAAGCAGGGAGCCGAGCGCAGCAGCAATCGTCTGGGGGTGACCGTGGTCGATCTGACCGCCGAGCAGAAGCGGGCTCTCGAGGTGGAGGGTGGCGCGCTGATCCGTGAGGTGCAGAGCGACGGCCCGTCGGCGGTGATCGGCCTGCGTCCGGGCGATGTCATCACCCATCTGAACAACGAGTCGATCGATTCGGCCAAGACGTTCAGTCGGGTGGCCGAGGCTCTGCCGAAGAACCGCAGCGTGTCGATGCGCGTGCTGCGCCAGGGACGCGCCAGCTTCATCACCTTCAAGCTGGCCGAGTAAGGCTGGCGTTCGGCGCGGACAAGGGGCGGATGACTCGCCCCTTGTCGTTTCGGCCTGCGCAGTCCACCGTGCCGTGGGTGACGCCTGCCCGGGCGATCAGGTAAACTTCCTGGCTATTTTCGGCGGGCCAGGCCCGCGCTCCCTGTCCGAGTGTTGAGCCCGTGAGTGATCTGAGTCATATCCGCAACTTCTCCATCATCGCCCACATCGACCATGGCAAGTCGACCCTGGCCGACCGCTTCATCCAGATCTGCGGCGGCCTGTCCGACCGCGAGATGGAGGCGCAGGTGCTCGATTCCATGGACCTGGAGCGCGAGCGCGGCATCACCATCAAGGCGCACAGCGTGACCCTGCACTACAAGGCGCAGGACGGCAAGACCTACCAGCTGAACTTCATCGATACTCCCGGCCACGTCGACTTCACCTACGAGGTCAGCCGCTCGCTGGCCGCCTGCGAGGGCGCACTGCTGGTGGTGGATGCTGGCCAGGGTGTCGAGGCGCAGTCGGTGGCCAACTGCTATACCGCCATCGAGCAGGGCCTCGAGGTGATGCCGGTGCTCAACAAGATGGACCTGCCCCAGGCCGAACCGGAGCGGGTCAAGGAAGAGATCGAGCACGTCATCGGCATCGACGCCACCGATGCGGTGGCCTGCAGTGCCAAGAGCGGCATGGGCGTGATCGACGTGCTCGAGCGCCTGGTCGCGGTGATTCCGCCGCCTGAGGGCGAGATCGAGGCGCCGCTGCAGGCGCTGATCATCGACTCCTGGTTCGACAACTACCTCGGCGTGGTCTCGCTGGTGCGTGTGCGTCACGGTCGAGTGAAGAAGGGCGACAAGATCCTCGTCAAGTCGACCGGCAAGATTCATCAGGTCGACAGCGTCGGCGTCTTCACGCCCAAGCATACCGTCACCGAAGACCTCAAGGCCGGCGAGGTGGGTTTCATCGTCGCCGGCATCAAGGACATCCAGGGCGCCCCGGTGGGCGATACCCTGACCCTGTCCAATACCCCGGACGTCGAGGTGCTGCCGGGCTTCAAGCGGGTCAAGCCGCAGGTCTATGCCGGTCTGTTCCCGGTCAGCTCCGATGACTTCGAGGATTTCCGCGACGCGCTGGAGAAGCTGACCCTCAACGACGCCGCGCTGCAGTACGAGCCGGAGAGTTCCGACGCGCTGGGCTTCGGTTTCCGCATCGGCTTCCTCGGCATGCTGCACATGGAGATCATCCAGGAGCGCCTTGAGCGCGAATACGACCTGGACCTGATCACCACCGCGCCGACCGTGGTGTTCGAGGTGGTGCTGAAGAACGGCGACATCGTCTACGTCGACAACCCCTCGAAGCTGCCGGACATCTCCTCGATCGCCGAGATGCGCGAGCCGATCTGCCGCGCCAACATCCTGGTGCCGCAGGATCACCTGGGCAGCGTGATCACCCTGTGCATCGAGAAGCGCGGCGTACAGCGCGACATGCACTTCCTCGGCAACCAGGTGCAGGTCAGCTACGACCTGCCGATGAACGAGGTGGTGATGGACTTCTTCGACCGTCTGAAGTCGGCCAGCCGCGGCTATGCGTCGCTGGACTACGGCTTCGACCGCTTCCAGCCGGCCAACCTGGTGCGTCTGGACGTACTGATCAACGGCGAGCGGGTCGACGCCCTGGCGTTGATCGTCCACCGCGACAACGCGGCCTACAAGGGCCGCCAGCTGGTGGAGAAGATGAAGGAGCTGATTCCGCGGCAGATGTTCGACGTGGCGATCCAGGCGGCCATCGGCGGCCAGGTGATCGCCCGTTCGACGGTCAAGGCACTCAGGAAGAACGTACTGGCCAAGTGTTACGGTGGCGACGTCAGCCGTAAGAAGAAGCTGCTGGAGAAGCAGAAGGCCGGCAAGAAAAGGATGAAGCAGGTCGGCAGCGTGGAGATCCCGCAGGAAGCCTTCCTCGCCGTGCTCAAGGTGGATAGCTGAGGACCATGACTCTGAACTTCCCGTTGCTGTTGGTGATCGCCGTCGCCGTGTGCGGCGTGCTGGCGCTGATCGACCTGCTGTTCCTCGCTCCGCGCCGGCGCAATGCCATCGCTGCCTACCAGGGCAGTGTCGGTCAGGCCGATCCGCAGGTGCTGCAGAAGCTCGCGCGCGAGCCGGTGCTGGTGGAATACGGCAAGTCGTTCTTCCCGGTGCTGGCGCTGGTGCTGGTGCTGCGCTCGTTCCTGGTCGAGCCGTTCCAGATCCCCTCCGGATCGATGAAGCCGACCCTCGAGATCGGCGACTTCATCCTGGTCAACAAGTTCTCCTACGGCATCCGTCTGCCGGTGGTGGACACCAAGGTGATCGAGGTCGGCGAACCACAGCGCGGCGATGTGATGGTCTTCCGCTTCCCGAGCGAGCCGAGCGTGAACTACATCAAGCGCGTGGTCGGCCTGCCGGGCGATCATGTGCGCTACAGCAGCGACAAGCGTCTGTTCGTCAACGGTCAGCCGGTGGCCGAGCAACTGATCGGCGACGAGCCGGGCAGCCTCGGCAGTGCCCGCCTGTTCAGCGAGAAGCTGGGCGAGGCCGAGCACCTGATCCGCAAGGAAATGCACCGCTACCGCATCGAGCCGAATCGCGAGTGGGTAGTACCCGCCGGGCACTACTTCATGATGGGCGACAACCGCGACAACTCCAATGACAGCCGTTATTGGGACGACCCGGCGATCCCCGTCGAGCTGCAGGGCATGGTTCCCGACCGCAACATCGTCGGCAAGGCATTCGCCGTGTGGATGAGCTGGCCAGCACCCAAGCTCGGCCACCTGCCGACCTTCGAGCGCGTCGGACTGATCCATTGATGCACTGAACAGTCCACGGATACGAGGTTGATCATGAGGTTTGCACGTTCGCAGCAAGGGTTGTCGATGTTGAGCTGGCTGGTAGTCCTGGCCGTGGTGGCTTTCCTGGCCAGCACCGCGTTCAAGGTCCTGCCGCACTACTTCGATTTCTTCGCGCTGCAGAAGAGCATTACGGGCGTCGAAAATGAAAAAGCCCTGGATCTTCGCACGCCCGGTGAATTCTTTTCGCACATTGAGCGTGCAACTCAGGTCAACAACATCCGTGATCTCGACCTGCGCAAGGTGATGGACGTGCGTATGGAGAACAACGAGTTCTATGTCCATCTCAAATACGAGAAGCGCGAGCCGCTGATCGAGAACCTTGACCTGGTCGTCCACTTCGACCGCGAATATCGTGTCAGAGCCCCGTGAGCAATCCGCTTGATCGGCTCGAGCGTCAGCTCGGCTACAAATTCCAGGACCAGGGTCTGATGATCCTGGCCCTGACCCACCGCAGTTTTGCCGGTCGCAACAACGAGCGACTGGAATTCCTCGGCGATGCCATCCTCAATTTCGTGGTCGGCGAGGCGCTGTTCAAGCGCTTCCCGCAGGCCCGCGAAGGTCAGCTGTCGCGCCTGCGCGCGCGCCTGGTCAAGGGCGAGACCCTGGCCCGCCTGGCCCGTGTCTTCGATCTTGGCGAATACCTGCGCCTGGGCTCCGGCGAGCTGAAGAGCGGCGGCTTCCGCCGCGAGTCCATCCTCGCCGATGCCACCGAGGCGCTGATCGGCGCCATCTACCTGGACTCCGGCATGGAGTCGGCGCGCGACCGCGTGCTGGCCTGGCTGGATCCATACTTCGACGATCTGACCCTGGTCGATACCAACAAGGATCCGAAAACCCGCCTGCAGGAGTTCCTGCAATCACGCGCCTGCGAACTGCCGCGCTACGATGTGGTGGATATCCAGGGCGAGCCGCATTGCCGGACCTTCTTTGTCGAATGCGAAGTTGCCCTGCTCAATGAAAAGACCCGGGGTCAGGGTGCCAGCCGGCGCATCGCCGAACAGGTGGCGGCCGCGGCAGCACTGGTGGCTCTGGGCGTGGAGAATGGCAATGACTGAATCCCAGGTGAGCCGCTGCGGCTACGTGGCCATCGTCGGCCGGCCGAACGTCGGCAAGTCGACCCTGCTCAATCACATCCTCGGTCAGAAGCTGGCGATCACCTCGCGCAAGCCGCAGACCACCCGCCACACTCTGCTCGGCATCAAGACCGAGGGGGCGGTGCAGGCGATCTACGTCGACACCCCCGGCATGCACAAGGACAACGACAAGGCGCTCAACCGCTACATGAACCGCAGCGCCAGCGCGGCGCTGAAGGACGTCGACGTGGTGATCTTCGTCGTCGACCGTACGCGCTGGACCGACGAGGACCAGATGGTGCTCGAGCGGGTCAAGTTCGTCGAAGGCCCGCTGCTGCTGGTGGTCAACAAGATCGACCGCCTCGAGGACAAGGCCGAGTTGTTGCCGCACCTCAAGTGGCTGGAAGAGCAGCTGCCCAACGCGGAGATCGTGCCGATCTCCGCGCAGCACGGGCAAAACCTCGACACCCTTGAGCAACTGGTGGCCAAGCATCTGCCCGAAGGTGAGCACTTCTTCGAGGAAGATCAGCTGACCGATCGCAGCTCGCGCTTCCTCGCCGCCGAACTGGTGCGTGAGAAGGTCATGCGCCAGCTTGGCGCCGAGGTGCCCTACCAGGTCACCGTGGAGATCGAGCAGTTCCAGCAGCAGGGCCGCGTGCTGCACATCCATGCGCTGATCCTGGTCGAGCGCGACGGGCAGAAGAAGATCATCATCGGCGACAAGGGCGAGCGCATCAAGCGCATCGGCCAGGACGCCCGCCGCGACATGGAGGAGCTGTTCGGCAGCAAGGTCATGCTCAACCTGTGGGTCAAGGTGAAGAGCGGCTGGTCCGACGACGAACGCGCTCTGCGCTCGCTGGGCTACGGCGATATCTGATCCACGCCTGTCGCTCGTCCGGTAGGGTGCGCCATGCGCACCCGCACCGTGATTCTGGCTCTTGCCGGTGCGCGTGGCGCACCCAACGGTTGACATGATCCCCGCGTCCCGAGCGGCCTTCGTCCTGCACTTCCGTCCCTACAAGGAAACCAGCGCGCTGGTCGACTTCTTCACCGCCGAAGGGCGGTTGCGCGCCGTGCTGCGTGCCGCGCGTGGCAAGAGCGGCAGCAAGGCGCGGCCATTCCTGCCGCTCGAGCTCGAGCTGCGCGGCCATGGCGAGCTGAAGACCGTCGCCCGCCTGGAGGCGACCGCCATTCCCCATCTGCTGGCCGGCGAGGCGCTGTTCAGCGGTCTGTACCTCAACGAGCTGCTGGTGCGCCTGCTGCCGGCCGAGGATCCGCACCCCGCGCTGTTCGAGCACTATGCCGCCACCCTCGTCGCACTGGCCGCCGGCCGGCCACTGGAGCCGCTGCTGCGTGCCTTCGAATGGCGGCTGCTGGACGATCTGGGCTATGGTTTCGCTCTCGACTGCGACTGTCAGGGACAGCCGGTCGATCCCGAGGCGCTGTACCAGTGGTTGCCCGAAGAGGGTTTCCAGGCTGTCGCCCAGCTGCAGCCCGGGCTGTTCCACGGTCGCGAGCTGCTGGCCCTGGCCCGCGCCGACTGGAGCGTGCCAGGTGCCCTGGCCGCGGCCAAGCGTCTGATGCGTCAGGCGCTGGCGCCCCATCTGGGCGGTCGGCCACTGGTCAGCCGCGAGCTGTTCATCAATCGCAAGGAGTCCCGTCGTGACTGAAGCCAACCGCATCCTGCTGGGTGTCAACATCGACCACATCGCCACCCTGCGCCAGGCCCGCGGTACCCGCTATCCGGACCCGGTGAAGGCTGCCCTGGATGCCGAGGAGGCCGGGGCCGACGGCATCACCGTGCATCTGCGTGAGGATCGCCGGCACATCCAGGACCGTGACGTGCGCGTGCTGGCCGAGGTGCTGCAGACGCGGATGAACTTCGAGATGGGCGTCACCGAGGAGATGCTCGCCTTCGCCGAGCAGATCCGTCCGGCGCACGCCTGCTTCGTGCCGGAAACCCGTAAGGAGCTGACCACCGAGGGCGGTCTCGACGTGCTCGGTCAGGAGGCGCGCATCAAGGCTGCGGTGGAGCGCCTGGCGGCGGTAGGCTGCGAGGTGTCGCTGTTCATCGATGCCGATCCGCGGCAGATCGAGGCGGCGGCACGCATCGGCGCGCCGGCCATCGAGCTGCACACCGGCCGCTATGCCGATGCGCACAGCCCGGCGGAGATGGCTTGCGAGCTGGCGCGTATCCGCGACGGCGTCGAGTGCGGCCTGAGCCATGGCCTGATCGTCAACGCCGGCCACGGCCTGCACTACCACAACGCCGAGGCGGTGGCGGCGATCCCGGGCATCAACGAGCTGAACATCGGCCACGCGATAGTCGCGCACGCGCTGTTCGTCGGTTTCAAGCAGGCGGTGGCGGAGATGAAGGCGCTGATCGTCGCCGCGGCGGCCCGCTGAGCCGTCGCTGGGCAAAAGTAGGGTAGGCAACTCGCGCAGCGATTGCCTACCGTGCAGGCTGCCGCCGTGGAGTCGGTAGAAGATCGCTGCGCGAGTCTTCTTACCCTGCGTACCTTTGCATTGGCGTCAGGGCTTGCGCGCCAGCAGCACGGCGCGTGTCGGCGCCGGTAGGCCTTCCACGGTCCTGCTGCGATCCTGCGGGTCGAGGAACTCCGGCAACGACTGGAATTTCATCCACTCGGTCGAGCGCTGTTCCTCGACGCTGGTCACGCTGACGTCCACGCAGCGCACATCGACGAAGCCGGCGCGGCGCAGCCACAGTTCCAGCGCCGGCACCGAAGGCAGGAACCAGACGTTGCGCATCTGCGCGTAGCGGTCCTCCGGCACCAGCACGGTGTTGACGTCACCATCCACCACCAGGGTTTCCAGCACCAGCTCGCCACCGCGCTGCAGGCAGTCCTTGAGCGCCAGCAGGTGGTCGATCGGGGCGCGACGGTGGTAGAGCACACCCATGGAGAACACCGTGTCGAAGCCTTCCAGCTTTTCCGGCAGGTCCTCCAGCGCCAGCGGCAGGTGCCAGGCGCGCAGTTCGGGGAGGTAGTGCTTCATCGCCAGGAACTGGCAGAAGAACAGCCAGTTGGGATCGATGCCGACCACGCAGTCGGCGCCGGCGCCGAGCATGCGCCACTGGTAGTAGCCGTTGCCGCAGCCGACATCCAGCACGCGCCTGCCGGTCAGGTCCAGATGCGGGGCGACGCGCGCCCATTTCCAGTCCGAATGCCATTCGGTGTCGATCTGCACACCGAACAGCTCGAACGGCCCCTTGCGCCAGGGGATCAGGCCCTTGAGCGCCTGCTCCAGGGTACTGCGCTGCGCGCTGCTGCAGGCGCCGTCGAGAAAGAAGGTCTCGGCCAGCTCGCGACGCTCGACCGCCAGCGCCGGCAGGGCATCCACCGCCGCCTGCCAGCGAGGCAGATCGCCGTGGCCGTCGGCCAGCCTGGCGGCCAGCAGTGCCGGCAGTGTCTGTGCCCAGCCCGCCAGCGGCGTGCCGCGCAGGTGCTCGAGCAGGGCGGGGAGGTTGGCGCGGGAGGCGAGTGCGGTCATGGCAGGGCGATCAGCGAGGCGAAGTTCAGGCATTGGAACCAGGGAGTGACTTTCGAGAAGCCGGCGGCCAGCAGGCGCTCGCGGTGCTCCTCGAGGCTGTCGGACTTCATCACGTTCTCGATGGCGCTGCGCTTCTGGGCGATTTCCAGTTCGCTGTAGCCGTTGGCGCGCTTGAAGGCGATATGCAGGTCGTTGAGCAGGGCGTGCTCCTGCGCGTCGTCGAAGCGCAGCTTCTCGGAGAGGATCAGCGCGCCGCCCGGCAGCAGTGCCCGGCGGATGCGCGCCAGCAGTTCGAGGCGCTGCTCGCGGGGGATGAACTGCAGGGTGAAGTTGAGCGCCACCACCGACGCTGGTTGGAACTCCAGCTGGCAGATGTCGGCCTCGAGCACCTCGACCGGCAGCAGCTCCTGGAACATCGAGTCCTGGGCGTGGAGGTATTCGCTGCAGCGCTCGACCATGGCGCGGGAGTTGTCCACCGCTATCACCCGGCAGCCCTCGCTCTGCACGTGGCGGCGCAGCGCCTGGCTGACCGCGCCGAGGGAGCAGCCGAGATCGTACAGAGCGGTACGCGGCTGGGCGAACTGGTTGGCGATCACCCCGATGTTCTCGACGATGGTCGGGTAGCCCGGCACCGAGCGCTTGATCATGTCGGGGAACACGCGCACCACCGCCTCGTTGAACACGAAGTCGGCGACCTGTTCCTGCGGGGTGGCGTAGAGGCGGTCGGGGATCTGCTGCACGGCGCGCTTCCAGGTTGGAAAGCGCGCCATTCTAGCCGAGTGCCGGGCGGCCTCGCAGCTCCTTCACTTCAGCTGGTCGGAAAGGTACTCGCCGGCACCCTGCAGCGGGCCGAGCGGGTTGCGGTCGACCTGCATCTTGCGTATCTGCGGTTCGCCGTTGCTGACCTTGTGCACCAGCTTGTCGTCGACCATCACGAAGATCGCGCGGAACGTCCAGCCCTTCATCTCGCGATTCTTGCGGAAGTTGAGGACGTCGGCCCAGAAGCTGCCGATGCGCTGGGTATCGGTCTGGTTGAACTCGAAGGCCAGGCCGGTACAGCGTTCCTTGGCTTCCAGGCAGGTCACCAGGCTATCCGGCAGATAGTCGATGGGAATGTTCGGCTGGATGAACATGGTGCGCACATCGAGAAACGACAGCAGCCGCGCATTACCGCCGGTCTGCGGGTCGAAGCCCATGGAGAACAGCTCGGGGCGGGTAGTGACGCCGGGCACCGCCTGCGAGAAACGACTCTCGGCATCCAGGTAATCACGAAACGGTGAAGAAATTTCCGCGCGCTGGCTGGGGAGAAGACTGCCACAACCGGCCAGGAAGGCCAGCACGCCGATCAGCAGATACCGCCCACAAAGGTCCATGACGTCCCTCCTTCTGTCGTAGCCGGTGCTATTTGCTATAGGCGATTTACCGACGGGTTGCCGTGCCGGGAGACGAACGGTGAGCGGTGGCGCAAGAGGAGCGAGTCGCTAGCGGACCTGCACCCGGCAGTCGAAATTCTTCTCGGCGGCGACCCCGTTTTCCCAGGGCCGTCGATAGTCCAGGCTGAGGCGTCCTTCGCCGCGGGCGACCGCGCGGAAACGCCAGGTCGACACGCCGGCGCTACCTACCACGCCGGCTTCCTCCGGGGTGGAGTAGACCTCCGGACCCAGTGCCTGCAGCACCGGCGCACCGCCCTCGCGCATCACCCAGCGAAAGCCGGTGCTGGGGTTGCTCGGTAGGCGCAGGTTGAATACCTCGCCGACGCGCAGTTGCAGCGGATCGCAGTGACGCTCCTGCGCGGCCGGCGTGAGGGTGGTGGGGGCCTTCTGCGCGCAGGCGGCGAGCAGGGCCAGGGTGGCGAGTGACAGCAGGCGGACTGGCTGGGGCATGGCGGGTTCCCGTGGGCATGTGCTTCGGGTTTCAGCCTAGCCGATCGTCATGATGTACAGGTGTGGGCCATGGCGCAGTCGCGGCGGAGCTGCGCCATGGCGGGCGCTCAGTCGGCGGGGAACAGCACCTTGGCCACATCGGCGAAGCGACGGGCGAAGTGCACGGTGAGGCCTTCCCTGAGGTAATCCGGCAACTCCTCGAAGTCGCCGCGGTTGGCCTCCGGCAGGATCAGCTCGAAGATCTTCTGCCGGCGCGCGGCGATTACCTTCTCGCGCACGCCGCCGATGGCCAGCACCTGGCCGGTGAGGGTCAGCTCGCCGGTCATCGCCACGTCGGCCCTGGGGGCCTGGTGGCGGGCCAGCGACAGCAGGGCGCTGGCCATGGTGATGCCGGCGCTCGGGCCGTCCTTGGGAGTGGCGCCTTCCGGCACGTGCAGGTGGACGAAGGCCTGGTCGAAGAAGGTCGGGTCGCCCTTGTACTTCTTCAGGTGCGAGCTGATGTAGCTGTAGGCGATCTCCGCCGATTCCTTCATCACCTCGCCGAGCTTGCCGGTCAGCTTGAAGCCGCGGTTGAGGGTGTGGATGCGAGTCGCCTCGATCGGCAGGGTGGCGCCGCCCATGCTGGTCCAGGCCAGCCCGGTGACCACGCCGATGCCTTCCAGGTGCTTTTCCTTGCGGAACAGCGGCATGCCCAGATAGTCCTCGAGGTCCTTCGGCCCGACCTTCACCGTGGCCGCCGGGTCTTCCAGCAGCCGGACCACCGCCTTGCGCACGATCTTGCCGAGCTGCTTCTCCAGCTGGCGTACGCCGGCCTCGCGGGCGTAGCCCTCGATCACCGCCTTGAGTGCGCTGTCGCTGATCGACAGGCGCGCCCTGGGTACGCCGGCCTTGTCCAGCTGGCGCGGCCACAGGTGCTTCTTGGCGATCGCCAGCTTCTCCTCGGCGATGTAACCGGACAGGTGGATCACCTCCATGCGGTCGAGCAGCGGCCCGGGAATGCTGTCCAGGGTGTTGGCGGTGCAGACGAACAGCACCTTGGACAGGTCCAGGCGCAGGTCGAGATAGTGGTCGAGGAACTCGACGTTCTGCTCCGGATCGAGGGTCTCCAGCAGCGCCGAGGCCGGGTCGCCCTGGTAGCTGGCGCCCATCTTGTCGATCTCGTCGAGCATGATCACCGGGTTCATCACCTCGACTTCCTTGAGCGCCTGCACCAGCTTGCCGGGCATGGCGCCGATGTAGGTGCGCCGGTGGCCCTTGATCTCCGCCTCGTCGCGCATGCCGCCGACCGAGAAGCGATAGAACGGCCGGCCGAGGGTCTCGGCGATCGACTTGCCGATGCTGGTCTTGCCCACGCCCGGCGGGCCGACCAGCAGCACGATGGAGCCGGCGATCTCGCCCTTGAAGGCGCCGACGGCGAGGAACTCGATGATCCGCTCCTTGATGTCTTGCATGCCGGCGTGGTGCCTGTCGAGCACCTTGCGCGCCCGCGCCAGGTCGAGCCGGTCCTTGCCGAGCACGCCCCAGGGCACGCTGGTGGCCCAGTCCAGGTAGTTGCGCGTCACCGCGTATTCCGGCGAGCCGGGCTCCAGCACCGCAAGCTTGTTGAGCTCCTCATCGATGCGCTTGCGCGCCTGCGCCGGCACCGTCTTGCCCTCCAGGCGCTTGTGGAACTCCTCGGCGTCGGCGCTCTTGTCGTCCTTGGTGATGCCCAGCTCCTTCTGGATCACCTTGAGCTGCTCGCGCAGGAAGAACTCGCGCTGGCGTTTGCCGATGGTGCTGTTGACCTCGGCGCTGATCTCGTTCTGCAGGCGCGCGACCTCCACCTCGCGGCGCAGCAGTGGCAGCACCTTCTCCATGCGCTTGAGTACCGGCACGGTATCCAGCACCGCCTGCAGGTCGCTGCCCGGCGCGGTGGTCAGCGCGGCGGCGAAGTCGGTCAGCGGCGACGGATCGTTGGGGCTGAAGCGGTTGAGATAGTTCTTCAGCTCCTCGCTGTACAGCGGGTTGAGCGGCAGCAGCTCCTTGATGCCGTTGATCAGCGCCATGCCGTAGGCCTTCACCTCGTCACTCGGGTCGGCCGGCGTGCGCGGATAGTCGACCTCGACCAGGTACGGCGGCTTGCGGCTCAGCCAGCTGCGGATGCGCACCCGCGCCAGGCCCTGGGCGACGAACTGCAGGGTATCGTTCTGCTGGCTGGCGTGATGCACGCGCACCACGGTGCCGTGCTCGGGCAGGCTGTCCGGATCGAAGTCCTCGGCGCTCTCCGGTGGATTATCCATGTAGAACAGCGCCACGCAGTGGTGCGGTGTCTTGCCGACGCGGGCCAGGGTCTGCGCCCAATGCTGCGGGTTGACCATGATCGGCAGCACCTGGGCGGGGAAGAACGGGCGGTTGTGCACCGGCATGATGTACAGCTTGTCGGGCAGGGTCTGGCCCTGCAGGATCACGCCGGTATTGTTGCTTTCGCTCTCTTCGATGACCTCGTGGGGGATGTCCTGCGCGCTCATGAATGAAGTTCCTGCACATTCGGGATTTCCGGTTACATGGGGCCGTGGGGCGGCATTTCAACCATGCGTCGCATGGGCGGGGGCATGGCTGGGCCGGTGGGGCGTGCTCGAGTAAAATGTCCAATTGCCTTCCTCTCCGGTCTGTCCGCCATGCTCGATATCCGCCTGCTGCGGCTGTCCGACCAGTCGCACACCCATGCCCACGGTCACCACCAGATGGTGCTGTCCCTGGCTGGCCGCGCCGAATTCGAGGTGGCCGGGCAGGGCGGCGAGGTATGCCGGATGCGCGCCTGCCTGGTCCCGGGCGATGCCGCCCACGCCTTCGCCGGAGTCGGCGAGAACCGCATGCTGATCCTCGACCTGGCCGATGCCGCCAGTCTCGACAGCGCGCCGGCGGCCGAGCGTGCGCTGCTCGGCGAGCTGTTCGATGCCCCGCGCTACCCGCTGCTGGATGCCGAATTCCAGCACCTGCTGGCTTATGCCGGCGCCGAGCTGGCCCGCTATGGCGAGCAACCCGGGCTGGCGCGGGCGCTGGGCGGCCTGCTGGTGCAGGCCCTGCATCTGCGCCTGTGCGGCGAGACGCGAGCCCAGCAGCGCACGCCGCTCGATCGCGAGCGCATCGAGGCGCACATCCAGCGTCACCTCGGCCGGCGCATCAGCGTCGCCGAACTGGCCCAGCTGGCCTGCCTCAGCCCCAGCCACTTCCACCAGCAGTTCAAGGACTGTTTCGGCCTCACCCCACACCAGTACCTGCTCAAGGCTCGCCTCGACCGCGCCTCGCAGCTGCTGCGCGACAGCCAGCTGCCGCTGGTGCGGATCGCCGAGGAGTGCGGTTTCTCCAGCCAGAGCGCGCTGACCACCGCCATGCGCCGCTACCTCGGCCTGACGCCGCGCGGCCTGCGCCAGGGCGATTGAGTCCGTCGGCCGCGTCTTCCGTTCTGGTTTCCATCCGCCCCATCTGAACGCCTGTGGGCGGGCGCGCGCACGCCTGAGCGCCGTCCCGAGCAGAGTACGACTCTGCGTTGGCGTGTTGATTGTTATGTTATTACATCTTAGATTTGCCGCCCGCGCGGCAGGGAGGACTTGCGGCTGCGCGTCATCCCCCAGCGGACGGGCACGAGGAAGCGTGCCGTCCCGATCATTCGAGGTATGCATGAACGCGATCCGTCATCCCCTGGCCTGGGCCATCGCCATGGCCCTGTCACCTGCCGCCGTGGCCGAGGAGGTCGCGCCGCTCGAGCTCGAGTACAGCGTGGTCAGCGCCAGCGCCCTGGCCAGTGACCTGCAGGAGATGATCACCCCGGCCGTGGTGCTGGAAGACGAGACCCTGGTGCGCAAGCGCGCGGCCACCCTCGGCGAGACCCTCGATGGCCTGCCCGGTGTGCAAGCGGCGAGCTTCGGCGCCGGCGCCAGCCGGCCGGTGATCCGCGGCCTGGACGGTGGCCGGGTCAAGGTGCTGAGTGACGGCGTCGACGTGCTGGATGCCTCCACCGTCAGCCAGGACCATGCGGTGAGTGTCGAGCCGCTGCTCGCCGAGCGCATCGAGGTGCTCAAGGGCCCGGCGACCCTGCTGTACGGCGGCGGCGCGATCGGCGGGGTGGTCAACGTGATCGACCGCAAGGTGCCGACCCAGGTGCCGGAAAAGGGCTACGAGGGCGAGCTGGAGCTGCGCGCCAACAGCGTGGCCAACGAGGGCGCCGGGCTGTTCGGCATCACTGCCGGCGCGGGCAACTTCGCGCTGCGCGTCGAGGGCGTCAAGCGTCAGGCCGACGACTACGAGATCCCCGGCGCCGAGGGCGAGCAGCGCAGCGACAAGCAGGCCGGCTCGTACAACGACACCGACAGCTACAGCCTGGGTGGCAGCTTCATCGGCGCACGCGGCTACCTCGGCCTGGCCTACAGCCGCCAGGAAAACCGCTACGGCCTGCTGGCCCACGAGCATGTCGACTGCCACCAGGACGACGCGCTGTGGCACTGCGGCGAGCACGGCCACGACGAGGAGGAACACGAGGGCGAGGAGGAGCATCACGACGAGCAGGGTGGCGCGGTGCCCTACATCAGCCTCAAACAGGACCGCTGGGATCTGCGCGGCGAGCTGAGCGAGCCACTGCCCGGCTTCGAGCTGGCGCGACTGCGCGTCGGACACAGCGACTACCGTCACCGCGAGATCGAGGAAGGGGCGACGGCGGCGCTGTTCGACAACCAGGCCAGCGAAGCGCGCCTGGAGCTGACTCATCGGCCGCTGCTGGGCTGGCACGGCGTGCTCGGTGGGCAGACCACCCGGCGCGACTTCGCCCGGCTCACCGCAGAGCATCCGATGCCGCAGACCCTGACCCGCAACCACGCGCTGTTCCTGCTCGAGGAGTACCTCGCCGGTGCCTGGCGCTACGAGCTGGGGGCGCGCCACGAATGGCAGGACATCGACGCCGATTCCGGCGCACCGGACAGCGCGCATGCCGGCACCTCGCTGTCCGCCGGCGCGGTGTGGACCTTCGCCCCCGAGTATTCGCTGGGCGTCTCGCTGTCGCGCTCGCAGCGCCTGCCCAGCGCCGAGGAGCTGTACGCCTTCGGCCCGCACGCCGCCAGTCGCACCATCGAACTGGGCAACCCGGCGCTGGAGGAGGAGACCTCGCACAACCTCGAGGTCACCCTGCGCAAGTTCGCCGGGGCGACCACCTTCACTCTGAGCGCCTATCGCAACCAGGTCGACGACTTCATCTACGCCGCGGACCTCGGTATCGACACCGAGAGCGACTACCGCGTGGTCGAGTATCGCCAGGCCGACGCGGTGCTGACCGGCGTCGAGGGCGAGGTGCGCCGGCAGTTCACCCACAGCTTCGCCGCCAGCCTGTTCGGCGACTCGGTGCGCGGCCGGCTGCGCGATGGCGGCGACCTGCCGCGGATTCCGGCCGACCGCCTCGGCGTGCGTCTCGAGCAGCGCTTCAGCAGCGCCCTGGACGGCCAGCTGGAGTTCTACCGGGTGCAGAGTCAGGACCGGCTGGCCGCCTTCGAAAGCGCGACCGGCGGCTACAACATGCTCGGCGCCGGCCTCGGCTACCGCGGCCACCTGAGCCAGGCCGACTACCTGTTGTACCTCAAGGCGGACAACCTGCTCGACGTCGAGGCGCGGCAGCATGCCTCGCTGATCAAGGATGAGGTGCTACTGCCGGGGCGCAACCTGACGGTCGGCATGCGCGTCACCTTCTGATCGGTTGCGACTGGTTGCACCTGTTCCGGAGTTTTTTGCAAAAACTCCGGAGTCTTCTGCAAGAAGCGGTCATTGTCTGCCACTAGAGTCTGCCCACATCTGCGCGTATGGGCTAAACCGATACATACGCAGATTCGTTTCGAGGTACGGACATGGTGCCCGAGGCTGGCCGCAGCCCGGCGCTCCGGCATGCAGCAATGCACGCCGGCCCGCGCTGCAGCGCGTCGCCCCGATGGGCGAGGAACGAGCACCACACGCAGAACCAGGACGCCAGCCGGCCGTTGGGCACGGCTGGTGCCTGTCTGCTTTGCAATAAATGCGGCACCGGGGTGAGGGTGCCGCTGGACAAGAACAACCTGATCCACCCCGAGGGGGGAGCGCCGTCTCTCCCCGGTGCCGGAGGGCATGAAGCCGCCGGCGTGTGGGTATCTGCTGCCACAGTGGGCGCGATCATGAGTCGCCGCCTGTATAACAACATCGCATGGGATCCCCCCTCATGAGCATGACCAACCCGACCTTGATCACCTTCGTGATCTACATTGCCGCGATGGTGCTGATCGGCTTCATCGCCTACCGCTCCACCAACAACCTTTCCGACTACATCCTCGGCGGGCGCAGCCTGGGCAGCTTCGTCACCGCGCTGTCCGCCGGTGCTTCCGACATGAGCGGCTGGCTGCTGATGGGCCTGCCCGGCGCTGTCTACCTGTCCGGCCTGTCGGAGGGCTGGATCGCCATCGGCCTGATCGTCGGCGCCTACCTCAACTGGCTGTTCGTCGCCGGCCGCCTGCGCGTGCAGACCGAGCACAACGGCAACGCCCTGACCCTGCCGGACTACTTCACCAACCGCTTCGAGGATAGCAGCCGCGTCCTGCGCATCTTCTCCGCGGTGGTGATCCTGGTGTTCTTCACCATCTACTGCGCCTCCGGCGTGGTCGCCGGCGCGCGCCTGTTCGAGAGCACCTTCGGCATCTCCTACGAGACCGCGCTGTGGGCCGGCGCTGCCGCCACCATCGCCTACACCTTCGTCGGCGGCTTCCTCGCGGTGAGCTGGACCGACACCGTGCAGGCCAGCCTGATGATCTTCGCCCTGATCCTCACCCCGATCATCGTGATGGTCGCCACCGGCGGCATCGATCCGACCTTCGCCGCCATCGAGCTGAAGGACGCCGCCCACTTCGACATGCTCAAGGGCGCCAGCTTCATCGGCGTGATCTCGCTGATGGCCTGGGGTCTGGGCTACTTCGGCCAGCCGCACATCCTCGCCCGCTTCATGGCCGCCGATTCGGTCAAGTCGATCCCCAACGCCCGTCGCATCTCCATGGCCTGGATGATCTTCTGCCTGGCCGGCGCCGTGGCCGTGGGTTTCTTCGGCATCGCCTACTTCGCCGCGCACCCGGAGCTGGGCGTGGCGGTCGAGGCCAACCCGGAGCGCGTGTTCATCGAGCTGGCGAAGATCCTGTTCAACCCGTGGGTCGCCGGCGTGCTGCTCTCCGCCATTCTCGCCGCGGTGATGTCGACCCTCAGCTGCCAGCTGCTGGTCTGCTCCAGTGCGCTGACCGAGGACTTCTACAAGGCCTTCTTCCGCAAGGGCGCCAGCCAGACCGAGCTGGTCTGGGTCGGCCGCGCCATGGTGCTGCTGGTCGCCGTGATCGCCATCGCCATCGCCTCCAACCCGGAGAGCAAGGTGCTCGGCCTGGTGTCCTACGCTTGGGCTGGCTTCGGTGCCGCCTTCGGCCCGGTGGTGATCTTCTCCCTGCTGTGGAAGGGCATGACCCGCAACGGCGCGCTGGCCGGCATGCTGCTCGGCGCGGTGACCGTGGTGCTGTGGAAGAACTTCTTCGGCTGGACCGGCCTGTACGAGATCATCCCGGGCTTCATCCTCTGCACCCTGGGCATCCTGATCTTCAGCCGCGTCGGCAACGCCCCGTCGGCCGCCATGCTCAAGCGCTTCGATGAAGCCGAGAAGGAGTACCGCGACGCCCACATCTAAGCGTCGCGCCGCCCGACCACGCCGCGTGCGTGGCGGGCACCGTCAACCAGGCACGGATACGTCCGTGTTTTACGGCCCGCGTCATGGCAGACGCGGGCCTTTTTTATGCCCGCGAATCGGGCGTTACCGGGATTCGCCCTTTCCCGGCACCAGCACAGTGCCAAGCAGTCCACACTTCGCCTGCGCACGCCCGGTTATCCTTCGCAGCGGCCACCATCCGGCCATCATCCGTCGCCCGTTCCTTCCCGTTCACCAGCAGCCGAGAGCCTCCGTCAGCATGTCCATCACGCTTCCCGCCCATCGACTGGGATACGCGGCGCTGACGGCGGTCGGCCGGGTCCGCGCGCACAACGAGGACGCCATTCTCTGCTGCCCGCACCTGGGGCTGTGGGCGGTGGCCGACGGCATGGGCGGGCACCAGCGTGGCGAGGTGGCCAGCAGCCTGGCCCTGAAGACCCTGCGCCAGCAGACCCAGCGCGGCGTCGTTCTGCTCGATGCTGTTCAGGCCGCCAATGCCGCCATTCTCGCCGCGGCCGACGCCGACGATGGCAGTCGCGGCATGGGCACCACCCTGGTGGCGGCGCAATTCGCCGGTGCCGCGTTCGAGGTGGCCTGGGTCGGCGACAGCCGCGCCTACCGTATCGGCAGCCAGGGCATCGAGCGCCTGACCCGCGATCACAGCCTGGTCCAGGCGCTGGTCGATGCCGGACAACTGACCCCCGAGCAGGCCAGCAGCCACCCGCGGCGCAACGTGGTGACCCAGTGCCTGGGGCGCGCCGACCAAGCGCTGACGGTGGACGTGGTGCTGGGTGAGCTGGGCCCGGGCGAGCTGCTGCTGCTGTGCAGCGACGGCCTCAGCGGCGAGCTCAGCGACGTGCGGATCCACGAGATCTGCGCCGGCGCCGACACCCTGGAGGCCATGACGTGCCAGCTGGTCGAGGCCGCCAACCAGGCGGGCGGGCGGGACAACATCTCCTGCATCGTCCTCGGTCTGGGCGAGCCGGCGGCCGCTGCCGCCGAGCCGCGCGGCCTGCTCGACAAGCTGTTCAAATCCGCAAAATCCTGACCGGCGCCGAACATGAGCGACAGTGCACTGCAAATTCCCGGCTACACCCTGCATGGCCCGTTGGGCAAGGGCGGCATGGCCGAAGTCCATCTCGCCACCCAGCAGTCGCTGCAGCGCAAGGTGGCGATCAAGATCCTCAGCAAGTCCGAGGATCAGGAGTTCATCCAGCGCTTCATCAAGGAAGGCCACCTGGTCGCCTCGCTGCACCATCCGGCGATCATCACCATCTACGACATCGACCAGTTGGCCGATGGCCGCCATTACCTGGCCATGGAGTATCTGCCGGGCGGCGACCTCGCCCGGCACAAGGGCGAGGTGTTCGCCGCCGAGCGCGCCCTGGCGATCGTCCGCCAGATCGCCAGCGGCCTGGCGGTGGTCCACGACAAGGGCCTGGTGCACCGCGACGTCAAGCCGGCCAACATCCTGTTCCGCGGCGACGGCACCGCGGTGCTCACCGATTTCGGCGTGGCCAAGGACCTCGATCTCGACAGCGAGCTGACCCAGTTCGGCATCGCCGTCGGCAGTCCGGCCTACAGCAGCCCGGAGCAGGCGCAGTGCCAGCCGCTGGATGCGCGCAGCGACATCTACAGCCTGGGCGTGATCCTGTTGGAGATGCTCACCGGCAGCAACCCGTTCCGCGCCGGCAACTACACGCAGACGGTGATGAACCACCTGCAGATGGCGCCGCCGCTGCTGCCGACGCCGCTGGCCGCCTGCCAGGGGCTGCTGGTGCGCATGCTGGCCAAGGACCCGGCGCAGCGCTTCCCCGACTGTCGCGCCCTGCTGGCGGCGCTGGACAAGATCGAGCTGGTCGACCCCGAGGCGACGCGCATCGGCCCGGCGGTCGGTCTGAACGCCACGCGTGCGGACGCGCTGCCGGCGGCGCCCGCCGCTACCAGCCCCGGGCCGCGCAAGGCCGTCTGGCCGGTGCTGCTCAGCGTGCTGGCGCTGCTGGTCACCCTGACTGCCGGCGGCCTCTACTGGCAGCAGCAGAGGCAGATCGACGACCTGCTGACCCGGGCCGAACAGCGCCTGGCCGAAGGCCAGCTGGTCGAGCCGCTGCAGGACAACGCCGAGCACTATTTCCACGAGGTGCTGCGCATCGACCAGCGCAATCAGGCCGCCCTCGCCGGGCTCGCGCGGGTGAAGGCCGCGCGCATCGCCGGACTGCTCAGCATCGGCGAGCAGCGTCTGGTCGAAGGCCAGCTGGTGGAGCCGGCGCAGGACAGCGCCGAGCACTACTTCCGCGCCGCCCTCGAGCTGGACGCCGAGCATACCGCGGCCCTCGACGGCGTGCGCCGCCTGCAGGAAGCGCGTATCGCCGCGCATCTCGCCCGTGCCGAGCAGAGCATCGCCGAGCAGCGCCTGCTGCAGCCGGAGGACGACAGCGCGGTGTTCTACTACCGGCAGATCCTCGACTGGGCGCCGGGCAACCCGCAGGCCCTGGAGGGCCTGCAGCGGGTTGCCGCGCTGTATCGCGACCTGGCCCGGGCGTCCTACCGGCGCGGCGACTTCCCCGAAGCCCTGGACATGATCGAGCGCGGCCTGCAGGTACAGCCCGACCACGCAGAGCTGCTCGCCATGCGCGACGAACACCAGGAGCTGCTCGCCGAGGCGCGTGCCGCCCGCGCCGCGCGTGCCAGCCGGCCGGCGGCGCAGCCGCGCCAGCAGAGCAGCGCCGGCAGCACCCAGAATGGCGATGCCAACCCGATCAAGCGGGTGTGGAACAACCTTTTCGGTAACTGACTGACGGGAGCCGCCCCGGACAACCGCGGTATCCAGCACAGGACTCGTAGCCCTCATGCTCAAACTGCACTTCAAGGACAGTCGTCAGGCGCCCATCTGGCTGGTCGAGGAGCGCTTCACCATCGGCCAGGATCGCCGCAACCAGCTGGTGCTCGGCGATCCCGGCATCAGCGATTTCCACGCCGAGATCCTGCTGCAGGACGGCCAGCACTTCCTGCGCGACTGCGGCAGCGCCGCAGGCACCTTCGTCAACGGCGAACGTATCGGCGGTCAGTACCAGTTGCGCCCGCGCGATCAGGTCCGCATCGGCAACGTCGAGCTGCTGCTGCTCGAGCCGAACAAGGCGCCCAGCGTGCGACCCGACGCCACGGTGCGCTGGTTCCTGCAGGTGGTCGGTGGCGAGCAGGTCGGCAAGAAGTTCCATGTCCAGCCGGGCAGCCTCGGCTTCGGCCGCTCGCCGAAGAGCGAGCTGTGCTTCAGCGACCCGGAACTGTCGCGCCGCCACTGCGAGTTCTTCCTCAAGGACGACGTGCTGGAGGTCAAGGACCTGGCCTCGGCCAACGGCGTCTACGTCAACCACAAGAAGGTCGCCACCGCCGCGCTGCGCCCGGGCGACGAGGTGCGCATGGGCTCGGTGACCCTGTTGGTGATCGGTCCGAACGTGGCGGCCCGCCCGCCGGTCGAGGAAGAGGACGACAGTGACGCCACCCAGTTCGTGCGCGCCATCGACCTGCCCAAGGCGGAGCCCAGGGCGCAGGTCGCGCGTGGTGGCGCCACCGCCAACCCGCTGCGCGCCGCCGCGCCAGCGCCGGCGGCCGTGGCCAGCGTGGACGAGGGAGGCTCGCTGAAGCGGGTGCTGCTGATCGGTAGTGCCGCACTGCTGGCGGTGGTGGTCGGCGCGCTGCTGTTCCTCGCGCGCTAGAAGGACGCTGCGGTATCCTGCGCGCCCCGTGTCCGCAACTCCAGGTCAGAGCCGAAGATGAACCAGCCCCCGAAGAACCCGCTGCATGGCGTGACCCTGGAAGCCCTGCTCACCGCGCTGGTGGCTCACTACGGCTGGGACGGCCTGGCCCAGCGCGTCGATATCCGCTGCTTCAAGAGCGATCCCAGCATCAAGTCGAGCCTGACCTTCCTGCGCCGCACGCCCTGGGCGCGGGAAAAGGTCGAGGCACTGTACGTCCGCCTGCAGCAGCGCAAGGGCTGATCACTCGCCGAGCACCACGCCTTCGCGGCGCGGGTCGGCGCCGCCGAACCAGCCTTGCGGGTTGCGCTGGATCGCCTGCAGGCCGCTGGGCAGCTCGCTCTCGCCGACCTCGTGCCCCATCTCGCGCAGCTGCTCCACGGTGGCCGGCGGGAAGCGCCCCTGCTCGAGCACGGTCGGCCCGTTGAAGTTGGTGAAGTTGGGCAGGTCGATGGCGTGCTGGGCATCCAGGTTCCACTGGAACAGCCCGAGCAGGGTCTTGGCGTTGAAGTGGATGATCCCGGCGCCGCCGGGCGAGCCCAGGCTGGCCAGCAGGCCGCCACTGGCGGCGTCGAACACCAGGGTCGGACTCATGCTCGAGCGTGGCCGCTTGCCCGGTTCGACCCGGTTGGCCACCGGCCGGCCTTCGCCGTCGCGCGGGGCGAGGGCGAAGTCGGTGAGCTGGTTGTTGAGCAGGAAGCCGCCGGGCAGGCCGGTGCCGCCGTCGCTGAGCAGGCGCGCGCCGAAGGCCTGCTCGATGCTGCTGGTCATCGCCAGCGCGCGGCCCCGGGCGTCGACCACGCTGACGTGACTGGTGCCGTACTCCTCCTGATCCGCCTGCGGCGCCCAGGCCAGCGGCGTGCCGCCGGGCACGCCGTGGCTGGCGCTGCCCATGCTGCGTTCACCGATCAGCGCGGCGCGCTGTCTGAGGTAGGCCGGGGCGAGCAGGCTGCGCCAGTCGCCGGCCGGCGGCAGCACGAAGGCCGGGTCGGCGATGTACTGCGCGCGGTCGGCGAAGGCCAGCTTGGCCGCCTCGCTGTAGCGGTGCAGGAACTGCGCGGAGGGCATGCGCTTGTCCAGTGGCGTGTCGAGCGCGGGCAGCTGCTCGAGCAGTCCGAGGATCTGCATCTGGGTGATCTGCCCGGAGGAGGGCGGCGGGAAGCCGCACACCCGGTACTGCGCCAGCCACAGCTGGCACAGCGCCTCGCGGCGCAGCGGCCGGTAGCCCTGCAGGTCGGCCAGCTGCAGGCGGCCGGGGCTGCGCGGGTCGCGGCGCACCCGCTCGACCAGATCCCGGGCCACCGCGCCCTCGTAGAAGGCGGCGCTACCCTGCCGGGCGATGCGCCGCAGTATCTCGGCCAGCGCCGGATTGCGCAGGCGCTCGCCCACCGCCAGCGGCGTGCCGTCGCTGTGGTAGTAGAAGGCCGCGGCCGCCGGATCGAGGCGCAGGTACTGGTCGCCGGCGAGCAGCTGGTGCAGACGCGGGCTGACCGCGAAGCCCTGTTCGGCGAGGTCGATGGCCGGGACGAACAGCGCCGCCCAGGGCAGCTTGCCGTGGGCACGGTGCGCCGCCTCGAGCATCTTCACCACGCCGGGCACGCCGACCGAGCGGCCACCGAGCACCGCCTCCATGAACGCCATCGGCTGGCCGTCGCCGTTGAGGAACAGCTGCTCGTCGGCATCTGCCGGCGCGGTTTCGCGACCGTCCCAGGCATCCAGGCGCTGGCCGTCCCAGTGCAGCAGGAAGGCGCCGCCGCCGATGCCGCTGGACTGCGGCTCGACCAGGCCGAGCACCATCTGCACGGCGATCGCCGCGTCCAGCGCGCTGCCGCCGGCCTGCAGGATGCCGCGGCCGGCCTCGGCGGCCAGCGGATTGGCGGCGGCCACCGCATAGCGCTGCAGCTGCCAGCCGGGCTTGGTCTGGTAGCCGCTGGCGGCCTCGGGCTGGATCGGCCGGATCGCCAGCGGGGCGGGCTTGGGCGCTGCGGCGCAGCTGGCCAGCAGCAGGCAGGCGCCGAGGGCTGCCGGGTGCAGCCAGGGATGACGGGCGGTGGCTTTCATCGGGCAGGGGGCTTGCGGTTGACGAGCATTTCCGTACGGGTCACCGCCTCGGCCTCGGGCGGCTGACAGGCGGTGGCCTCGGCCAGCAGGTAGGGCTGCAGCATCGGCAGCATGCCCTTGAGCGTCTGCACCGGCAGCGCCGAGGTGAAGCTGAAGCGCTCGGCCTCGCGCCCGGCGACGTAGGCGGTGAGGGTGCCGAAATGGCGCGGGCCGAGGAAGAACACGAAGGTGGCGGTGCGGTTGCGCGCCGTCGAACTGGTCACCCAGCCGCTGCGGGTCACCGTCTCGATGCGGTTGTCGCCGGTGCCGGTCTTGCCGCCGATCATGATCGGCTGGCCGTCGGCCTGGGCCAGCACGCCCTTGAGGCGCCGCGCCGTGCCGTTCTCCACCACGTCGGCCAGCGCGTTGCGCAGGGCGCTGGCCACCTCGCGGCGCATCACTCGCTCGCCGTCGGTCTGCATGCGCTCCAGGCGGGTCTCGTAGGGAGTGGCGATGGCGAAGTCGAGGTTGTCGATGCGCACGGTCGGCAGGCGCACGCCGTCGTTGAGGATGATGCCCATCAGCTCGGCCAGCGCCGCCGGACGGTCGCCGGAGCTGCCCAGCGCGCTGGCCAGCGACGGCACCATGTGATCGAACGGGAAGCCCAGGCGCGCCCAGCGCTGGTGGATGTCGGTGAACGCCTCGACCTCGACCATGATGCGGATGCGGCTGTCGCGGGCGCTGCGATGGCGGGTCTTGAACAGCCAGCCGTACACCTCCTGGCGCTCGTCGCGGCTGGCCGCGGCGGCGGCGCTGAAGCTGGCCTGCGGATTTTGCATGCGGTAGCCGATCAGCCACAGCTCCAGTGGATGCACGCGGGCGATGTAGCCCTGGTCGGGCAGGCTGTAGGCGCCGGGGCCATAGCGGTCGTACAGCTCGTCGAGCTTCTTCGGCGGCGGCAGGCGGGTGCCCAGGTGGGTCTTCATGACCTGGGCGAACTCCTCGCGGCTGGCCTGCGGGTACAGGTAGCGGTGGATCGCGGCCAGACGCGGCGGGCTCAGGCGCAAGCCCTCGAGCAGGGTTTCGAACATCTCCTGGTTCGGCTTGTCGCGGTACTTGCGCCAGAAGCGCTGGAGGAACACGGTGCCCTCGGTATCGGCGAAGCGGGCCAGGTACTCGAGACGGCGCGGGTTCTTGTCGTCGGCGAGCAGCTGGGTGCTGTGCTCCATCTGGTAGGTGCTGTAGCGCACCAGGTCGCGCAGCAGGCGCACGAACGGCAGGTTGATCGACTCGCGCAGCGCCTCGCGCATGGTCGGCCGGCGGCCGTTGTCCTCCTTGCGGAAGTTGTTGAACACGTGGGCGCCGCCGCCGGTGAAGAAGGTCTCCCCGGGGCTGGCCGAGTACTGGCGCTCCATGGCGGCGTCGAGCATCTCGCTCAGGCTGGCCCGCGGGTTGACGCGCAGCCAGTCGAGCGCCCAGCGGCTGAGGTTGTCACGCTCGTTGGCGGCCTGGTAGAGCGCGCGCAGCTCGGCCGGTGGCTTGCCGGCATGCCGCTCGTGCAGCTCGGCGACCATCTCCAGATAGGTGGCCAGCACGCGCAGCTTGGCGGTGGAGCCCAGCTCCAGCTTGCTGCCCTCGTTGATGTCGAATGGCTGGCCGGTGGTGTCGGTCTGCACGCGCACGCGGTTGCCGTTGGCGCCGCGCTCGAACAGGGTGAAGCTGTAGCGCACGTCGGCGGTCAGCTCGGGGCTGAGCAGGCGCTCGCCGAACAGTCCCACCTGCTCGGCGAAGGCCGGGTCGGCGAGCTTGTCGAGGTAAGCGCTGACCGCCTGCTGCAGGGGCTGGTTGAGGGTGGCGTCGACCGACAGGTCGAGACGGTCGAGGTCGTACAGCGGCAGACCGAGCTGGCGCACCAGGCGCGTGCGCACGGCGTTGATGCCCTTGTCCGGCGCCACCGGCGGCAGCGCCGGATCGGTGGCCGGGTTGCGGAACACCAGCTGCTGCTGCAGCGCCGCATCGCGCAGTGGCGCGGAGATGATCCCGGCACTGGCCAGCACGCGCAGGTGGCTGTCGGTCAGCTCGGCCAGCTCGGCGCGGCCGTCGGTGAGGTACCAGGACGGCCGGCGCTGGGCGATCATCAGCGCCAGCACCTGGCGCAGCGCCAGGGCCTGCTCGTCCAGACCGACCTCCGGGCCACCGGCCAGCGCCCGGTTGGTCTGGGCGAAATCGGCGGCGAACCACACCCACAGGCCGTCGCCCAGGCCGTGTACTTCGCCGTAGCCGGCGGCCGCCGAGAGCGGCACGCTGTTGACGTAGTCGTGAACGATTTCCTGGCGCAACGGCAGGGTTTCGCGGCCCTCGTGGTAGGCGCGGACACTCGCCGAGAGCATCTGCCGCAGCTTCTCCGGAGCATTCGGGGTGCGCCCCTCCGGCGAGTGGCGGAACTTCTCGATCTGGGTGGCCAGGGTGCTGCCGCCGGCCGAGTCGGCCTCGGGGTCCAGCCGGCTGGCCAGCTGGGTCCAGGCGGCCATGACAAAGCGCGGCCAGTCCACCGCCGGGTTCTGGTGCGGCGTGTCACGGTCGAGCAGGTGACGGTTCTCGATGAACAGCAGGCTGGCCACCACCAGCGACGGGATCTCCGCGAAGTTGCCGTAGTGGCGCTGCGGATGGCGGAAATTGAACATCGGCTCGCCGCGGCAATCGCTGATGTCGAGGCCGGCGTGGGTCTTCTCGCGGTAGGGCGGATACAGGCCGTGGCCGGTGTACTCCAGCAGCGGCGGCGAGAAGCGTGCCTGGCGCTCGATCGCGTAGCCCTGGCTGGTCAGGCGCTGGATGAACTCCGGCAGACCGACGTAGCCCAGGCGCTGGTCGAACGGACCCTGGGTGGGAAAGCGGATGGCATCGCTCGGCCCCGGTTCGACGGTGAAGTCCAGCTTCGTCGACCAGTCGCTGAGCAGACGCGACTGCCACTCGGAGGTGCGCGCCTCCTCCATCAGCCAGCGGCCGGCGAGCACCGCGCCGGCCAGCAGCACCACCGCGAAGCCGGCCCGCACCCGCCAGATGCGCCGCTTGCTGGCCGCCGAGGCTTTCTTGCGGGCAGCGGAACACGCCGGCTGATCGGCTACGGCGGAAGACGGCTCGGGAGCACCCATGGCGGACCTATCCATGACAATTATTATCGAATGCTGACAACAGCTTAGCCGGATTCGCCGGCGATCGCCTGCGAGGCGCGACACAGAGCGGTATCATCGGGCCGCGCTGGCTTGCCGGGCGACGGTTGGCCGTGGCCCGGCCGACCGCTTCGCGGGTGCCGCCAGCAGGTCGATTTCACCAGTGGACAGGGGAGAACAGGGACGATGTCGGATAGATTGGCGTGGCTGGGGGTGATTCGCGGGCGTTTTCTGCTCCTGGCGCTGGCCTGCGTGGCCCTCGGCGTCGCCGTGGCGTTGCAGACGCGTGCGCTGGACGGCGCCTTCCTGGCCGACGCGCTGCTGGTGCTGCTCGGCGCCCTGGCAGCCCACGCCGCGGTCAACGCGCTCAACGAATACGGCGACTACCGCAGTGGCCTCGACCTGCGCACCGCGCGCACCCCGTTCAGCGGCGGCAGCGGTACCCTGGTCGCCGCGCCGCAGCACCTCGGCAAGGCTCTGCTGCTCGGCCTCGGTGGTGTGGCGCTGACGGCCGGGATCGGCCTGTACTTCCTGATCCGTCAGCCGGCGCTGCTCGGGCAGCTCGCCCCGCTCGGCGCGGCGGGGCTGGCGCTGGTGCTCGCCTACACGCCCTGGCTGACCCGCCGGCCCTGGCTGTGCCTGCTGGCGCCGGGGCTGGGCTTCGGCCCGCTGATGGTGCTCGGCACCCAGCTGGTCCTTGCCGGGCAGATCAGCCCGAGTGGCGTGCTGCTCGCCCTGGTGCCGTGCTGCCTGTGCAACAACCTGCTGCTGCTCAACCAGTTTCCCGACATCGACGCCGACCGCAGCGTCGGCCGCCTGACCCTGCCGATGCTGCTCGGCCGCGAGCGCGCGGTCAGCGTGCTCGGCGCGCAGTGGCTGCTGGCCTTCGGCGGCCTGCTGCTGTCGGTGCTGGCCGGCTGGGCGTCGGCCGGTGCCGCCCTCGGCCTGCTCTGCGGTCTGCCGGCGCTGCGCGCCTGGCGCCTGCTGCGCCGCGATGCCGAGTCCCCGGCCGGCCTGCTGCCGGCGCTGGGCCTGAACGTGGCGGTCAGCGTGGCGACGCCGCTGCTGATGGCGCTGGGGCTGCTGCTGTTCTGAGCCGCTTCATCCGCGCGCCGCGCTGACCCCCTCGAGGGTGGCGAACGAGGTGTCCTTGGCGGTGAGGAGGAAGTCGCGCATGAACGGTGCATCCAGCATGTCGGCGCGGATGCCGGCGTAGAGGGTGGCGTACAGGCCCTTTTCGCCGAGCTTCTTCGCCGTCACGTAGCCCCGCGAGCTGTACTCGTGCAGCGCCCAGTTGGGCAGGCAGCTGACCCCGCGGCCGCTGGCCACCAGTTGCAGCATCATCACCGTCAGCTCGGCGGTGCGGGTGCCGGCCGGCTCGACGTCGGCCGGGTCGAGGAAGCGGGTGAAGATGTCCAGGCGGTCGCGCTCGACCGGGTAGTGGATCAGCGTCTCGCCGGCCAGGTCTTCCGGGGTGACATGGGGCTTGCCGGCCAGCGGGTGCTGGTTGGCCACCGCCAGCTGCGCCTCGTAGGTGAACAGCGGCACGTAGGTGATGCCGGCCAGCTCCACCGGGTCGGAAGTCACCACCAGGTCGAGATCGCCGCGTGCCAGCGCCGGCAGCGGGGCGAAGGAGAAGCCCGAGGCCAGGTCCAGCTCCACCTCCGGCCAGGCGTCGCGGAACTGGTCGATGGTCGGCATCAGCCACTGGAAGCAGCTGTGGCACTCGATGGCCATGTGCAGTCGCCCCGCGGTGCCACCGGCCAGGCGCACCAGGTCGCGTTCGGCGCTGCGCAGCTGCGGCAGCACCGCGTCGGCCAGCTGCAGCAGGCGCAGCCCGGCGCTGGTGAAGCGCACCGGCTTGGTCTTGCGCACGAACAGCGGCAGGCCGAGGCGTTCCTCCAGCTCCTTGAACTGGTGGGAGAGGGCGGACTGGGTGAGGTGCAGGCGCTCGGCGGCCTCCACCAGGCTGTCGGATTCGCGCAGGGCGTGCAGGGTCTTCAGGTGGCGCAGTTCGAGCATGGGGACCTCGGTGGGTGGTGATGCGCCCGGCGCACCCTGCGGGTGGCGGCGTCGGGCGTAGGGTGCGCCATGCGCACCAGTCCCGCGGGGCGTGGTGGCAAAGACCTGCGGCAGCCGGGGCGCAGTTTTATCGTGAGGAAAATTGTAGATCATCACGAATACATTGAGTTTGTCTCATGGGGTGGCGGCTGTCGACAATGTCGGCCATCACCAACAGGGAGACAGATCAATGGCACTGGCGCACAACCTCGGCTTCCCTCACATCGGCCGCGATCGTGAGCTGAAGACGGCCCTCGAAGCCTACTGGCAGGGCGAACTGGACGAGGCCGGGCTGCGCGCGGTCGGCCGCCAGCTGCGCGCCGCGCACTGGCGGTTGCAGCAGGACGCCGGCATCGAGCTGCTGCCGGTCGGCGACTTCGCCTGGTGCGACCCGGTGCTCAATCATTCCTTGCTGTTCGGTGTGGTGCCCGAGCGCTGCCGCACCGCCGACGGCCGGGTCACCCTCGACAGCCAGTTCGCCATGGCCCGCGGCGCCCAGGCGCAGGAAATGGCCCGGCGCTTCGATACCGACGAGCACTACCTGGTCCCCGCGTTCAGCGCCGACCAGCAGTTCCGCCTGAGCTGGGAGCAGCTGTTCGAGGAGGTCGAGGAGGCCCGTGCGCTCGGCCATGCCGTCAAGCCGGTGCTGCTCGGCCCGCTGACCTACCTGTGGCTGGGCAAGGCCGAGGGCGAGGCGTTCGACAAGCTGGAGCTGCTCGAGCGCCTGCTGCCGGTATACGGCGAGGTGCTCGGCCGCCTGGCCGGCCTCAGCGTCGACTGGGTGCAGATCGACGAGCCGATCCTCGGGCTCGACCTGCCGCAGGCCTGGCGGACCGCCTTCGAACGCGCCTACAACCTGCTGCAGGCGCCCAGGCCGCAGAAGCTGCTGAGCACCTGCTACGCCGGCCTGGACGGCAACCTCGGTCTGGCGGCCAACCTGCCGGTGGCCGGTCTGCACGTCGACCTGGTGCGCGCCCCCGAGCAGTTCCCGGCGATCCTCGACCGCCTGCCGGCCTACAAGGTGCTGTCGCTCGGTGTGGTCGACGGCCACGACGGTTGGCGCTCAGATCTGGAGCGGGCCCTGGCCGTGCTGCGTGAGGCGCAGGAGCGGGTAGGCGAGCGTCTGTGGGTGGCGCCGTCCTGCGCCTTGTCGCCCAGCCCGGAGGGGGCAGATGGCGAGCACCGGCTGGCCCGCGCCGTGCGCCGGTGCCAGGAGGTGGCGCAGCTCGCGGACGCACTCAACCAGCGGCAGGTACAGGCGGCGTAGGCCGCTGCGCATCTACCGTGCCCATGCCCGGCCACGGTGGACAACGCCGCGCGCTTGTCCACCCGACGTCTCGGACAGGGCAGCCGGGAATCACGACAGCACCGGCCCGGCCTGCTCGCGTTCGCGGATGCCCTGCTGGACGGTGGCGGCGAAGCGCTGCAGCGCCGGCAGGTAGCGCTGCGCGGCCTGTTCGATGGTCATCGCCTTGAGCACATAGACCAGGTTGACGCAGCCGTACACGCGATTTTCGCCGCGGATCGGCACGGCGATCGAGGCGATGCGCTCCTCGCTGTTCCAGCTGCCGTAGTTCTCGCCATAGCCGCGGTGGCGGGTGCGGCGCAGCAGGTTATCCAGCGCCACCGGGTTGCGCGCCAGGCGACTTTCCTCGTCGTCGCGCTTGGCCAGCAGCTCGACGATGCGCTCGCGCTCGGCGTCCGGGCAGAACGCCAGGTAGGCCAGGCCGGTGGCGGTGGTCAGCATCGGCAGGCGGCGGCCGACCATCGAGCGGTGGAACGACAGACGGCTGAAGCGGTGGGTGGTCTCGCGCACCACCATGGCGTCGACGTCCAGGGTGCACAGGTCGGTCGGCCAGTGCACCTCCTGCAGCAGCTCGGCCAGCAGCGGCGCGCCCAGCTCGGAAATCCACTGCTCGTCGCGGAAGCCCTCGCTCAGCTCGCGCACCTTCATGCTCAGGCGGAAGCTGTCGTCCGATTCGCTGCGGCGCACGTAGCCCTCGTCCTGCAGGGTCTCCAGCAGGCGGCGCACCGTGGTGCGGTGCAGGCCGGTCAGCTCGGCGAGGCGGGCCGGGCTGGCGCCGCCGTCCACCCGGTTGAGGGCGTTGAGGATCTGCAGGCCGCGGGTCAGGCCGCGCACGGTCTTGTATTCGGTATCGCGGGTGGTGGTCATCGCTCGCTACCAGGACGGTTCGGCTGCGGATATTCAAACACGGCAGAGCCCGTGCGCCCATATCGCGCCTTTCGGCGCGCCCCTCCCGCCGCGTGCGGCGTTCCCCCGGAAAAACCGGCGAGAGCGCATGGATATTGGCCTGCGGCCATCCGCAGGCGTCTCGCGGCGCTGGCATGAATTCCTGAAAAAATCTTTCAAATCAATGAGGTGCACACAGTGCACACGAAGGCAGATAGTTTTTCAGCTTCCCGGAACCTCTCCCTAGAATGGCCCCTGTCCGATCTGAACAAAAAACAACCAGGCGGCCGGTAGGACCGGGTGTGGTGCTCCCGCCCGCGGCCAGCCGCCTGATCCGACACGCCTTGCCCGGTGGCGCGCAGCGCCGAGGGCTGCGGAGGTTTCATGACTGTACAACTCAAATGCCTGTCGCATACCCCCCTGCGTGGTCTGAACGACCCGGGTGCCGAGGTCGTCGCCGAAGTCGATGCGGTGACCGCCAAGCTGCGCGCCGAGGTCGAGGCCTTCGATCCCGAGCTGATCGTGATCTTCGCCCCGGATCACTACAACGGGCTGTTCTACGACCTGATGCCTCCGTTCGTCATCGCCACCGCCGCCGAAGGCGTCGGTGACTACCAGAGCCTGGCCGGCCCGCTGTCGATCCCGCGCGACCTGGCCATGCAGCTGACCCGCTTCATCCTCGACCACGACGTGGACATCGCCCTGTCGCACCGCCTGCAGGTCGACCATGGCTGCACCCAGACCCTCGAGGAGATGACCGGCGCCATCGACCGCTATCCGGTGATCCCGATCATCATCAACTCGGTGGCCCCGCCGTTTGCCCCCTACCGCCGCGTGCGCAAGCTCGGCGAGGTGGTCGGCCGCTTCCTCGCCACGCTGAACAAGCGCGTGCTGATCCTCGGCACCGGCGGGCTGTCCCACGAGCCGCCGGTGCCGCTGCTGGACAGCGCGCCGGAAGCCATCGCCGAGTTCCTCATCGCCGGGCGCAACCCGACCCCGGAGGCGCGTGCCGCCCGTCAGGAGCGCACCATCGCCGCCGGCAAGATCTACGGTACCGAGCTGTCGCAGCAGACCCCGCTGAACGCCGAGTGGGACCAGTCCTTCATGGATCTGCTGATCGAGGGCCGCCTCGACGCCGCCGACGATTTCCGCATCGAGGAGATCTCCAAGGCTGCCGGCCGCTCGGCCCATGAGGTACGGACCTGGGTGGCCGCCTTCGCCGCCCTGGCCGCCGTCGGCCCCTATCGCGCCCGCAAGGACTACTACCGCGCGATCAACGAATGGATTGCCGGCTACGGCGTGATGAGCGCCGAGCAGATCTGACTCGCCCGAGTCATCGCCATCCACAACAAGAGTGCGTCAGCTGCTGCGCGTGCCGCGGCGCGAAAGAGGTCAGAGACATGAGCCACATCGAAACCCAGATCCCCAGTGAAGCCGAAATCGTCGCCCGCGCCGAGGCGTTGATCCCGCGCCTGCGCGAGCGTGCCGAAGCCTGCGAGAAGGCACGCATGGTGCCGAAGGAAACCATCGCCGATTTCCAGGAAGCCGGTTTCTTCAAGATCCTGCAGCCCAAGCGCTGGGGCGGCTACGAGATGAGCCCGAACGTGCTGAACAAGGTGCTGATGGAGCTGGCCCGCGGCTGCCCGTCCAGCGCCTGGAACGTGATGGTGCTCGGCGTGCACCCCTTCGAGGTCGGCCTGCTCGATCCGCGCTGCGGCGACGAGCTGTGGGGTGACGACAACACCCGTCTGGTGTCCTCCTCCTACGCGCCGTTCGGTACCGTCAAGCGCGTCGAGGGCGGCTATGTGCTCAACGGCGAATGGCTGACCTCCAGCGGCTGCGACCACGCCGCCGGCGGCGCCTTCCTCGGCGGCCGCGTGGCCAACGACAAGGGCGAGCTGGAGTTCCGCTCGTTCTGGGTGCAGCGCAGCGACTTCGAGATCGTCGACGACTGGCACGTGGTCGGCCTGGCCGGCACCGGCAGCAAGAAGCTGATCATCAGGGAAGTCTTCGTCCCCGACTACCGCAGCCACGTGATCGCCTCCTACGACCAGGAGTCGCACGGCCACGTCGACAACCTGTACAAGATGCCGTTCTTCTTCGTGTTCTACGCCGCCGTGTCCTCGGTGATCATCGGCATGGCGCGCGGCATGGTCGACCTCTACGTCGAGCACATGATGCCGCGGCAGAACCTCAACCAGGCGGTCGGCGCCGCGGTCAACGACCCGTTCATCAAGAACCGTCTGGGCGAGGCCTACGCCAAGATCGTCGCCTGCCAGGCGCGTGTGCTGCACAACACCGACGAAGCCTGGCAGTACGCCTCGCGCGGCGAGCTGGTGCCGCTGGACGTGCGCGTACGCCACTTCGCCACCAACCAGTTCACCGGCGGCGAGTGCTTCGATGCGGCGCACATGATCTTCAAGAAGACCTCGACCCGCGGCGTGTGGCTGAACTGCCCGATGCAGCGGCAGATGCGCGACATCCTCGTCGGTGCCAACCACATCACCCAGAACCAGGACAACATCGGCGACCTGCTCGGCGGCCAGCTGCTCGGCAACCCGCTGCCGGCGGCCAACCCGTTCGGCGTCAAGGCCTGATTCGTCACCGATGGGTGGGCCATGCAGCCCACCCACTTCTGCCTGCTGCGTGAGAGAACGATCATGAGCCAACAGATCAACCAACTGCTGGACTGGGTGCCCAACGCCGAACTGGCCGGCCTGCCGGTGGTCAGCGCCGACGACCACCGCGTCGGCATGCGCAACCTGGCCGCCGCGGTGACCATCATCACCGCCCGTGATGGCGAGACCCACCTCGGCCTGACCGCCACCGCAGTCTGCTCGGTGACCGCCGAGCCGCCGCGCCTGGTGGTGTTCGTCAACAAGAAGGTCGCCGCCAGCGAGGCGATCCTCAGCAGCGGCGCGCTGTGCGTGAACGTCCTGGCCGCCGACCAGGAACACGAGGCCAAGGTGTTCGCCGGCATGGTCGAGGGCGTGCACGGCGAGGCGCGCTTTGCGCACGGCCAGTGGCGCGACCTGGCCAGCGGTGTGCCAGTGCTCGATGGCGCCCTGGCCAACTTCGACTGCCGGGTGATCAAGGTGTTCGACGAGAGCACCCACCACGCCTTCCTCTGCGAGGTCCTGGCCACCCGTGGCCAGCAGGGCGGCGAACCGCTCCTGTACCTGAACGGCGCGTTCCGTCGCCTCGCCCCCCAAGCCTGATTCCGAGGACAGCATCCATGATCGGTACTCCCCTGAGCGAAGCCGCCACCAGCAAGTTCGTCCGTATCCAGGACGGCGAGCTCGACCTCAACATCCACTACAACGACTGCGGTTCCGGCCAGGAAACCGTGGTCATGCTGCACGGCTCCGGTCCCGGCGCCAGCGGCTGGGCCAACTTCAACCGCAATATCGAGCCGCTGGTGAACGCCGGCTACCGGGTGATCCTCATGGACTGCCCGGGCTGGAGCAAGAGTGACTCGATCGTCTGCACCGGCTCGCGCTCGGACCTCAACGCCCGCGTGCTCAAGGGCCTGGTCGATGCGCTGGATCTGGACCGCGTGCACATCCTCGGCAATTCCATGGGCGGCCACAGTGCGGTGGCCTTCGCCCTGGCCAACCCCGAGCGGGTCGGCAAGCTGGTACTGATGGGCGGTGGCACTGGTGGCGCCAGCCCGTTCACGCCGATGCCCACCGAAGGCATCAAGCTGCTGCAGGGCCTGTATCGCGAGCCGAGCATCGACAACCTGAAGAAGATGATGAACGTCTTCGTCTTCGACACCAGCGATCTCACCGAGGAGCTGTTCCAGGCGCGCCTGGACAACATGCTGGGCCGTCGCGATCACCTGGAAAACTTCGTCAAGAGCCTGGCGGCCAACCCGAAGCAGTTCCCCGACTTCAGCCCGCGTCTGGGCGAGATCAAGGCGCAGACCCTGATCATCTGGGGCAGCAACGACCGCTTCGTGCCGATGGATACCGGCCTGCGCCTGCTCGCCGGCCTGCCCAACGCCGAGCTGCACGTGTTCAACCGCTGCGGCCACTGGGCGCAGTGGGAGCACGCCGACAAGTTCAACCGCATGGTGCTGGACTTCCTCGGCCACTGATTGCCTGGGCCGGCCGCAGCGGCCGGCCAGACCGCCTTTGCTGTTTACCGGTTCGCCTGCGCCGATTAGGGCTGGCGCAGCGAGCCTTTCAGCCACCCTGCATCCTGGCGATGCAGGGTTTTTTTATGCGACGGGTGGCCTCGTTGGTGGCTGGATTTTCTGAAAAACCCTTTTAAAACAATGACGTGCACATAGTGCACATCACTCCGGTTTTTCATTGTCGAGTTTTTCCGGGCGTTCCTATACTCGCCCCTACAACAAAGGCCCCACGGCCGCTGCGGACAAGCCGCTCAGGTTTCCACCGCGGTTGCCGCGCCGGCCACCGACAGCCTCCGGCCCGCGATTCGTCCTTGAATCTCCGGCGGCCCCCGATTTGCGCGCACCCCGAGGTAAGTCATGAGCGTGACCCAACAGACCCTGGAACAACTGGCCGCCGCCCTGCGCGGCGCCGAGGCGAGCGGGGAGGCCGTCGAGCCGCTGCGCGGGCTGATCGGCGAGGACAACGGTGCAGCCGCCTACGCCATCCAGCGCCTCAACGTCGCCCACGGCATCGCCAGCGGGCGCCGCGTGGTCGGTCGCAAGATCGGCCTGACCAATCCCAAGGTGCAGGCCCAGCTCGGCGTCGACCAGCCGGACTTCGGCACCCTGTTCGCCGACATGGGCTACGGCGACAACGAGGTGGTGCCGTTCGGCCGCGTGCTGCAGCCGAAGATCGAGGCCGAGATCGCCCTGATCCTCGAGCGCGACCTGCCGCGCGCCGACACCACCTTCGCCGAGCTGCTGGATGCCACCGGCTGGGTGCTGCCGGCGCTGGAGATCGTCGGTTCGCGCGTGCAGAACTGGAACATCCGTTTCGTCGACACCGTGGCCGACAACGCCTCCAGCGGCTGCTACGTGCTCGGCGGCCCGGCGCGCCGCATTGCCGATGTCGACCTGCGCCAGGCGGCCATGCGCATGACCTGCAACGGCGAGGAAGTCTCCAGTGGCAGCGGCGCCGAATGCCTCGGCCATCCGCTGAACGCCGCGGTGTGGCTGGCGCGCACCATGGCCCGCCTGGGCGAGTCGCTCAAGGCCGGCGACCTGATCCTCACCGGCGCCCTCGGCCCGATGGTCGGCGTGGCCGCCGGCGACCGCTTCGAGGCGGTGATCGACGGCATCGGCCAGGTCGCCGTCAACTTCTCGGCCGAGTGATCGGCACGTTGCGTGCACAAGAGAACGACAGCATGAAAAAACTCAAAGTCGCCATCATCGGTTCGGGCAACATCGGCACCGACCTGATGATCAAGATCCTCCGTCACGGCCAGCACCTGGAAATGGGCGCCATGGTCGGCATCGACCCGGCCTCCGACGGCCTGGCCCGCGCCGCGCGGATGGGCGTGGCCACCACCCACGAGGGCGTGGAAGGCCTGACCCGCATGGAGGTGTTCAAGGACATCGACTTCGTGTTCGACGCCACCTCGGCCGGCGCCCACGTCAAGAACGACGCCTTCCTGCGCAGCCTCAAGCCCGGCATCCGCCTGATCGACCTGACCCCGGCGGCCATCGGCCCGTACTGCGTGCCGGTGGTCAATCTGGAAGACAACCTCGCCGCGACCAACGTCAACATGGTCACCTGCGGCGGCCAGGCCACGATCCCGATGGTCGCCGCGGTGTCGCGCGTGGCCAAGGTGCACTACGCCGAGATCGTCGCCTCGATCGCCAGCAAGTCCGCCGGCCCCGGTACCCGCGCCAATATCGACGAGTTCACCGAAACCACTTCGAAAGCCATCGAGGTGATCGGCGGCGCCGCCAAGGGCAAGGCGATCATCGTCATGAACCCGGCCGAGCCGCCGCTGATCATGCGCGACACCGTGTTCGTGCTCTCCGAAGCGGTCGACCAGGCCAAGGTCGAAGCCTCGGTAGAGGAAATGGCCGCCGCCGTGCAGGCCTACGTGCCGGGCTACCGCCTCAAGCAGAAGGTGCAGTTCGACGTGATTCCGGAAGATGCGCCGCTGACCATCCCGGGCCACGGCCAGTTCTCCGGCCTGAAGACCTCGGTGTTCCTCGAAGTCGAAGGCGCCGCCCACTACCTGCCGGCCTACGCCGGCAACCTCGACATCATGACCTCCGCCGCGCTGGCTACCGCCGAGCGCATGGCTCTTTCCATGATCAACGGCTGAGGAGTGCTGCCATGTCTTTCGATCCGAGCAAGAAGCTGTACATCTCCGACGTGACCCTGCGCGACGGCAGCCATGCCGTGCGCCACCAGTACTCGATCCAGAACGTGCAGGACATCGCCCGCGCCCTGGACGAGGCGCGCGTCGACTCCATCGAAGTCACCCACGGCGACGGCCTGCAGGGTTCCTCGTTCAACTACGGCTTCGGCGCGCACACCGACCTGGAGTGGATCGAGGCCGCCGCCGACGTCATTAAGCACGCCAGGATCACCGTGCTGCTGCTGCCCGGCATCGGCACGGTCCACGACCTCAAGGCCGCCTACGACGCCGGTGCCCGCAGCGTGCGCGTGGCCACCCACTGCACCGAGGCGGACGTGTCGAAGCAGCACATTGAGTACGCCCGTTCCCTCGGCATGGACACCGTCGGCTTCCTGATGATGAGCCACATGATCCCCGCCGAGCAGCTGGCCGCCCAGGGCAAGCTGATGGAGAGCTACGGTGCCCAGTGCATCTACATGGCCGACTCCGGCGGCGCGATGAACATGAACGACATCCGCGAGCGCATGCGTGCGTTCAAGGCGGTGCTGAACCCCGAGACCCAGACCGGCATGCACGCCCACCACAACCTCAGCCTCGGCGTGGCCAACTCCATCGCTGCGGTGGAGGAGGGTTGCGACCGCATCGACGCCAGCCTCGCCGGCATGGGCGCCGGCGCCGGCAACGCGCCGCTGGAGGTGTTCATCGCCGCCGCCGAGCGCCTGGGCTGGAACCACGGCACCGACCTGTACCGCCTGATGGACGCCGCCGACGACCTGGTGCGCCCGCTGCAGGACCGTCCGGTGCGCGTCGACCGCGAGACCCTCGGCCTCGGCTACGCCGGCGTCTACTCGAGCTTCCTGCGCCACGCCGAAGTGGCGGCGGCCAAGTACGGCCTGAAGACCCTCGACATCCTCGTCGAGCTGGGTCGCCGGCGCATGGTCGGCGGTCAGGAAGACATGATCGTCGACGTGGCGCTGGATCTGCTGGCGGCCGGCAAAGGCCACTGATCCGCAGGACAGCGATTCCCCCAAGGAAAAACCGGGCTGTGCCGGCGACCGCGAGGTCGCTGGCCGGCCTTGTACACCCCCAAAAACCACAGGTAAAACAATAATGACTACTTGTACTGTGCCCAATTCCGAGGCTACTGCCGTGGAACACGAAAGCCGCCGTACCTGGCTGACCATCGCCCTCTGCTTCACCGTCGCCGTCCTGGAAGGCATCGACTTCCAGGCGCCCGGCATCGCTGCGCCCGGCATGGCCGCCGCCTTTGGCCTGGACAAGCTGCACATGGGCTGGGTATTCAGCGCCGGCATCCTCGGCCGGCATCCTCGGCCTGCTGCCCGGCGCCCTGGCTGGCGGCTGGCTGGCTGACCGCATCGGCCGCAAGCTGGTGCTGATCGCGTCGGTCGCGCTGTTCGGCATCTTCTCCATCGCCACCGCTCACGCCTGGGACCTCAACAGCCTGCTGGCCGCGCGCCTGCTCACCGGCGTCGGCCTCGGCGCCGCGCTGCCCAATCTGATCGCGCTGTGCTCGGAGGCTGCCGGCGAGCGCCTGCGCGGCACCGCGGTGTCCATGATGTACTGCGGCGTGCCGCTGGGCGCGGCGCTGGCGGCGATGATCGGCATCGCCGGCTACACCGCCGACTGGACGGTGGTCTACTACGTCGGCGGCGTGCTGCCGCTGCTGGTGGTGCCGCTGCTGGCGCTGTGGCTGCCGGAGTCGGCGGCCTTCCGTGCCCGCAAGCAATCCGCCAGCGTCGAGCCGCGCGTGCCGGTGATCGACGGGCTGTTCCGCCATGGCACCGCGCTGCCGACCGTGCTGCTGTGGAGCGCCTACTTCTTCACCCTGATGGTGGTGTACATGCTGATCAGCTGGCTGCCGAGCCTGCTGGTGGGGCAGGGCTTCACCGGCAAGCAGGCCAGCTGGGTGATGTTCTCCCTGCAGATCGGCGCCGCCGTCGGCACCCTGATGCTGGGCGTGCTGATGGAGCGCCTGCGTCCGCTGGCCATGGCCGCGCTGGTCTACGGCGGTCTGCTCGCCGCGCTGGCTGCGCTGGGCATGGCCGAGGCGTTCGGCAGCATGGTCGCGGCCGGCTTCGCCGCCGGCATGTTCGCCACCGGCGGGCAGGGTGTGCTGTATGCCCTGGCGCCGCTGTTCTACCGCACCGAGGTACGCGCCACCGGCGTCGGCACCGCGGTGGCGGTCGGTCGCCTGGGCGCCATGAGCGGCCCGCTGGTGGCCGGCAAGATGCTCGCCCTGGGCTTCGGCAGCGCCGGCGTGATGCTCGCCTCGGCGCCCGGCCTGGTGCTGGCCGGCGTTGCGGTGTTCTACCTGTTCGGCCGCAAGCAGCGCGGCTGATTCCTCCGCCGCGCGGACCTTGCGGTTCGCGCGGCAGTCCCCCCTGTTTTCCCTGCTGGTCGGCGACCGGCGTCCCGTCTTGTGCGGGGTGCCGGGTTGCCCGCTGCCCATCGCTCACAATAAGAAAGAACGGATCCTCTCCATGCACAAAAACTCCCTGGCGGCCGCCATCGCTCTCGCCATGCTGCCGTGCGTCCCGGCCCTGGCCGGCGGCTTCGTCGACGACAGCAAGGCCAGCCTGACCCTGCGCAACTTCTACTTCGACCGCGACTTCCGCTCCGGCAGCGGCGTGTCGCAGGCCCAGGCCTGGGCGCAGGGCTTCATCCTGCGCATGGACTCCGGCTACAGCGATGGCCCGGTCGGCTTCGGCCTCAACCTGACCGGCACCGCCGGCTTCAAGCTCGACTCCGGCCCCGGCCGCGTCGGCAGCAGCCTGCTGCCGGTCGATCCGCAGACCCGGGAGCCGGCCGACAACTACGCGGAACTGGGCCTGACCGCCAAGGCCAGGATGGCCGCCAGCGAGCTGCAGGTCGGTACCCTGAGCCCGCTGCTGCCGGTGATCCTGCCGGTGCCGTCGCGCCTGTTCGCGCCGACCTTCCGCGGCGGCTACCTGCGTTCGCAGGACATCGACCGGCTGACCCTGCACGCCGGCCACATCGACCGCATGAACATGCGCGACTCGACCAACTATCAGCCGCTGCGGGTCAACGGCCCGTTCGGTCGCTTCAACGAGGCCGCCGAGTCGAACAGCTTCGCCTTCGCTGGCGGCGACTACCTCTGGTCGGACAGCCTGACCACCAGCTACTTCTACGCCCAGCTCGACGAGATCTACCAGCAGCACTATTTCGGCCTGACCCACTTCCAGCCGCTCGGCGGTGGCAAGCTGAAGAGCGACCTGCGCTACTTCTACAGTGGCGAAGACGGCGCCGCGCGTGCCGGCGTGGTCGACAACCAGAGCCTCGGCCTGATGCTCAGCTGGCTGCGCGGCTCGCACACCCTGGGCGCCGGCTACATGCAGCAGAGCGGCGCCAGCGCGCAACCGTTCCTGCACCGCGTCGACGTGCACGTGCACAGCGAGGGCGCGCTGACTTCCGACTTCGTCAATCCGGACGAGCGCACCTGGCAGGCGCGCTACGACTACGACTTCACCGCCCTCGGCGTGCCGGGGCTGCGCGGTATGCTGCGCTACCTCCATGGCGACAACATCGAGCTGCCGGGCGTCGCCCAGCGCGCCAGCGAGATCGAGCGCGATGTCGAGCTGGCCTACGCGGTGCAGTCGGGGCCGCTGAAGAACCTCAGCCTGCGCTGGCGCTACGCGAGCAACCGCAACGACTACTTCCGCGACATCGACGAGACCCGGGTGAACCTCGACTACACCGTCAGCCTCTGGTGAGCCTCCGGCGTCCGGCGCTCAGGGCGCCGGACGCTGCAGCACGACGGGCGTCTCGTCGGGCAGGCGCCGCGGCGCCAGACGCTCGTGCACGATGGGCGCCGCGGCCGCCGGGCCGCGGCGCTTCTGCAGGTAGCGCGCGAGCTTCTGCTGCTGCATGGGACCGAGGACCAGGCCGAGCTTGGTCCGCCGCCAGAGGATGTCCTCGGCGCTGACCGCCCATTCCTCCTCGCACAGGTAGTCCACTTCGCGCGCGTACAGCCCGGCGCCGAAGTTCTCGCCCAGGTCCATCAGGCAGTGCGCGTCCTCCAGCAGGCGCCAGGCGCGGGTGCCGTAGCTGCCGGCCCAGCGCCGCGCCAGGTCGTCGGCCAGCCAGCCGTGGGCGTCGCACAGCGCCTCGGCCAGCTTGCGCAGCGAATCCAGCTCCTCGGCGCCGGGCAGCTTGCTGGTCGCCGTCCACGCCGGGCCCATGCGTGGGAAGAACGGCGCCAGCTGCTCCAGCGCCGCCTCGGCGAGCCGGCGGTAGGTGGTCAGCTTGCCGCCGAACACCGACAGCAGCGGCGCCGCGTCGTGGTCGCTGGTCAGAGCCAGGCGGTAGTCGCGCGTGACGCTCGAGGGATTGCCCTGGGCGTCGTCGTACAGCGGACGCACCCCGGAGAAGTGGCTGACGATGTCGGCGCGTTCGATCTGCCGGCGGAAGTGGGCGTTGACCACGGCCAGCAGGTAGTCGATCTCCTCGTCGCTGATGCGTACCGCCGCCGGGTCGCCGTGGTACTCGCGGTCGGTGGTGCCGATCAGGCTGAAGCGCTTCTGCCAGGGGATGACGAAGACGATGCGCCCGTCGCTGTTCTGCAGGATGTAGGCCTGCTCGTCGTCGTGCAGGCGCGGCACCACGATGTGGCTGCCCTGCACCAGGCGCAGGTGCTGCTCGCTGCTCTGGTGCAGCCCTTCGCGCAGGAACTGCTCGACCCAGGGGCCGGCGGCGTTGACCAGGGCGTGGGCGCGCAGCGACAGGCGGCTGCCGTCCTCGCGTTCCAGGTGCAGGTGCCACAGGCCCTTGCTGCGCCGCGCGCTGATGCAGCGGGTGCGCGGGTGGATGTGCGCGCCGTGCTCGTGGGCGCTGATGGCGTTGGCCACCACCAGGCGGGCGTCGTCCACCGTGCAGTCGGAGTACTCGAAGCCCTGTTCGATTTCGGCCTTCAGCGGGCTGCCGGGACCGAAGGTCAGGTGGCGCGAGCCGGGCAGGCTGTGCCGCGCGCCGAGGTGGTCGTAGAGGAACAGGCCGGCGCGGATCATCCACGCCGGGCGCAGGTGCGGGCGGTGCGGCAGGATGAAGCGCAGCGGGCGCACCAGATGCGGCGCCATGCCGATCAGCACCTCGCGTTCGCCGAGGGCTTCGCGCACCAGGCGGAACTCGTGGTGCTCCAGGTAGCGTAGGCCGCCGTGGATCAGCTTGCTGCTCGCCGAGGAGGTGTGCGCGGCGAGGTCGTGCTGTTCGCAGAGGAACACCGACAGGCCGCGTCCGGCGGCGTCGGCGGCGATGCCACAACCATTGATGCCGCCACCGATCACGGCGAGGTCGTAGACCTCGGCCAGCGGGGCGGAGAAGGGCAAGGATGCTGTCATGATGGCTGCGCCTTTTTGTCGTGCGTCCGTGGTCCCTGGCCCTGTCCGTGGGCCGGCTGCCTGAGTTTCGACTTTTGCGCTACCTTAGGGTTCATCCGCAAAGCGTCGCTGCCCGGCACCTTTTGCATACGTCTTTGATTTCATTGTCGACCCTTTTCGTGAAGCCAGCATGACCCCGGCCATAGATCTGTTGAAGAAAGTTCGCGCGGACCACGCAGTTCACAGTTACAGCCACGATCCGAAGGCGTCGTCCTACGGCCTGGAGGCGGCGGAGAAGCTCGGACTCGAGCCTGCGCGGGTGTTCAAGACGCTGCTCGCCGCCAGCGAGAAGGGCGAGCTGCTGGTGGCGGTGGTGCCGGTGGCCGGCACCCTCGACCTCAAGGCGCTGGCCCAGGCGGCCGGGGTGAAGAAGGCCGACATGGCCGATCCAGCCGCGGCGCAACGCGCCACCGGCTACCTGGTCGGCGGCATCAGCCCGCTGGGGCAGAAGAAGCGCCTGCGCACCTTCATCGACGAGTCGGCACGTACCTTCCCCAGCGTGTTCGTCAGCGCCGGGCGGCGCGGCCTGGAGGTCGAACTGGCCGCCGAGGTGCTGGCCGCGCACACCCAGGCCAGCTTCGCCGCCATCGGCCGCGGCTGAGTCGCGGTTTGTCTGCGATGCTGTAGGGGACGCATCGTCCTCGCCGGCGCCCGCTGCGGCGGGCACCGCCGCACACGGAGGTTCGCCCATGACCGCCCATCTGCTCGCCATCGACCAGGGCACCACCAGCAGCCGCGCCATCGTCTTCGATGCCGCCGGCCGGGTACTGGCCCAGGCCCAGCAGGAGTTCCGCCAGTACTTCCCCGGCGACGGCTGGGTCGAGCACGACGGCGAGGAGATCTGGCAGAGCGTGCTCGCGGTGTGCCGCGCGGCGCTGCGCCAGGCCGGTCTCGAGGCCCGGCAGATCGCCGCCATCGGCATCACCAACCAGCGCGAGACCACCCTGGTGTGGGACGCCGCCACCGGCATGCCGATCCATCCGGCCATCGTCTGGCAGGACCGCCGCACCGCCGCCGAGTGCGCCGCGCTCAGGGCCGCCGGGCATGAGCCGCGGGTGGCGGCCAAGACCGGCCTGCTGCTCGATCCGTACTTCTCCGCGACCAAGCTGCGCTGGATCCTCGACCGGGTGCCCGGCGCCCGCGAGCGCGCCGCGCGCGGCGAGCTGCGCTTCGGCACGGTGGACAGCTTCCTGCTCTGGCGCCTCACCGGCGGCCGCGTCCACCGCACCGACGCCAGCAACGCGGCGCGCACCCTGCTGTTCGACATCCACCGCCAGCGCTGGGACGCCGAACTGCTGGCCTTGTTCGACATTCCGCCCAGCCTGTTGCCGGAGGTGCTGGACTGCGCCGCCGAGTTCGGCGCCAGCGATCCGGCGCTGTTCGGCGCGGCCATTCCGATCCGCGGCATGGCCGGCGACCAGCAGGCCGCGCTGTTCGGTCAGGCCTGCTTCGCCCCGGGCATGCTGAAGAGCACCTACGGCACCGGCTGCTTCATGATCCGCAACACCGGCGCCACGCCGCTGGTTTCGCGCCATCGCCTGCTGACCACGGTCGGCTATCGCCTGCAGGGCGAAACCACCTACGCCCTTGAGGGCAGCATCTTCGTCGCCGGCGCGGCGCTGCAGTGGCTGCGCGACGGCATCCGCCTGATCGAGCACGCCAGCGACAGCGAGGCACTGGCCGAGCAGACCGACATGGCCAGCGGCGTGTACCTGGTGCCGGCGTTCACCGGTCTCGGTGCGCCCTGGTGGGATCCGCAGGCGCGCGGGGCGATTCTCGGCCTGACCCGCGACACCGGGATCAAGGAGATCGTCACCGCCGGGCTGCAGGCGGTGTGCTACCAGAGTCGCGACCTGCTCGAGGCCATGCGCCTGGACGGCGCCGGCGCGCTGACCGCGCTGCGGGTAGACGGCGGCATGGTGGCCAACAACTGGCTGATGCAGTTCCTCGCCGACATCCTCGGCGTGGCGGTGGAGCGGCCGCAGGTGATCGAGACCACCGCCCTCGGCGTGGCCAGCCTGGCCGGCCTGCAGAGCGGGGTGTACCAGGGGCTCGACGAGCTGACCGCGCGCTGGCAGGCCAGCCGGCGCTTCCTGCCGGGGATGGCCGAGGAGCGCCGCCAGGCGCTCTACGCCGGCTGGCAGGACGCGGTGCGCCGGGTGCGCAGCGGCGCGGCGGGCTGAGCGCAGCGCAGGGAGGGCCCGCGCCGGACGGGGCGCCCGGCGCGGGAGGCGGTCAGGAGTCGTTCTGCATGCGCGCGGTGTAGGCGGCGGTCAGCGCCTGCATCTGGCCGAGCAGGCTCTCGGTGGTGACGGCGATCACCGTCGGCACGTAGCGACCGTCGGCGGACAGCTCGAAGCCGGCGCGCGAGTACTGCCACTGGGCGTCGGCCTTGCTCAGCGCGGCGCTGATCTCCGGGGTGTTCTGGCGGGCCTGCTGCAGTTCGCCGAGGGCCTTGCCGAACTCGTTGACCGCCTGGTTGAACTGCTCGTCGAGGCCATTGACCGGCAGGTGCCAGCTGCGTGCCAGGTATAGCTTGGCGATGCGCTGGCTGAGCATGCGCTGGCGGCCGCTGCGGTTGACCAGCCAGGCGCTGCTGCTGCCGGTGTGCCGCTCGATCAGTTGCACCACCTTCTCGCATTGCGCCAGCAGCTCGTCGCTGAGCACCAGCACCTCGACCGCGCGCTGCTTGTCGGGGCTGCTCAGGGCCAGGGCGCGGTAGCGCTGCCACAGCTCGCCGGCCTTGGCCAGTTCGCCGCGGATCGTCTCGGTGGGCGCGTACTCGACCAGCGCCAGATGGTTCTTCTCGAAGGTGGCCATGCTCTGGTCGAGCTGGGCATTGGCCTCGTCGGCGCGCACCTCGGTGCCGATCATCAGGTAGCTCTTGGCGATGCGCTGGCTGAGCATGCGCTGCATGCCGGACAGGTTGACCGCTTCGGCGCTGTCGATGGCGGCCTGGCTCGGCTGGCTGAGCAGGCCGAGGACGAGCATGAGGGGGAGGGCAAGGCGTTTCAGCATGGTTGTTCTCCTGCAACCTGGGGGGAGGCGGTGGTAACCGCCGCCGTTCATGAAGGGCTCCTCCGGAGCCCGGTGGATCAGTTGGCGTAGTGCAGCTGCAGCCACGGCTGGTGGATGTCGACGGCGAGCGCCAGCGGCGCGGGGGTGATCGTGAGCATTCCAGGCATTCCTTGTGGTCCAGAACGAAAAAACGCCACAGCCTCCCGCCCTGCGCGAGGGGGGATGCGGTGACGTCGTTGTCGGAAGTTGGCAGACACGCCGTTGTGCTGACCGGGAGGGATTCAGCAAGAGACGTGCCAGGCTGGCGGAAGCGTTGTTTTCGCGGTGCGGACGGGCGGCCGAGAGGTCGTCACTGCACCGATTTGACTACCCCTGCCTTGTCCCGGGGCAGGGGCAGCGCGGAGGCGCTGGGGCTGTGGCGGCGCGCATGAGTTCGCCCCCGCACGGTGGGGGGGCTCAGGCGTGGGCGTGCGATTCGCCGCGCGACTGCTGAGTGGCCACGCTGCCCTCGGCGGGAAAGGCGACCAGGTGCTCGGCGCTGACGCGGATGCCGACGTCCTCGCCGATGCGATGGTCCTCGTGGCTGGGGAACAGCGCTTCGAGGCGGGTGCCGGTGGGCAGCTGCAGGCGGTACAGGGTGGCGGCGCCGAGGAACGACTTGCCGACGATACGCGCCTTGAGCGTGCTGTCCGGCGCGTGGACGATGTCGTCCGGACGCAGCAGCATCTCCACCGCGCTGCCCGGCGCCCACTGGTAGGCGCGGTTGCCGCGGATCACGCCGAGCTCGGTCTGCACCGTGTCGTGGCCGAGCATCTGCCCGCGCACGAAGTAGCCCTGGCCGACGAAGCTGGCGACGAAGGGGGTCAGCGGCTCGTGGTAGAGGTTGTAGGGGGTGTCCCACTGCTCGAGGTGGCCGTCCTTGAACACGCCGACCTGGTCGCACACGGCGAAGGCTTCCTCCTGGTCGTGGGTGACCAGGATGGCGCTGGTGCCGCGCGACTTGAGGATGTCGCGGACCTCGTGGCTGAGGCTGTGGCGCAGCTTGACGTCGAGGTTGGAGAACGGCTCGTCGAGCAGCAGCAGCAGCGGTTCGGGAGCCAGGGCGCGGGCCAGGGCGACGCGCTGCTGCTGGCCACCGGACAGCTCGTGCGGGTAGCGTCTGGCCAGGTGGCCGAGCTGTACCAGTTCGAGCATCTCGGCGGCGATGCGCTCGCGTTCGGGGTGCTTGCCGATGCCGAAGGCGACGTTCTCGGCCACGGTCAGGTGCGGGAACAGCGCGTAGTCCTGGAACACCATGCCGATGCGGCGCTTTTCCGGGGCGAGGGTGAAGCCGGGGCGGGAGATCACCTCGCCGGCCAGCTCGATGGAGCCGGCGTACACCGGTTCGAAACCGGCGATGGCGCGCAGGGTGGTGGTCTTGCCGCAGCCCGAGGGGCCGAGCAGGCAACCGATGTCGCCGGCGTTGAGGTGCAGGTTGAGGTTCTGCACCACCCGCTGTTCGCGGTAGCCGCAGCCCAGATCGCGCAGTTGCAGCAGCAGGGTGTGATTCATCGCCGGCGGGTCCTCGCGTTAGGCCGGATAGGCGTGCTCGACGAGGAACTCGAGCAGCGCCTTCTGCGCATGCAGGCGGTTCTCCGCCTGATCCCAGGCCACCGCGCGCGGATCGTCGAGCAGGTCGACGCTGATCTCCTCGCCACGGTGCGCCGGCAGGCAGTGCATGAAGAGCACGTCGCTGGCAGCGGCATCGAGCAGGGAGCGGGTGACCTGATAGGGCGCGAAGCGCTGCATGCGGGTCGCGGCTTCCTCTTCCTGGCCCATCGAGGCCCACACGTCGGTGCTCACCAGGTGGGCGCCTTCCACCGCCTCGCGCGGGTCGCGCAGGAGGGTGACGCGGCCCTGGGCCTGGTCGAGGAACTCCTGCTTGGGCTCGTAGCCCTCGGGGCAGGCCACCTTGAGCTGGAAGTCGAACTGCACCGCCGCCTGGGCGTAGGTGTTGCACATGTTGTTGCCGTCGCCGATCCATACCACGGTCTTGCCCTGGATCGAGCCGCGGTGCTCGTGGAAGGTCTGCATGTCGGCCAGCAGCTGGCATGGATGCAGGTCGTCGGTCAGGCCGTTGATCACCGGCACGCGCGAATTGGCGGCGAAGTCGAGGACGTTCTGGTGGGCGAAGGTGCGGATCATCACCGCGTCGAGCATGCTCGACATGACGATGGCCGAGTCGCTGATCGGCTCGCCGCGCCCCAGCTGGGTGTCGCGCGGCGAGAGGAAGATGGCCTGACCGCCGAGCTGGATCATCCCGGCCTCGAAGGACAGGCGGGTGCGGGTCGAGGCCTTCTCGAAGATCATGCCGAGCACACGGTTCTTCAGTGGCTCGTAGAGTACGCTGCGCTTGCGCAGGTCTTTCAGCTCGATGCCTCGGCGAATCAGGCTGGCCAGCTCCTGGGGCGTGCAGTCCATCAACGAGAGAAAGTGCCGTACACTCATTATTCACTACCTGATCAAGACAGGCCGCAGAAATGTCCGATTTCGGATTAAGAACGGGCGAGGACTGCGGCGGGACCGCACTGTGCGGTACTCGAGGAAAGGAACCGATCTTATAAGGAAACTGCGAGGCCGCGCAAACCGGTGCCGTGGATTGCACAAAGCGTCAGGCTCGGCTGTGCAGCGCGCGAATCCGCTGCGTCGCGACGGCCGCAAGACCGAGCGTCACGCACGGGATTCCGTTACAATCGGCGCATCCCGCCGGTCGGGGACCGGATCAATCTTCCAGCCGAGGTAGACCATGGACATCATCGAAACCATCAAAGAGCAGATCGCCAACAACCCCGTCCTGCTGTACATGAAGGGCTCGCCGAACGCCCCGCAGTGCGGCTTCTCCGCACGCGCCTCGCAGGCGGTGATGGCCTGCGGCGAGAAGTTCGCCTATGTCGACATCCTGCAGCACCCGGACATCCGCGCCAACCTGCCGAAGTACGCCAACTGGCCGACCTTCCCGCAGCTGTGGGTCAACGGCGAGCTGGTCGGTGGCAGCGACATCATCCTCGAGATGCACCAGAAGGGTGAACTGCAGCCGCTGATCAAGGCTGCCGTACAGAAGGGCGAGTGATCGACCCGGCCTGTCAGGTCAACGAAAAAGCCCCTCGCGCGAGGGGCTTTTTCATTCGGGGCGGGACTTACTCGTCCATCTGCGACTGCAGGTAGTTCTCCAGACCGACCTTGTCGATCAGGCCGAGCTGGGTTTCCAGCCAGTCGATGTGCTCTTCCTCGGACTCGAGGATGTCTTCCAGCAGTTCGCGGCTGCCGTAGTCGCCGACGCTTTCGCAGTAGGCGATGGCTTCCTTGAGGTCGACCAGGCCCTTCTGCTCCAGCTTGAGGTCGCACTCGAGCATTTCCTTGGTGTTCTCGCCGATCAGCAGCTTGCCGAGATCCTGCAGGTTGGGCAGGCCCTCGAGGAACAGGATGCGCTTGGTCAGCTTGTCGGCGTGCTTCATCTCGTCGATGGATTCGTGGTACTCGTGCTTGCCGAGCTTGTCCAGGCCCCAGTCTTCGTACATGCGCGCATGCAGGAAGTACTGGTTGATCGCCACCAGCTCGTTGCCGAGGATCTTGTTGAGGTGCTGGATGACTTTCTTGTCGCCTTTCATGCCGGGGTCCGCCTTGACTGGAGTGGATGACTGAACAGTCTGTGTGCGCTACCGGAGGCTGTCAAATAGCGATCCGGGCAACTGTGCGCGACGGGCGGCGAAGACGGGGGCCGCGGGGGCCGGATCGGACGGCCCGAAGCGGGCGCTTCGGGCGGCAGGGCGGATCAGGCGGCGGCGAAGGCGGCCGGATGGGCGAGGGCGAGCTGGGCCTGGTGCACGTCGTGGATGGTCTGGCGCACCAGCTTCTTGGCCTCGCAGGCGCACTTGCCGCACTGGGTGCCGACACCGGTTTCCTCGCGTACCTGGCGATAGCTGCAGCAGCCTTCGTAGATGGCATCGCGGATCTGATGGTCGGTCACACCCAAGCAAAGACAGACGTACATGGCGCTACCTGCGGCAAGTGGTTGATGCGTCGATCCTAGAATTAATGAGAAGTATTGTCAAACACGATGAATGACCATTTATCGTCTGGCGCCGCGATCTGGCTTCCGGATTGCAAGCATGAAAAACCCGGCCGGGGCCGGGTTCTCCATGTTGCTGGACGGGGTATCGATCACTCGTCGAAGTCGATCCAGCCGCCCATCTCCTTCCAGCGATTGACGATGCCGCAGAACAGCTCGGCGGTCTTCTCTGTGTCGTAGCGGGCGTTGTGCGCCTCGCGGTTGTCGAAGGGGATGTCCGCCGCCTGGCAGGCCTTGGCCAGCACGGTCTGGCCGTAGGCGAGGCCGGCGAGGGTGGCGGTGTCGAAGCTGGAGAACGGGTGGAACGGGTTGCGCTTGATTCCGGTGCGGTTCACCGCGGCATTCAGGAAACCGAGGTCGAAGCTCGCGTTGTGGCCGACCAGCACCGCGCGCTTGCAGCCGCTGGCTTTGAGCGACTTGCGCACGCCCTTGAAGATCTCGCCGAGCGCCTGCTCCTCGCTCACCGCCATGCGCAGTGGATGGCCGAGCTTGATGCCGGTGAAGTCCAGCGCGGCCTGCTCGATGTTGGCGCCCTCGAACGGCTCGATGCGGTAGAAGTAGGTGTGCTCGGGGTAGAGGAAGCCGTCGTCGTCCATGGCGATGGTGGTGGCGGCGATCTCCAGCAGGGCGTCGGTGGCGGCGTTGAAGCCGCCGGTCTCGACGTCCACCACCACCGGCAGGAAGCCGCGGAAGCGGCGCGCCATCGGCGGCTTCAGGCCGCCGGCATGGGGTTCCTGTTCGTAGTCCTCGTAGTCGATCTGCTCGCTCATGCCTCGCCCTCCAACACGCGCCAGCGGATCTTCTCGCCGGCGCGCAGCGGCACCAGCGGGTGGTCGCCGAACTGCAGCTCGGTCGGCGCCACCCAGTCCTCGCGCACCAGGGTGATTCGGTCGGTGTTGCGCGGCAGACCGTAGAAGTCCGGGCCGAAGCAGCTGGCGAAGCCTTCCAGCCTGTCCAGCGCGCCGCGGCTGTCGAAGGCCTCGGCGTACAGCTCGATGGCGGCATAGGCGGTGTAGCAGCCGGCGCAGCCGCAGGCGGCTTCCTTGGCGTGCCTGGCGTGCGGCGCCGAGTCGGTGCCGAGGAAGAACTTCGGGTTGCCGCTGGTGGCGGCATCCAGCAGGGCCTGCTGGTGGGTGTTGCGCTTGAGGATCGGCAGGCAATAGAAGTGCGGACGGATGCCGCCGACCAGCATGTGGTTGCGGTTGTACAGCAGGTGGTGGGCGGTGATGGTGGCGGCGACGTTGGCCGACGCCTCCAGCACGAACTGCGCGGCATCGCCGGTGGTGATGTGCTCGAACACCACCTTGAGGGTCGGGAAGCGCTGCACCACGCGGCTCAGGTTCTCGTCGATGAAGCGCTTCTCGCGGTCGAACACGTCGATGTCGGCGTGGGTCACCTCGCCGTGCACCAGCAGCGGCAGGCCGACCTCGGCCATGGTTTCCAGCACCGGGAAGATGTTGTCGATGCTGGTCACGCCCGAATCCGAGTTGGTGGTGGCGCCGGCCGGGTACAGCTTGGCGGCGTGCACCAGGCCGCCGGCCTTGGCCGCGCGGATCTCATCGGGGCTGGTCTTGTCGGTGAGATAGAGCACCATCAGCGGCTCGAAGCGGCTGCCGGCCGGGCGCTGGGCGAGGATGCGCTCGCGGTAGGCCGCGGCCTGCTCGGCGTTGCGCACCGGCGGCACCAGGTTGGGCATGATGATGGCGCGGCCGAAGGTGCGCGCGGCGTCGGGCACGGTGTGCGCCAGAGCGGCGCCGTCGCGCAGGTGGATGTGCCAGTCGTCGGGGCGCAGCAGGGTCAGGCGGTCGGACATGCGGGGAATTCCAGGCGGGGTGACTCGTGGGCCACGATGCTACCGAAAAGCCGCCGGACGGTCACGCGGCGCCCCGCCTGGCGGTCCGTTCCCCTGTAAATTCGCCGGAGGCGGGGCTAGAATGCCTCTTTTCGTAGCAACCCCCCGTGGAGTAACGAATGGCGGACGTGAAAAAGGTAGTTCTGGCCTATTCCGGTGGCCTGGACACCTCGGTGATCCTCAAGTGGCTGCAGGATACCTACAACTGCGAAGTGGTGACCTTCACCGCTGACCTGGGTCAGGGCGAGGAAGTGGAGCCGGCGCGTGCCAAGGCCCAGGCCCTGGGTGTCAAGGAAATCTTCATCGACGACCTGCGCGAAGAGTTCGTGCGCGACTTCGTGTTCCCGATGTTCCGCGCCAACACCGTGTACGAAGGCGAGTACCTGCTGGGTACCTCCATCGCCCGTCCGCTGATCGCCAAGCGCCTGATCGAGATCGCCAACCAGACCGGCGCCGACGCCATCTCCCACGGCGCCACCGGCAAGGGCAACGACCAGGTGCGTTTCGAGCTGGGCGCCTACGCGCTAAAGCCGGGCGTCAAGGTCATCGCCCCATGGCGCGAGTGGGACCTGCTGT